>JBALUX010000017.1:0-34442 GCA_036963725.1 Parasphingorhabdus sp. | reverse complement strand
GCGACCCGCTGGTCAACGAATGGCTAACCGCAGCCGTCCACCATTTTCATGAGCCGATCATCGAGATGGTGCGAAAGCGCGATGTCTACCTGATGGAGAAGAAACAGGAGCTCGGGTCCGCCGTTTTTGCGGATAAAAAGGTCGAGATACTCTCCCGCCTGCCCTTCGATCTATAGAGTCTGGACCTAGTGATCATGCCCCGGATTGGTGCGCTTCAGCTTGCGCATCAGGCCCGGCCAGATCAGATTGTCGCCCAACCCTCTCTGGAAAGCGGGAGAGGCTTGCTGGAACACGCGATGCCCCATATCTTCACTATCCTCGTGCAGATGCTCTTCACCGCCGACCGATTGCGCCAATATCTGCGTCTTGCAGGCATTTTCCAGAATATACATGCGCAGAAAGGCAATCGCACAATTCTCGCCAACGGTTAGGGTACCGTGGTTGCGCAGGATCAGCAGGTTGTTCTCGCCGAGATCATTGATCAGGCGATCCCGCTCGTCGAGATCGAGCGCGATGCCTTCATAGTCATGATAGGCGAGGTCATCATGGACCTGCATCGCAAATTGCGTGTAGCGGCGGAGGCCCGCCTTCTGGACAGATACAGCGATGCCGTACGGCGTGTGGACATGGATCACGCACCCTGCATCTTCGCGGGCGCTGTGAACCGCGCTATGGATCGTGAAGCCGGCGGGATTGATGAAATAGGGCGTATCCTGCTTGATATTGCCCTCGAGATCGATCTTGACCAAGGCCGACGCGGTCATTTCGTCAAACAGCACGCCGTAAGGATTGATCAGAAACCGCTCTTCGCCGTCTTCATCGGGCAACCGCGTGGAAATATGGGTAAACACCAGATCGGTCCAGGCGTGCATGGCACAGAGCCGGTAGGTCGCCGCCAGATCGCAGCGCAACTGCCACTCGACATCCGAGACCTTGCCTTTCAGGCTGGGTATTTCATGCGGGTCGGGGATCGAAAATCCGGGGCCAACGCCCATTGCGGATTGATCGGTTTGGATCGCGGTCGCCATACTCAATTCCTTTGCTTGCCTATTCGCCTTTGATGCAAATTGGCATGCATTGCCTGAATTGGCAACCAAACTATCCTACGGCGATCAATGTCAGATCGCCGAATCTCGCGCGAGCTTTGCAGATGGAGGAGCATCACTCGGCCCTGCCCGGCTCACTGAATATCAGCTGGCGCCACCGGCCATTTTAAATTGCTTGTCCGGTTCTTCGCAAATGACGCTCCGGGCCGCCTGCTTGTCGGCAAGCAGGTTGATGTTCGCCTGATCGAGCCAGTCATCCCCAACGCCCATAGCAGGTGTTATCTCGCAGAAACCGACATCGAAATAGATTTCGGTATTGGACTGCTCCATTTCTCTCTGGATTTTTGCCGTCGCATGCCGGGCTTTCTCTTCGACAGTGCATGTTAGAAGCACGGCAAATTGTGTCCCACCAAGCCGGCCGATATAATCCGAGCGCCGCAGCCGCCGGACCAGGGGCTGGATGATCGACCGCAACAATGCGTTGCCCGAGGGCCGTCCGAAACGCTTGCTGACCATTTTATAAAGGTCCACGTCAAAGATCACGAGCGTGCTCTTTATCCCCTGCCTTTCGTACAGGGACATTGCATTCTGCACTTCTACAGCAAAGCCGCTACGTGACAAAGCCCCAGTCAGGCGGTCCTTTTTCGATTGCTGGCGCAATTCCAGTTCGTGAATAACCAGCTCAGCCAGCTGTTTCATCCTGTCGATCTTCTCGTCGCTATATTGTCTGGGAATGATATCGGAAGCACAGAGCGTTCCGATATTATATCCGTCCGGCGTGATTAGCGGGACCCCGATATAGCTACGGAAAAAGGGGCTGTTGACGACAACAGGGTTTTCCTTGAAACGTTCGTCCTGCAGGGTGTCCTCGATAATCATCGGCCCCTGTTGAGCGATGGCAAAATCGCAAAAGGAGATGTCTCGCGGGATCTCCGATGTCGCCACGCCAGATTTTGATTTAAACCACAGCCGGTCTCCATCCATGAACGATACCCCTGCAAAGGGTACGTCGAGAGCCAGTTTCATCGCCATCGTGATATGGTCGAAACTGGCCTCTTCAGGCGTGTCCAGAATATCATATCGCTCCAAGGCAAACTGACGCGCAGCCTCAGCCTCGAACTTCGAGCGCTTTTCATTGCGCGATTTTCCATACGATTTCGAGGCCATAAGTTGACAGACGGTTAATCCCGAAAAAAACTAAGGGATATACTTGAATATTTCTGGGGCTGGCAAATGACCAGGAACGATGGGAAGTTCATGGGCGAGAAAAGTGGTCTCTCGCAGGCAGATATCCGGGGAGCGTCAAGCGAAGTTTTGGCCTCGCCCGAGGCCGCTATCGGCTATCGCTTGGCGGCAATAGCTCGCCATTCCTTGTCAGCGGTGCGAATACCAATTCATGCTGGGAAAATCTGGCCAAATTCCAAGGCTAAAGTAAATGTAAAATAACGCGGTCCACCAAAGCGTCCAAGTTGACAATGTGACTGGAGAGTGGATAAGCTGCTAGGCTACACTACCTCTCCCGGTAAAACAGCTGATTTTCACGAAAAAACACGTGTGATGGCGAACAAGGGAAGAGGCGAGTACGCCTGTTCTTTCTTAAGGTAGTCAAGACTGGAGGACTCTAAAATTGCAGCGTAATAGCAATGACTAGTGTTAAAGCCGAATTAGCTGCGCTTCGCTTGACGATAAAGCAGGCAAACGAGAAGTTTGAAATTCTCGATAAACGGATTTCAGATTCCGAGGACCAGCCCTGCCAAAATCAGTCCACCAATGGCGAACATCTGGGCAGTGCAGATTTGATCGATCGGGCCGAGAAATTTCTGCAATGGGGGCGATTAAAGTCCGAAACACTGGATACCGGAAACGGACTATTTACCGACTCCTGCTGGAATATGTGTCTCGACATATATCTCTGCGGCCTCAAAGACCAGCAGGTGACGGTTTCAGCGATCGCGCACAGCTCCGGCATCCCGATGACGACTGCAATGCGGTATATCAACGTCATGGCCGAACAGGGTTTGCTGCAGAAGTCTTCCAATCCGGCAGATCACCGTATGGTCTTCGTTGCGGTGTCGGAAGAATGTCAGGCCAAGATAGAAAAGCTATTGTCCAACGCTCCGTTCTGAGAATTCGGCAGACCATTTCCCCGGCACATACTCCCCAACCGCTTGTATCGATCTGGACTTTCGGTTTGACGGCCGCCCCCTGCAAATACGCCAGGCCTTGATAAACGGTCGATATCGGCATCCATCGGCATGAATGTCGTTAATCCAGCGCCCCCCCCCATTAACTTATATTTAACGTTCCCTGTCCATTTGGGACCTTACCAGGTGACGGTTCGACGATTGCGGGATCTTCGAACCACCCTTCTCCGGCGATTCGGAGATGTGTGTGTATTGTTATCTGGGTAGTTAAATGACCGATTCAAAAATTGAGACATTGCTTGCTGCGAAGCTGATCGGCGACAGTCCGAAAATGCAACAGTTGCGCGCAATCGTCAACTTTGCCGGCCGCTGCAGTAGCTCGATCATGATCACCGGCCCCTCGGGTAGCGGCAAGGAAGTCGTTGCCGAAGCCATTCACGCCATTTCAGACCGCAAAAATGCCCCCAATATTGCCGTCAATTGCGGTGCGCTGCCTGAACAGCTGATCGAGTCCGAACTTTTCGGTCACGAAAAAGGCAGCTTCACTGGCGCGGTAAGCCGCCATGTCGGCCTGTTTGAACAAGCCAGCAGCGGGACGATCTTCCTTGACGAGATCGGTGACATGCCGATTGACATGCAGGTCAAACTGCTCCGCGTATTGGAAACCCGGATTGTTAACCGGGTGGGTGGAAATCGCGACATAGCGGTCGACATCAGGGTGATCACTGCGACGCATAAAAACCTCGCTGATTGCATCCAAAGCAAAGCCTTTCGCGAAGATCTCTACTATCGCCTTTGCGTTGTTCCGATCGAAGTGCCGGCACTCAACGAGCGTTCGGAAGACATTCCTGCTCTGGTGGCCCATTTCCTGAAAAACCAGGAAGACGGCCGCCCCCTCCCCATTTTTACCGCAGAAGCATTTGCCGCGATGCAAAATTATGACTGGCCCGGCAATGTGCGCGAATTGCGTAATGTCATTGAACGGGCTTGCGTTTTCTTTTCCGGAGAGCAGGTTGTCGCCGCGGACGTGGCCAAACTGATCCAATCCGATATCGCGCCGGCCATTTCTGATGTTACCGACAGGACATCCTATCAGTCTGGCAGCAGCGAGCAAGAGCAACCTACCCCCTATCACGGCGCAGCACCTTCCCCGATCTTTGAACCCCGGGGAAAAATTGTCCGTGACCTGAATGTCCATCTTCAGCACGAAGAACGCCGAATTATCATGGCAGCACTGGACGGATCGCACGGCGTGGTTTCTCGAGCGGCACGCTCGATCAATATCAAAAGAACCACGCTGATCGACAAGATGCGCAAGCATAATATCCACCAGCGGACGGAAGATCCTGTCGATTGCCGGGTTGCAGTTTAGCTCGGCAGACTGCCCATCAGTTAAATGCGACGATTTTGGTCCAGGCTTTCTCGATTTCCAGGATCATCTCCCGCGCGGACTCGATACGCTCGACATATGCTTCCATTCCTTCCAGCTGAATGCGCTTTGCCGCCTCGTTGTACATGACGCGCAAGGTCTGCGAGAGATCTCCGGCTAGCTCGAAGTTCAATTCCTTGTCCAGACCGCTGAGAATGTGACGCGCACTCGCACGATATTGAAAAACATGCATATCTTCGCCGCGTCGAGCGCTTTTGATGATCAGACCAAGCGTTTCACCGAGTTCTTCCAGTAGCCCTGCAACCCGACCATAAGGATCTGGCGCTGAAGCATTGCCTGTCTTCACAAAATCTCTGGAATTCGTGGTTCGGTGATTGCGGCATGGAAACGTCATATTCGATTGCTTTCCAGATCAGTTGTCATGATTGTCAGACGAAGGAAAGTGCTGGTCCACAATTAAAATTGCAGCGCGTAGAGTCGTGAGGATTCGCCGACAAACCGGTAGAAATTTGCGACGTCAACTTCCGAACCCAACAAAAGATCATCTGCAAATTCTCCGAACATCAAAAACGTCCTCTGGTTATTTTACGGCAGATGTGGCGATGGATTAAGGATTATGATCAGCTCGATTTCACGCCAGGCACGCACTGTCGACAGCACATGGAGGCTCATCAGACATCAGCAAGTTCGCCGACGTCGACGATTCCGCCGCTGATAACGGCGATTGCGTCACTGCGCGCCGCGAGGGGCGGATATTCATATAGAGAGACTGGTCTTTTCATCGGCCTGGCCGGAACCTAATTCACCTCGCATCCCATCCAACAAAGCAGGACAGGCCAAAATTTCTGCCTGCTTCGCCGAATGCGATGCGGGGTGACTAAGTATGGGAAGCCGAAACGAAGTGAAATGGGCCGTCGCGGTAAACCACGACAGTATCCATAATGCCCTCAACCTCACCTCCTGCCTTGCTCATATCGGGGGATATTTGCTTGGCAGAAGGCGAGAGTTGATGGTGCGAGTGAATCATATCATCACCCGCCAACAGATCAGCAAGTTCCCGAAATCTAGTGACCAGACTAAAATTCGGTTGTTTGCGGACCATTGTTATTTCCTCACGTTATAGGCTGAACGCCGGAACCGAAATTCCGTGTTCATATTCTACTTCGCAAGGGTCGTGCCAGTTTTATGGACGGCCAAATCAGGCGGTAATTGTCGACAGGGTCGTCGGAAATCCATCACATCTGTCGGAAAACCGACATTTTCGATATTCGTTGTCGGGAAACCGACATATCCTGGTCCACAGGGCAGGTCTTGTCCTGTCGACCCCGACCATTGGCGATACTCAGGCTGCTGTCATTGATGCCTGAAGCTTCTCCAATGCGCGTTTTTTGATCTGGCAGATGCGCACGGCCGACACATCAAGGATCGCGCCGATCTCGTCAAGCTGTAGCTCCTCGACAAAGTAGCAGTTGAGCACAAGCTGCTCGCGCTCGTTCAGCTGTTTCAATTTCGAGGACAGCAATTCAGCCATCTGAGACTTTTCCAGTTTCTCATGCTGATCATCCTCCTCATCGGTAAACCAGCTGCTTGAATCGCAATAGATTTCATCGAGAGAGCCCACGTGAACAGCGATCGCCCGGTCTGTATTCTTGCGGAATTCGCCCGGCTCCATATTCATCGCCAGCGCGAGTTCTGAATCAGTCGGTTCATGGCCAAGTTCCTGCAAAAGCTTTGCCCGGGATCGCCGGACTTTCTTATGCCAGTCGACGGATGTTCTGCGCAAATTACAGGTAGATCTGAGGTCGTCAATCATCGCGCCGCGCACACGCACATAGAGGTAGGTACTGAAGCTATGCCCTTGATCTACATATTTTTTTGCAGCCTCTACCATTGCAACGAGGCCGACCTGAATCAGGTCCTCAATCTCCATCTGATCGGGCGCAAATGACTTTACCTGCCAGGCAATTTTCGTGACCAAAGACTGATTTTCTTCGATCAGTCTATTCTCGTCGATTTGCATTGCCCCATAAGCTTGCAATGTGCGGCTCTCTGTTTTCAACATATCATGTTCCCGACTGGTCATTAAATTTGATTTGCATCTGTGGCAGCCATCGTCTGGCTGGATGACGGAGCGCCGATGCTGGCGAGTAGTTCGATCGATTTGCCTTCGGGCAATTCAGCGTAAGACAAGATGAACAGGTCCGGGAACCGCTGCTTCAGCAAAGCGCTGAGCGGTTTCCGCACTATCGGTGAGCTAATCAGCGCCACGTTGCGGATTTGCGAAGGCAAGGAGCGCATGGCAATATGCACCGCTCCGATCATTTTCTGCGCCAGCAGCGGGTCGATAAGGTAGCTGGCGCCCTCATCGGCCTGCAGCGCCTTGACGAGCAGGTTTTCAAGCGATGCATCCAGCGTCATAACCGGCAGAGGCAGGCCAGCAGGCACCAGGCTCTGGACGATCAAATCGCCAATATGTGGCCGGATAGCTTCCGCAATATCAGCGGTTTCGTCTTGCGAGCTACAGATCTGCGCCATAGCGAGGGAAATTCTGCCGAAGTCTTTGACCGGAACCCTTTCAGCGAGAAGGTCGCGGCAAATGGCAGTAATGTCGTCCAGCGACAACGGTTCGGGGGTGAGGCTGTCCACCAGCTGCGGCGACGATTGCTTGAGAAAATCCAGCAACTGCTGCGCGTCATCGGTGCCGAATAGTTTCGCGGCATTGCGCTGCGCGACATCGTTTAGATGGGTTGCAATCACAGTGGGCGCATCAACTACAATATAGCCCTTGGCGACTGCCAAAGCGCGCTGTCCCGCAGGTACCCAGCACGCATTCATCCCGAATGTAGGATCTTTGCAGGAACGACCCGCGATCACTATATCCACGTCGCCATCGTCAATCGCGAGAATATCATCAGGCCATGCCACGCCCTCGCCCAGCACCATGCCGCCCATCACTATGCGGTAGCTATTGGGTTCCAGAGACAGATCCACTTTGATAGGAACATGCGGGACAACGAAGCCGAGTTGCTGGCAAACCTGGTGCCGGATTTCGGCTACCCGGCTCATTAGAGGCGCGCCCTTGCGATCTTCAACCAGCGGAAACAGTCCGTATCCGATTTTGATCGCCAGACCCGGCCTTTGAGGAGCTCCTTCGCGGTCGACAGATACCGGATGCATCTCCTTGTCCGCTTCAAATAACGCTTCTGCAGACTTGGGTGCGCGGAACAGATGCAAGGCGAACCCGCCAGCAAAAGCCACCGCCGCAAAAATTGCCACATGCGCCATGGCCGGCGCGAGCAAGCTGATAAGCAGAAAAAGCGTTACCAACGGCAGAATACCGTCTTTTACCTGGATTAAAATCTTCTTCAGTGCGGAAATATTTGGTATAATATTCATTTACAATCCCAGCAGAACGGGCGGCAAAGAAGCAAACGCGACCGGCTGATTATGCGGATCAAATTTGTCCAGATGGCTCGGGGCGTTGACGCTCTTGGTTGTGATGATGAGGGAATCCGCTGGCAGTACGCGCGACAGCAGGTCTTGTGAGTTCAGCAAGCCCTTGCCGGGCAGCGGCAATGTTTTACCTGGCCCTGCCCGCGTGGTTGCGCATCCCGGCCGCGTCTGCGGCATCGGAAAACCAGAGTCTTCCTCGTTGCGGAGCGCAGATAGCTGGTTCACATATCGTGAACTGCGCCATGCGTGGTTTTTTATGGTTGATCGATGTGACATATCTTGCTCAAAATCTCCTGCTGAGAGACAAGCAATGATCGTGCCAATAATTGGGCTTTCAGAATTTCTATGAAATAATATCCGATTCCGCAACTATGCGACGGATGCCTTTTTCAGGACGTGGGCCGATTGGTTCGCTCGCCGGAGATTTCGCACAACGATGAAATCGGTCCTAAGCAGATGTCAGTCAGCTTGGGGATTTCGAAATATTGAAAAAATCATTTTTGATTTGCGCAGACTACACCGTCATCAAGCAACGTCGCCGCCAGCCTGTCCATATCGATATGATAAATACCGAAAGCAATTTGCAGTTTTATCCTGTCCACCTTCTGCGCATCGAATGTCGGCCTTTCGGTCGACAGCCCTAATCTGGGCTCCGGCTTTGTAGCCGACCCCTTTTCTTTGTCAGCAGCTTCCCTGCCGGCACCACCCTTGCGAGCAGCTTGTGTCAAACCTGAACGTTCCAGCCGTCTAATCATGACCGAATAGCTTTCATTTGGTTTCATATCATTCCATCGTTACTGCGCCAAAATAGCAATTCGCGTTCTGCCGTACCGTGCTCAGCGACGTCCATAACTTCTTTCATAGACATTGACGGTCCGTTAGGACAAAATTAAGGTCTGATTACAGAGTTTTTTGGCCCTTCAGCTACATCCCTCCCATGCCGGAAAAGCGCGCCATTGGCGCGCGATCGGGGCTGGCCGGCTCTGACAGAAGATGGCCCTTGGTTTCGCATAGTTGTGCGGGTCTCAACGACTGCAAAGGGCGAATTATTTCGATATCGAACCAATAAACGCGATCTGCGAAATATATGAAACCGGGCTGCGCCAAATACCCTCGTGATCCACATAAAATCCAGATGGGTGACAGACGACGCTTCTATACTCTCACCACATTGGATCTAATATCACAGTATCCCACCAAATCGGGTTGGATATGAATTGATCTATAGCGCCTAAATCCGGATAGATAGCATCAGGAAAGCTTGAATACTTTCCGCCGAGTTTGATCAGCCCCCGCAGGCCTCAATCTTGGTGAACGTAGTGCACCTGGTATGCGCTCTCAGTTTGGGTAGGACGATTTATCTCGTCCTACCCAATTGACTTTATAGGCTCTGGTCGGCGATCGATATCGCTCTCTTACAGCTTGCCTTGTTGATCCAGTTAACCGTGATGGTAGACAGCCGACTTCAGCTCTCCTCCCTTAACGGCAGTTTGGTTCTCCCTTGTTCCGGGAACGAGTACATCGGGATCAAGCAAATGGTGTTTCGCATAGGTTTCGGAGAGTATCGCGACGCCAATAGATTTGATCGAAATCTGACCTGAAAATATTAATGCGTCTTATCGGATATCGGCAATAAATTACTTACGCTGCGTTGAAACAATATAACAAGTTTCTCTGGATAATATTACTATCGTATAGTTTATATTGAATTTTTGGTCGCTCACTCCTAATATTTCGCTTGAGTTTGCCGGCCGACCAAATCCTTACCTAATGACTGATACTGGAAATATGATGTCGCACACTAGCTTTCCAATCGATCGATGTCGCGCGGCATAACAAATAGGAATATTGATGTGCATAGGCTTATCGAAAAGCTCCACGATGTGCTGATTTTTCTCGATGAGAATAATTTGGCAATTCCTGCGATAAAAGTCGAAGAAGCGATCAACGCTTTGGAAATGCTAGACATTGAAAAGCCTGAGACCTCACGACCAGATTGATGATCTGAAAAAGCTGCGGGGCACCTGCTATTTGCTACACCCCCTGTCAAATCGTCACCGATATTATTGAATTTCGTATATCAGAAAAACACATTCCGTTTCTTGCTGACGCAGTTCGGGATCACATTCCTGCTCGTTCACTTGCATCAGACCGGGCCTTTGCAAGTCATCGGACTTGATCGATCCGTCCCGCCTGAGTTCAATCCGGCGATGGATCAGGACTTTGGCGTCGGACAGCACAGCTGAAGCCGCGTGGGCTCTTTCACTGGCCGCTCCTCGCCCATTTGGGCCATATGCGCCAATGATCATCGAAAACCCAATGACCACTGTCAATCTGAATGCCGGAACAACCGCATGTGATGGCGTATATTGTGCGATCGCGATGATCTCCCTCGGTCCCGACGAAATATCAGGAACTCAAGGGAGATGACGGTAAAAGCAGCGGGCCTTTAACCTGCTATCGCAGCGTTTGACGGTCGTGGCTCGGGAGCGCCGACAAACGGAGATCGCAAAGACGATATACGCGAACAAACACCCCCCGATTGTCGCTTCAAGGCCCGCCGATTAGCGACCTCGGATCGGTGGCGCGAAGGGTCCGTCATGTGGATACTTTTTAACGCTCATCCGCGGGGTATTAACGTCGAGCACGTTTCAAGTCGAAGCAATGCTCACACCAGGCAATAGCGTCATTTGTCAACTTCACGTAACCAAGACGCTGATTTTTGTGAGAACGGCATCGCTCCAAATAACCTTCGGCTTCCAGAATTGCTGCCAATCTGGTTATAACCGAAACCGGCCGACGCAGGTCATTTTCCAGATCAGATAGGTCAACACAGCGATTTTCGGTGGTCGCGACATAGGCTTCCAGCATCAACTCCCAGGCCGGATCACCAAAAATCTGCGAATTCCGGAAGTATGTATTCCGTTGCCGGTTCGTCTGAAGTTCGATCGCTGCAAGTGCGGCATAATCCGCTTCCCCTTCAAGGTTCATATTATTTTTAGCTTTCGAAAACTGGCCCAGCGATCGCTTGTGATGATAATATGATCAAGCAAGCATATATCCAATTCCATGCACAATAGTTTGATGGACCTTGTAAATTCTATATCGGAGTTGCTTGGCGTCACGCTTCCGCCCGGGTGATTGTGCGCCAGAATTATTCCGCTCGCATCGAGTTCCAGCGCACGTTTCAGAATTGTCCGGGGCTGAATATATATTCTCTGCGGAGAACCTTCGCCAAACTCCTGATCGTTTAGCAAATGGTGTGAACTATCCAGAAACAATATGCGCATTAGCTCTGTGGTCCGGGATCCCATCCGCGCCTGCAGATATTTCACGAGCCGTTGATCGGTGGCCGAAATGAGCCGGCGTGGCAGCTCGCTACGCAATTTGGCGAGCATGAATTCTTCGGTTGCCTTGAGCAGTTTCACCACGGCCTTATTGCTATCCAGAACCCGGTGCAGCGCGGCCTCGGACTCGCTCAGCATACGGCCAATTGATCCGAATTCTGCCAGAAGCTCCCCGGATAGCCTGAAGGCCTGATCCGGCTCGATAATCCCGATCAGCTGCGCCAGGACCTGTCGGTCCCGATGGTTTTCAGTCTCTTCTGGTGATAAAATGTGCCGATCATCAGCAGTACCAATAAAGGATAGGAAGAAGCGATTTGCATGATCATATAGGCTTTTGGATGAATCGTCACATCGAGTAGCCTTGTGGCGTGAGCCACCAGCGCGATCGTCTGGAGTGAAACTACGCATAGAGGCCAGAAGCGGTTTGCGCGAAGTGCGACCGCGAGCAGACCGAGCCACCCGGCCATATCGATAACCAGATGTCCCGGGTCCAGTGTGGCATATTCGAGCGGCGTGAAGATATGGACGGCTGGATCGAGTACCACCATAGCGATAACGATACAGGCGACCCAGCGCTCTGGCCCCCCTCCCCGATACAATGCGTAAATGCAGATTGCACCGAGGAAGAGTAAAAAAACAAGAGTTCGCATTCTCTAGATGGACCATTCCCACGCATTCCAGTCAACCTTTGTTCGTTTACGCGGCAACAGAATGCAAATTGCCGGGATTGACCGAGCCTTGAACCGCTGGGCAGGATTCATGCACATCCATGCCGGCAAATTCTCTTCCGACTTTCTGCAATTCACCATGGACGCGCAAAACATCGTTGCTGGCTTCGACGAGCGCCATCTGTGCTTTTGCCAACCTGCGAACGGCAACTTGCCCCGTCGCGGCTGGAACACCGGTATTCACCCGCGCTTGCACCAAAGTGGCCATCAAACTGGACACCGAAATCAGGGCCTGATCAATGGAGGCCTCGGTGTGCGGCATATCTTGCTTGATTTGATCGGTTGCGATTCTGATTTGATAAGACATAGCTTTTCCTTTCCGTAAAACACGGATTCTTGCTGTTTCAAAAAATGAGAGCCTAGTCGGTAGCTAGGCTGTCAACAGACTGGAAAGAGACTGGGAAACTGACAAACCGATCAACACAATTGCCAAAATTCCGATAGTCAAAATGACTATAATGGCCATCCTTTGAGCGGTTCCCCAATTACCTTCCGACTCCTTCAAGATTTGCGGCCAGACATTCAAATCATGCTCGGTATCAAACTCGTAAGGGATTGATACTTCTTCGAGCATGGATGAACTTGGTCGCTCGTCCTGAGATCCTTCTGGACCGAAATCGCCATCGAAGGGAACACCTACCGGATCATATAGTATCCGGTCATAGGTGCCGGAGGCCCTCGCATATATTAATGCGGCCTCGTCCCGGGTAGCCGCACCGAGCACCCGTCGGGCGCTCACCAGGCGTTGGTCTACTGCCGGTTTGGAAATCTCGAGAATACGGGCGATTTCCTTGGAAGATTTTCGGAGCACCACAAGATGCAAGCATTCTCGTTGCTTTGCAGTTAAATTGGCCACGCGGGATGACTCTAGCTCGATATCGTCCAAGGTTAAGTCCTATTAATTCGGTTTCTTCATACTGATCTGATCCATGTAACGCAACTGACTCGGAGGTTCCGAGAATAGCCGAAGCGCCCTGTGGAAAAGAAACATTCTGCCAGCAGAAAAACAATCACAAGGGCTGATATTCCGCATAGCGATCCGTCGACCAGATAGCGGCTATATCAATGACGCACAGCGCTTGAAGGCATCCATTCGTCGAGAAGCGCGAGAAGTTTAACCACATCAAGCGGCTTGGCCAAATGCGCTTGCATGCCTGCGGCCAATGCATCTTGAATATCCTGATCATAGGCATTGGCGGTCATCGCAATGATCGGCAGGGAGCCAGGAGAAAGGCCCTTTGCGCGTATTTGCTTCGTTGTTTCGATTCCATCCAGGTTCGGCATCTCGATATCCATCAGCACAAGTCCGAACGGATGCTCCGAGTTTCGCGCTTTTTCCAGCGTCTCGATGGCTTCAAGCCCATCCTGCGTCACTACATATTCATGGCCATATTTTTCCAATACGGATTGAATAAGCTGCTGATTTATCTGATTGTCCTCCACCACAAGAATTTTTCCCGCGTTTGCAGGCGCGGTTTGGTCGTTTGGCTGATCGAGCCGGTTTTCGACTATTGTCTCCTTATCGGTTTCCACAGACTGGACTGGCAGCGTCACAAAAAATGTGGTGCCTTTCCCGATTTCGCTCTGCAGACTGATTGTACCGCCCATTAATTTCGCAAGCTGCCGACTGATAGCCAGCCCTAGGCCGGTGCCTCCGAATTTTCGAGCGGTGGACTCGTCTGCCTGGCTAAATTCTTCGAAAATCGCAGATTGGCGCTGTTGAGCAATGCCGATACCTGTGTCAGAGATCGCAAATTCAATCAGTTCGTGATTTCCAAGCCCTATTTTTCTGGCATGAACCGATATGCCCCCGTCCTGCGTAAACTTGACCGCATTCCCGATCAGATTCGAGAGAATCTGGCGGATCCGCAACTGATCACCCAGGATCGTTTGCGGCAATGATTCATCATATTGCGATTCCAGCTTGAGACCTTTTTGCGCTGCAGCGGCCTTCATCAAGCGCACAGAGCCTTCGATCGCATGCCGAATATCAATCGGATCGCTCGCCAGAGTCATCTGCCCGGCATCGATTTTTGATATATCCAGAATATCATTGATCAACGCCACCATCGAGTGGCCGGACTCCGAGATCAGTTCGGCATATTGACGTTGTTCGGCATCCAGTTCGCTATCCAGCAGCAGCTGGGTAAATCCCATGACACCATTCATAGGCGTCCGAATCTCATGGCTCATATTGGCAAGAAAATTCGATTTGGCCTTGATGGCAGCTTTCGATGAAGCCAGTCGCATACTGGTATCTATCTGCAGCCGCTCTGCGTGATTGTCGACGCGCGCATCGCGGATCGAAACAGCCGCCAGAAGCAACATCGTCACAACGGCCAGCAAACTCAGTTGGAAATTGGCGTCGAAAAGCTGGAGCTTGAGTCCCCAGTTCACCAACAGGCTCAGCAAAAACGGAACACCCAGCAGAAATGGCATCATCCGCCGGGCGCTGGCGCTTCCACGGCCGTCGGCAAGCAATATTGCAAGCCAGCCTCGATCGGGGCGAGCAAGCAAAACCATGGCAAAAAGTATCGCGAATGCGATCGTGGTGTGGAGTGCCATCGTGGTGAACAGCGCCACTGCATAGAGAGAGGACGCGCCAAAAGCATAGGCAATCAATGCCAACAGGGCGATCCCTGCCCCCAAGGTGGTGGAAAAATTGAAAAGTCGATCCCTGCCACTCTGTTTCGGCACCCTGAGCAGCGCAATTCCCAAAAGGAAAAAGCAGAGTGATGTCGAAACAGACATATGTTCGATTAGAAAGGAAGGATTACCGGGCCATATAACCGCATCTATCCCGGAAGCCGTCGAGCCCATGATCACCCCGATGTTGATCACTGCAACCGCCATCGACACGAGCGCAATTACTCTCATCAAGATCATTGCGAACCTCTGCCCTGGAGAAATCGCCCAGAAGACAAGACAGCCAGACGATAATGCGAACAGCATCGCAGTACTGGGAACCATGGCTGCGAAGGAAGGATGAAGGCTCGTCAACTCCGCAATCCCAATGCCCCAGCCAAAGACCAGAACCAGAAGAGCCGTCAGCAGGACCAACAAGGACGGAACCAGTTTCCAGATCATATTTGATTGGATGTTGCTGCGAAAGCCGGTGCCCTGACCGGTTTCATCACCGGTTTCTGGGAAAATGGTTTCACTTTCGGCCGCATTGTTAAAAACCTGAAGCACCTGTTCATCCTTGTTCGTGCGGGACCAAAAGGCATGACACCCAAGTTGATCTGATATGATTGAATAACGGCTGGAATCTATTGTCCCTAAAATCCTCTGCGACGCGAGCATGCACTATGCATTGGGGGAACGGTATATGCTGCGGCCTAACGGGCCAAAAATCTAACGACTGTTTGAGGGCGCTCTGGTTCAACATGCCCTGTAAATCTTCCCTCCAGCCGGATTACCGCCGTTTGAATTTCTGGGCGTTTCCGGCTTAAGCCATATCATCAGGCCGCCCAGTCGAGCACTGTCTTGCGCAACGCTTCGATGGCCAATGGCTTGGCAAGATGCGCTTGCATTCCAGCCTCGAAACAACGTTCGATATCTTGCTCGAAGGCATTTGCGGTTAGCGCAATGATGGGAAGCGTTTTTGCATCAATCCCCTGCTCTCGGACCATTCTTGTAGCCTTGAAGCCATCCACATATGGCATCTGCAAATCCATCAAAGCCAGATCATATTGATTTTCTGCGAACTCAGCTTTTCTGATCATCGCAACCGCCTCGGCCCCATCGATTGCCAGTTCATATTCATAGCCGAGCCTGGTCAGCATTTCCCCGATCAGCACCTGATTTACATCGTGATCCTCCGCCACCAGAATGCGCATTGTGTTCACGCCGTTTTTACATTCGGTTTCCGGTGGGATCGGAAATTTGATGAGGTTTTTCGATGCTTCCTGCTCAAGCCGTTCCACAGGTATTTCTATCGTGAATTTCGAACCGCGTCCGACATAGCTCTCCAGCAGGATTTTCCCTCCCATCAGCTCGACCAACTGCTTGCTGATCGTCAGACCCAATCCACTGCCACCATGTTTTCTTGCGGTTGAATCATCTTCCTGGATGAACGGTTCGAAAATTGCTTCCTGCCGGTCAGGGGCAATACCGACTCCGGTATCGGCTACCGCTATAGACAGCTCAGGCTTATCGGCTTCGGAGAATGATGCAGATATTGTTATATATCCGGTTTCCGTAAATTTGATGGCATTGGCCAATAGATTCATCACTATTTGCCGCAGCCGGAAACCATCCACCTGGACCCACTGTGGCAGGTCCTTGTCGACCTCGACCAGTATTGTCAGGTGTTTTTCTTCCGCATTGGGGGAGAAAATCTTCACGCAACTGTTCAGCAGATGGCGGACATCGAAGGGTTCGGGTGCAATTGTCATCGCTCCGGAATCGACTTTGGAAATGTCCAGAATGTCATTCAAGAGCGTCATCATCGCCGAACCGGAATCGGATATCAGCCCGACATATTTCTTTTGTGTCTCGTTCAGCGTACCATCGTCCAACAATTGCGTGAAACCGATGACACCATTCATCGGCGTTCGGATTTCGTGGCTCATATTGGCAAGAAATTTGGACTTGGCACCCGTTGCGGCTTCGGCAACTTTCAAAGCGCTGACAATTTCTCTTTCCTTGTCGACCAATATCTGGGTCTTGTTTTTGACCTCTTGTCGCACATATGCTTCACGACGGGCGTAGAACATCACAAGTGTGGCAAAGGCCAGAACGAGAGCCAATCCACCAATAAGAACGAACTTCGGCTCCTGTGTTCCCACATTAGCCTCGAATTCCGGCGTGCTGTGCCATGAAACAGTCCATTGTTGCCCCATTATCGGCAGTACTTTTGTCACAGAATATCGAGCCGGACGAGATTCGTCTGGTACGGATTCGTTCTTGAATATCAGTTCGGATTCATTCGTCGACTTCCCGTCATAAACCGTGATCACGAAATTCGTGCCCTGGCTTGCGGTTAGCCCTTGCATGAACCGGGACGCGATAAACGGGGCGTAAACCCAGCCCCGAAAAGCGGCGCGTCGTTGCGACACCGAATTCAGCGGGCGCCCCGTTTCATACACCGGCCGAAGCAGCAAGAATCCTGCACTTTTTTCCTTATCCTGCACCAGGAATATACGCTTTGTGATCGTAGCTTTTCCGGTATCTCTTGCTTGGTAGGCAGCAGAACGACGATTAGCCTCGAAGCCAATATCCAGACCCACGGCTTCTTTATTGGTGGACATCGGTTCGATATAGGTAATTGGCAAAATTTCGGACCATTGTGTCCGCGGATAGACCGTAAAACCGGTAACACCGCGAGCGGAGAGATCGTTTAGAAATGCGCTTTCGCGGGAACGCAATACTTGCTCGATATAACCGATCCCGTTGATACCGGGCAGTGTCTCTTCAATCTTCAGGATATCGACAAATGCCTGCCAGTCGCTTTTTAGAACCCGATCGGAGGAGGCAAACAATGCTGCGCCGCTATCCAGCGCCTGCCGGTATGATTCGATCCTGTGCATAAGCGCCAGTTCGCTATCCTTGGATAGCGTTTCGAAGGCGGAAAAATTACGCTCATATGTCGTAGTCTTGGTCAGATTCCATGCAAAAATTGTCACGCCCAACAACACAATTATCCCGAACAATAACGTGGCGCCGATCGTGCCGTTCATTGGAAAGATTTCATTGTCGCGCAATTTGCGAGATATTCGCTTCGCCACAAACTTCATGAGCGTTGTCCAACCTGTTTCAGGGATTCCCGCGAACCCAACAGGGATGATATACGGTCGGCCAAATCTTGCGGCAAAAATGGCTTCGCCATATAATCTGCAGCGCCTGCGCGAAAAGCTTCGGCCATTGCATTTTTACCCGTCTGGCTTGTCAAAACCAGCACCGGGATTGCCGTGGTTCTCGCCTGTCTCTTCAGAACGGGCAGGACCTCCGGACCTCTAAGTCCAGGCATACGGTTATCCAGAATGATGAGATCAGGATGAGTTCGGAGCGCAGCGGACAGGACGCTATATCCATTGTCCACTACCACGACCTTATGACCGCAAGACTCGAGCTTGTGATAAACCAAGTCGCCCAGAAGCGCGTCGTCATCTGCAAACAGGATAGTCGCCAATTTCAGTTCCTTTATCATTGAATTTCTCACCCAACCCGGCGCGAGAAATTGAAACAGATAGAGTTGGATCAAACCGATCCTGATCATGTCTCGATGTAATTACGGACCGAACAGCCCATAATTAACCATTCTACTCTGAACTAAAACATCAGAAGCAACCATTATGGGCGGAATAGCAGGGAATTTAGCCTCCGATCGCCCGACAATTCCGACCAGCAGGAGGCCTGCTTTCGAGCCCCACTGCAAGGAGGGACATTGCTAGCCACGCAGCAACCATCGATCGTTGAAGATACCATCGCCCTCAACTGCCGAAATATGGGCACTTAAACAAAACTCATAATCACCGTCTCCCATTATGGCCCAAGTGCCGTCCCGAGAGACTTGGGAGCCCAATTGGCGAGAGCCCGGAACGAAAGGAAAAAGCATGAAGCACGATCGGGACATCAGCCAAGCAACCGCACACGCGCCTCTTCATCGCCAATCCGAAGCTCTTGAATCATCTTCTGCGAAAGCGCGGCTGCTATTGGTGGAGGATCACGACGTGAACCAGATCCTTATTCAGGCCATGACCAAGCGATTGGGCTATGAAACCGAACTGGCGTCGGATGGAACCGAAGCCGTTGCACAGATATCTCGGTCCATATCAGACGGGAACCCGTTCGATCTTGTATTGATGGATATCCAGATGCCGTTCATGGACGGATATGAAGCGACCCGGATAATCCGGACAAGCGGGATATCGGCTGAAATCCTGCCGATAGTTGCGATCACCGCAAACGCATTTGGCGATGATATCCGAAATTGCCTGGACGCGGGAATGCAGGCCCATATTTCGAAACCTGTTGATATCGCGAACCTGAAATCAGTTTTGCAGCACTGGCTTGTACCACAGCAGCCGATAGAAAATAAATTTCCCGCGCAAGAACTCCAAAGCGAGATTTCCGATGATTTGTTCCAGCGCTACCGATTGCGCCGGGAGGAAGCGATCAACAGTGTCGTCAGCTTCGTAAAACAAGGCACCTTTTCCGATGGCGAAACTCGTCAAATCCGGGAACAGCTGCATAAGCTTGCAGGGACTGCTGCGATGTTCGGTGAACAGGAATTGGGCAGTCACGCAAAGCTGATCGAGGATGGCCTCGGGCAATGGAAAATGGAGGACCGGCCCCAGAAAATGCGGAATGCGCTGGACCAGCTTCTCAAAACAGCGTGAGAAGACGATCGCTGACTGAGTTCGATTGATCCATCCTCGGGACGATGCAACGCCTCAATAAAATCCCGTGAACTACCAACAAAGACCAGTTTATCTTCGGGTTCTCCGGTTATCTCCTGTTCAATTGTTCAACGCATCGAAAACAGCCTCTGTCCATTCCTTTCGGCAGATCAGCAGGTCCGGCATATAGGTGTCCTGCTGATTGTAGATCAGCGGCGAACCGTCGATCCGCGAACAGTGCAGACCATAGGCCGATGCGACTGCCACAGGCGCGCAACTGTCCCATTCATATTGGCCACCAGAATGAAGATATATTTCCGCTTCCCCCTGCACAACCGCCATGGCCTTCGCGCCGGCAGAACCCATCGGCACCAGTTCGCCGCCCAATCGTTCCGCTACGGACAGCGCTTCTGCTGCCGGGCGGGTGCGGCTGACAACCAGACGCGGTGGACCATCATGCGGGTGAAGGTCGCTAACCTTGTCACTGCGCAGTACAACGCCGCCATCCTGACCCGGTAACGCCACAGCGCCGATCGAGGCAACGCCGTCAACCGCCAGTGCGACATGTACCGCCCAGTCCGAGCGCGCCTCGCCATATTCTCGCGTGCCATCTACCGGATCGATGATCCAGACACGCGATTTGCCGAGCCGCTCGTCAGTGTCCTTGCTTTCCTCCGACAGCAGGCCGTCATCGGGCCGCTGCTGACGCAAGGCATGAACGAGAAACTCGTTGGCGGTCTGGTCCCCGGCTTTGCCGAGCGCCTTTCCCTCGAACATTCCACTGTCACGAACTTCTAGCAGAATCCGTCCGGCAACATGTGCAAGATGGGCGGCGAGATCGGCGTCGGTCATAATATCACTCATTTCAGTGGCATGATCTGCCGGACGATATATTCGGCGGCTTCTGTGGGGGTCATCTCTACGGTATTCACCCGAATTTCCGCGTTTTCCGGAGACTCGTAGGGGCTATCAATACCGGTAAAGTTCTTCAGCTTGCCGCTGCGGGCTTTCTTGTAGAGGCCCTTTACATCGCGTTTTTCGGCAACTTCAAGCGGCGTATCGACGAAAATCTCGATAAACTCTGCATCAGGCAGCATTTCGCGCACCATCTGCCGTTCCGCGCGGAAGGGACTGATAAAGGCGGTCAGCACAATCAGCCCGGCATCGGTCATCAACTTGGCGACTTCGCCAACCCGCCGAATATTCTCGATCCGGTCCGCTTCGATAAAGCCAAGGTCCTTGTTCAGCCCATGCCGCACATTGTCCCCATCCAACAGGAAAGTATGGCGGTTCATCAGATTGAGACTTTTCTCAACCTCGTTGGCGATCGTGGATTTGCCCGAGCCGGAAAGACCGGTGAACCACAATACGCGCGGCGTCTGGTTTTTGAGCGATGCATGCTCTTCCCGCGTGATGGTTGTCGGCTGCCAGTGCACGTTATCGGCCCGGCGCAGGCTGAAATGCAACATGCCGGCGGCAACGGTCGCATTGGTAATCTTGTCGACCAGAATGAAGCCGCCAAGCTGCCGGCTGTCGGCATAAGGCTCGAACACAATCGGTTTGTCTGTATGGATTTCGGTGACACCAATGCCGTTCAGTTCCAGCGTCTTCGCCGCAAGATGCTCCATCGTGTTGATGTTAATTTCATATTTCGGTTCCTGCACCGACACACTGACCGTTTGTGTGGCGAGCTTTAGCCAGTAACCGCGACCGGGTTTCAGCGCTTCATCGCTCATCCACACGATGGTGGATTCAAATTGATCGGACACTTCAGGCGGATCCCCGGCGGCGGCAATCACGTCTCCGCGAGAACAGTCCACTTCGTCTTCCAGCGTGATCGTGACCGACTGGCCTGCCACTGCTTCGTCGAGTTCGCGGTCCAGAGTCACGATGCTCTTTACCCGGCTGTTCTTGCCCGACGGCACGATACGGACCGGATCGCCCGGCTTGATCGTACCTCCGGACACGAGACCCGAGAAACCGCGGAAGTCCAGATTGGGGCGATTGACCCATTGCACCGGCATCCGGAACGGTTTGTCCTGCGCTACGGTAGCCGTGATTTCGATATTTTCCAGATGAGCGATTAGCGCCGGACCGTCGTACCACGGGGTGTTTGCCGATGGCGCCTCGGTAATATTATCGCCCTTGAAGCCGGAAATCGGAATCGCGGTGAAGCTATCTATGCCAATTTCGGCTGCAAATTCGCCATATTCCTTGACGATCGAGTCAAAGGTTTCCCGACTGAAGTCGACCAGGTCCATCTTGTTCACCGCCAGGATCAGATTCTTGATGCCAAGCAAATGAGCGAGATAGGAATGGCGCCGTGTCTGGACCAATATCCCCTTGCGCGCGTCGACCAATATAACAGCAGCGTCTGCGGTCGATGCACCCGTGACCATATTGCGGGTATATTGTTCGTGGCCCGGTGTATCGGCAACGATGAACTTGCGTTTTTCGGTGGAGAAGAAACGATAGGCAACATCAATGGTGATACCCTGTTCGCGCTCGGCTGCAAGACCATCGACCAGTAGAGCGAAATCGATCTCCTGCCCCTGTGTGCCGGACTTCTTGCTGTCCGCTTCCAGCGCAGCCAGTTGATCTTCAAAGATCATCTTGCTGTCATAGAGAAGCCGGCCAATCAGTGTGCTCTTGCCGTCATCAACGCTGCCGCAGGTTATGAAACGCAGCAGCTCCTTGTTCTGGTGCTGGGCCAGATAGGCGTCAATATCCTCGGCGATCAGCGCATCGGTTTTGTAAATCGGATCATTTCCGGTCTGTTCGGTCATCAGAAATAGCCCTCCTGCTTCTTCTTCTCCATGCCGGCACCGCCTTCATCCTTGTCGATGACGCGGCCCTGTCTTTCGCTGGTGGTGGTCAGGAGCATCTCTTGGATGACTTCCGAAAGGGTCGAAGCTGTGCTCTCGACGGCACCGGTCAACGGAGAGCAGCCCAGGGTGCGAAAACGGACAGAACGAGTGGTGATTTCAGGCTTATAGCCCATCACCTTTTCAAGCCGGTCCAGATCGTCCGCCATGAACAGCCCGCCTTCATAAATGTAGGTCGGCCGCGGCGCTGCGAAGTAGAGCGGTACGATTTCGATATTCTCGGCCATGATATATTGCCAGATATCCAGTTCGGTCCAGTTACTGATCGGGAAGACCCGGATGCTTTCTCCCTTGGCCTTTTTGGCATTGTAGAGATTCCACAATTCCGGACGCTGGTTTTTGGGATCCCATCCATGACTGGCCGTGCGGAACGAGAAGATACGTTCTTTCGCGCGGCTTTTTTCCTCGTCGCGGCGCGCGCCGCCGAAGGCGACATCAAATTCGTGCAAATCGAGCGCCTGCTTCAATCCTTCGGTCTTCCACATATCCGTGTGCAGCGGACCGTGATCAAACGGATTGATGCCGCGTTCTTTCGCTTCTGCATTGTGATGGACGATTAATTCCATTCCCGCATCCTCGGCGGCCTTTTCGCGCAGAGCGTACATATCCTTGAATTTCCAGGTCGTATCGACATGGAGCAGCGGAAACGGCGGGGGAGAAGGATAAAATGCTTTCTTGGCGAGATGCAGCAACACCGCGCTATCCTTGCCAACGCTGTACATCATCACCGGCTTTTGCGCGTCAGCCATGACTTCTCGCATGATGTGGATTGCTTCAGCCTCAAGCCGCTCCAAATGAGTTAAGATACGGGTCACTTGTCATTCCATCCTTGATCGTTCGCAGCCGTCATAGCTGCTTTCGACTGGCATGTAGTTCCCAAATGGGATATTAGCCGCATATGGCTATCATTCTCAGCGAAGAACATGACCTTATCGCAGCGCTGCATCGCGGGACGCTTGGCGCGCCGCCCTGGGAAGATTTTCTTGAGCAATTGCGCCGTCGAACCGGCGCTGATTATGCCCGACTGCTGTTTCAGGGCGACCATGACTGGCTGCAATCTGTCCGGATTCCGGCGCTGCAAGGTGGTTCGGACGACATAAATGAAATCTACCGGCAGGAATTCGGAAACTCCCAGGCGCTCCCGCATAAGGCCATGCGGCTCAATCGGGTCTATTCTCTCGACGAATTTCTAGACTCGAGCGATCCCCGTCAAAGTCGTTTCAAGACATTATTCATGCAGGATGCCGATATCCGCTTTGCTCGCAACATGCGGGTTGCCGAACCCAATGGTGGACAGATCTGGATTTCCCTTGGGCGCACGAAGAGCGACTTTTCCGCAAGTGACGGCGCTCTGCTGGGCTCTCTTGCCACTCATCTCGCGATTGCCGCAGGCACACATGCCGAACTGGAACGGCAGCGGTTGAAGGCGGGGATCTCGGCCGATGCGATCATGCGGCTTAACTTCGGCTGGTTCATGCTCGACGCGTCCGGCCGGATCATTGACATGAGTGAACAGGCCGAAGCTCTCGTGCAGGAAGCGCAAACCCTGCGCAAATCACCCGACGGGCGCCTCATAGCCGAGCAGGCCGACGCGCAAGGCATCTTGCGCAAATTCCTGAAAATGCGGCAGGCGGGTGAAAGCGTTGTGCGGTCGGTGCATCTGTCTGACGAACCATGGCTGGATATGCTGCTGACCAATCCGCCAGCCGACCTGCCCGGCGCGCTCCAGCCCGTCGCCATTGCCTTTGTTCATGGCGAGCGATCGAGCAGCGCCGAACGCAGCCAGCATTTGGCCAATCTGTTCGGCCTCACTCTGCAGGAAGCGCGCCTGGCTCTGCATATCAGCCACGGCGTGACGATAAGGGAGGCGGCGACGCTGCTGGGCCTCACCCATGAGACCACGCGCCTTTATTCAAAGCGGATTTATGCCAAGACCGGAACACGCGGGCAAGCCGATCTCGTTCGTCTCATATTGGCGAGCATCGTGGCTCTGGCCTGAAGGTGAAGCGCAACCAACTCGCAATGAATAAGCAGCGACGAGCGGCAGATAAGAACAGCCCTTCAGAGGGCGGCCTAGCAACGGTTAATCGAGAAAAGAAATGCTAGCCCCGTCGCTCAAGCGCCTCAACCTGCCCGTCCAGCGCCGCTATTACGAGACCGGAGTAATCTGCCTTGCCTGCCGTACGCGCAATGACCGGTAATCCTGACAAAAAACCAGTCAGGCTGGAGATCATCAGTACCGCGCGCACTTGCGCCTCTTTTTCAGAAAGTAGCCCGCTCGATGCCTGTATGATCAGGTTCGTCACCAGTTCGATACCCGGACGCCAAAGTTCCGCATACAAAATCTCGAATGCCGGACCGGGGCTCGCAATCTCGCGTTGGACGAACAATGCCGGGTTCTGGTTTCCTGCGGTCGAGAGAAGAAAGCGGGCCAGTTCCGCGAACAGACGCTTCAATAATGTGCGGGCTTCATCCGGCACCAGCGGTGCCCGCAATGTCGCGGAATAGACCTCGCCAACCGGGGCCAGTCCGTCCCGGTAGCGTGCGACGATAGCATGTGCACATGCCAGATAAAGGCCGCGCTTGTTTCCAAAATAATAGGTTAGCGCAGGCAGGTTGACCCCTGCCTTCTTCGCGATTTGCCGTGTTGTGACGCTGGAGAAACCGCTGTTACCAAATTCTGTGAGCGCAACATCAAGGATGCGCGCGCGCGTTTCCTCGCCTTTGCGATAGCCATCGACGGCAGCGCGGAGAGGTGGAGCCGAGGATTTGGCGTTTGTCATCGATCAATGCTCTTCCGTTTTGCTTGAATTTATATCAATTGATATATATGCTAAAGGGCAACAAGTCGAGAGAGGAACAGTCTGATGACGCACGCGGGACAGGATCACCTTTGGACAAAGGTAGAAGCGCAACGCGAGCGCGCACCGGCCATGTATGGCAACGTCGATTTTCGCATCATACCCGAACGCTTCACCGCTACGGCTGGCGATCCAACTGCGCTTTCCGGCGAATATGCCTCGGAACGTGACGCGCTGCTTGCCGACGCAGAGCGGTTGGATTTCATCCGCGCCTACACGATGACCGGAGATGCGGCCGCCGACGCCTATGCAAGCCTGATGCGCGATTATAGTTTTCGCACCTTGGTCGACATGCTGTCCCTGGCCTGCGACAAGGGCGTGGAAAATGTGCCGGACGCGCCGCCCGAACTGGTCGATTTGATCCGCGAGATGGAGCGAACGCCCGACTGGGTGGACATGAAACTTGTCGAGGAAGGCGCACGTATAGATCGCAATTCAGCCGCAAATTTCGGCCCATTCATCATCCGCGGCGCGTTCATCGCAACCTTCATGAATAAATATGCTGCGTTGCCGATGGCGATCACGGGCACATTAACGACCCAGACGGCCGCCAGACGGGTCAAGGATACCGCGACTTTCTTCACAACTTCTCTGCTGCCAGGCGCGCTCGAACGCTTTGGCCCGGGCTTCAAAGCGGCGGCCATGGTGCGATTGATGCATTCGATGGTGCGAGCAAACGTCTTGCGCCGGCCCGGTGAATGGGATGTCAGCGTTTACGGCATCCCCATTCCACAAGTCGATCAGATGCCTGCCGGGCTGATTTCGATCTTTCTTTTATCCTATAAAATGATCGCGGAGGGACGGGAACAATTCACGGACTCGGAACGTGCGATGGTGGAACTGGCGCGTTATCGATGCTTTCTTCTCGGCCTTCCCGAAGATCTGCTCGCCGACACGCCCCAGGGGATCGTAGACCTCATGAACGCGCGCAGCGGGACCCTGCTTAGCGGATATGATGATAAAACATGTGGGGAATTGTTGCGGGCGACCATGGCTGCAGATTTACGGCCGAATAATTCGTTGCGCGCGCGCACCCACGAAACGTTCGAACGCGCTTTCGCGAAGCTGTTTTTCGTCAAAAGCTTCATGGGCAACGACAAGGAGAAAGCCGCTTCAATCGGTGTGGACCTCAAGGCGGGCGATATCGCGCTGGCCGCCATTGCTGGTATATTCATTTATGCAAGAATACGCCTATACGCGCTCGCCGCACATATTCCCGGCTTGCGCGAGATCGCCGATCGCCGACTGGTCGCGAAGCTTCGGGCCCAACTGGCCGACTATGGTCATGCCGAATTTACAACCGATGCTAGACAATATCGTCCGTCTTCCAAACCGGCGGCCGCGGATTGATCCGCAGCCGGACGGCTTATTTCATTCAATCATTCCAACGGTCGGCAATCAGCCCGCCGGCATAAGCGCGTCCATCATCCTCACCGCGCCACTATCGATCGGGTCGATCCCCATATCTGAGCGGATCTTGCTAATCGGATCAGCGATGCGCTCATGCCACGGTTCCGCAATCAATTGTTTGGTGGCTCGGCCATGACGCCAGCCATCGAAAGTCACGGCGAGGAACATATCAATGACCGCAGGTGTATGGTTTGCAATCTTGGTCGCTACAGTCGCCAGAAAGCGCGTCGAATAATTTTGTCCGAACTGCGCCATTTGAAAGCCCGAGATCGCGACTTCGCCAGCCCCGGTAAATCCATAACCACCGACCAGGTGCCAAATGTCGTGAAGCTGAAGGATACGCCGGTTGGTCCTGTTTTGCGCGGGATAGTCTCCCGGCAAGACAACGTTATCGGCGTCTATTACCTCGATATCATAGCCGTTAGCATTCAACATCGTCAGCAATTCCGTGGCAAGAGTATCCGTCGGGTGTTTCTCCAAATCGGCGGTAGTCAGTCGGACTTCCGGTTGCGCAATCAAATCATGCACCCCTTCGAATTCCAGCAGCGCCTCCTCGCAGCGATCCAACATCCGATCGTCATAAAGATCACCCAGCGCCACAACTTGCAATGTCAAATCCAGCTCGCCTTCGGTCGCTGATGGCGGTGCCTGGACAATATTCCAGAACCCGTCCCACAATGGCCGGGGCAAGGCTATACGGGGCTTCCCCTCTTTCACCCATGGTAATGCCTCGGTGATTTGAGCGGCGCGTTGAGCGCCGTCGTTGCTGGCCAAAGTCGCCGCCGCAATAGCGTCAAAGATCGGTACCTGCGCGACCGGATCGACAAATGCCGCGGTCGTCATCAGCGCAGCTATTCCCAATACCGGTTGCTCATCGAGCGGCGGGCTCGCCGTCTCGACCCACGTTTCGAATTCATTCCGCATTGCCAGATCCATCATCGCGATCACCCTCCAAAAATTGTTTTTTTAGAGATAACACTATAAAGATAGAATGATCAAGTTAGAACTGGCACTTCGCTATTTATAGACTATAGTGAGCCCATGTCAGAACCAGCTAAAACCAGTTTCCCGAGGCGCACCGCGACAAAAGCGCGCACCCGCCAGCGTATTGTCGATGCCGCCCGGCGCCTGTTCGTAACCCACGGCTATGCCGACGCGACAATGGCGGCAATTTCCGAGGCTGCCGACATCCATATAACCACGCTGTTCACGCATTTTTCGTCCAAGCGCAAACTTGCGGCAGAGATCGCGGTCACAGCCGGCACACGGTTTGAGACCGTAATCAAGACGCAGCGCGAACAGGGTGTACCGGTCCTGACATTCTGGCGGAACCAGGTCGCTCGCATTGCCCATGCTTATGAGCGCGACGGCGATGGACAGATTAATCTCGGACGAGCCATTGCCGGCGAACCCGATCTTCTGCCCGTTTGGTTCGATCATCAGCGCCTGCAGGTATCTTTGTTGACGGATTATATTGCTGACGAGCTCGGGATAGACCCTCTGGAGGATCGTCGCGCGCAAATGGTCGCTGCGATGCTGGTCGCGGGTGGCCGTATGGCATTCGACAGCTGGATCGAAAGCGGTCGAGCCGGCGATCTCGTCGCGGAGAACGAGCGGCTGCTCGACGCTGCCGAAGCCGTACTCGCAAACGGCTTGCCGTTGACCAAAAGCGATGCCACCGACTCAACAGGTTCGGTTTAGCCACAGGAACAGCATTGTCAGAGCGTTTTCTCGCTCAGCTGCCGGATATTCTCGATGTGACGCATCCGGTTGATCGGATAATAAGCGAGGCAGATGATCGCGAGCACCGTCGCTAGCGCTGTCGTGCCGATATAGATGCCGGCAAGCCTTTGCAGAACGTCGCCACTGACAAGTCCGGGTTGTGCCTTGTCGGGGAAATTGACGAAGGCGAGCAACAGACCCGCCAGCAGAATCCCCATGCCCGAGACCGCCTTGTTGACCATCGTTGATGCCGAAAAGAGCAGCCCCTCGGACCGGTGCCCGGTCTCCAGCTGGATCTGGTCAGTCACGTCCGCGATCATCGATACGGCCAGGATTCCGCCTGCGATGGTTGTCATGATCGTAAACGCGAACTGGCCCATTAACAGATATAATAACATCGGTTCGCCATTGGCCGGGAAAAGGTCGGCCAGCCGCAAGACCAAAGGCGTTACATTGGAGATCAGCGCCAAGCTGAACATCATCAGCGCAGACAGTTTTTTGCCAAAGCGCGCGGACAGAGGCAGGACCACGACGAAGGCTAAGAATATGCCGACGGTGCTGGTAGAAGCGACCATGGCGATCTGGTTGGCGCTCAATTCCCAGAAATAGGTCGAGAAATAAATCTGCAGAGCCATGTTAATCCCGGAGGCGATGGCGAAAAACAGGCTCGCTAGAAGGACTGAAACATAAGAGGGATGCACCAGTATACCGAGCATTTCCTTCAGCATTTGTGATGTCGATATCGCCACGCGCGGTGGCGGAGCCGGGCGCTTCAGCACTTCTTTTTGCGTGCCAAACGACGATATCAGGACCGACACCATCATGATGGCTGCCGCTACCCACGCATAGACCCCATAGCCCCCGGCGTTCAGATGGCCGACCGGTTGCTCTGGCGTCGGCTGGAGAAAATAGCCGAATGTCACGATTGTCATGCCAAGGCCGCCGCACACGCCGAAGAAGAAGCGCGCGGCGACAAGTTTTGTCCGTTCATCATAGTCGCTGGTGAACTCGGCGAGCAGAGCCGTCGAGGGAATTTCGTAGAGGCTGATCGAGAAGCGCACAAAGATCGCGGTCATTACCAGCCATGCAAATTGCACTATATTAGAGGCGTCGGGCGGCGACCAGAGCAGCAGGTAGAAAATCCCGATCGGCAATGCCGCTGCATACATAAAAGGGTGCCGCCGCCCCAGGCGCGACCGGAAATTATCAGAATATTGCCCGAGCAAGGGATCGAATAGCGCGTCTGCAATCATCGCAATCATGATCGCCGACCCGACCCAGGCCGCCGGCAGGCCGATGACCTGATTGTAGAATAGCATCAGCAGAGCATTGAAGCCCTGGTCCTTGACGCCAAACGCTATGGTACCCGAGCCATAGAGAAGCCGTGTTCTAAAGGACAGCTGCCCTCCGGCCGCCAATCGGGATTGCGACATGCGCCGCTACCTAACGGAAACGAATTTCAAACTGGACACCGAAAGTCCGGGGCGGCGTAAGCGAATAGGACTGCGCCACCTCCAGCGTCGGCGAGGAAGCCAGAAGATCGCCGGTAGCGCCGTCATAGCCCAGGCTGTCAAAAACATTCTTCACATATGCGATAACCCGAAAACGATCGTTGCGTTCGGTCCAGATCGCGCGCAGGTCCACCTGATCATAGGATGGCATACGATTATATTCGCGGTTGAAGATGTTGCTATAGGCCGCGCTGCGCCAGACATAATTGCCCGACAAGGATAACCTGCCCGGATCGAAGTCGATGTTATAGACAGCGTTCACGGCAACCTTGTGCCGCGGAGCGTTGGGCAGTCGCGCGCCATCGACACTTTGCGGTTGCTGCCCTGCCACAACAGCGCCGGAAGGCTGAGCTCCCGGCTGGATAGCCAAGGGATCCTCTCCATCGACAAAACAGCATCCGCTGTCGACGCGCGAATGGCCAAAACCGTAATTGAACCCCAATTGCAGAGCATCGGTTGGCTGCCAGGCCAGCTCGGCTTCCGCTCCGTAGCTTTTCGAACTGTCGAGATTGAAGAACTCGGTAAGCTGCGCGCCCCCCGGCTGTGATACCGTCAGTGGTACCTGAAGCCCCTTATAGTCGTAGTAGAAGCCCGCCAGATTGACCCGAAGCCTCGCGCCCAGTGTCCGTTTATATCCTATCTCGTAGGCGTTGACATGCTCCGCCCCCGTTTGCGGCAGCGCCGAAATACCGCCTGCATTGAAACCGCCCGATTTATATCCCCGGCTGTAGCGCAGGAATGCCAATTCATCTTCTGTCGGCTGCCATTGGGCCGCGACAGTGCCAGTCACAGCATCCCAACTGTTCGACAGGCCGCGACTGGCGATACCCGTCGCCGGGTCAATAGCGACAGCAGAAGCCACGCCCGGCGCGGTGGCTGTAGAAATTTGCGACGCGGTAATATCAAGCGCCGGTGTCGCGGTACCATATTGATCGGGCGAAAAGCCGCCGCAGCCAAAGCAAAGGATGCGGAAGGACTCGTCGCCGCTTTTCTTGTCACGGGTATAGCGCAACCCACCTGTCACTTTGAACTCGTCGGAGATTTGGTAGTCGATCTGGCCGAACGCAGCCATCGATTTGGTGGTCAAGGTCGAAGCAGCATATACGAAATCGCTGGACGGGTTGGCCGGACCATTGGCCGGTGTTTGCAATTGCAGCTGATCGGGCGCGCGAAAGTGCGTCTCCTGAGTCAGAGTCTCCTGATAATAATATACACCGGCGACCCATTGCAGCGGTCCGTTGGTGTTCGACGTCAAATTGAGTTCGCCGCTACCAAAAGACTTGTCGGTATCCAGGTCAACTTGTGACGACGGAAATACCGTCAACGGCCCACAGCCAGGAATGAAAGCGCATAGCCCTCCGCCAGCGGCAAGAGGGAATGTATAGGAGATCACGCTGGTATCATCGAGTTCATAGGTATTTTCGGCACGATATTGCTGATAGCCGCCAAGCAGCCGAACATCGAACGTTGGCAATGTCCACGTTATGTCGCCGGTCGCACTGAAATTGTCACGGACCCGCTGCGTCTGGGTCGTGTCGGCACTGAAATGCCTGATATCGGCCGCCCCTGGCGGCTGGGGATCCGGATTCAGCGTCACGACTCCCGGGGTTAAATAGCCAAAAGCAGCCCCCGGAGTGATTGCGCCGAAGGGATAAGGCGCGAAATCATAACCGCCGATACGGTTGATAGTGCGAGGCTTGAGATCCGAACTTTCGGTCGACAATTTGACCCAGCCAACGACATCCGGTCCAAGATCGGCTTCCAGTTGCAGTTCAAGATACTGACGGTCGCCCCGCCCCCCTTCACTGCCCTTGCCAGCATCATTTTTGAAATAGCCGCGCTCCTGGTTCTGATATGCACCCGCAAACCGTGCCCGAAGTCCTTTCGCGACCTCTCCCGAGGCAGAAGCCTCCAGACTATAGAGGCCGTAATTGCCAATCCTCCCGCGTAGATCCGCATTCAGTTCTTCCGTCGGTCGCCTGGAGATCGCATTGATGGCGCCGCCAATTGAATTTCGTCCATAAAGCGTGCCTTGCGGGCCGCGCAACACTTCCACGCGTTCGATAAAAAAGTCCGATGCGGCAATCGAGGCGGTCGAGGAATCATATATTCCATCCGTATATGTGGAGACTCCCGGATCGCTGCCATTGGTATTTGTCTGGCGGCCAATGCCGCGGATGAAAACACGGTCGTTACTCGCTGAGTAGCTGAGGCCCGGCGTGAAATTCGCAAAATCCTGCAGCGTATCAATGCCGGCGATTTGCCGGACATCGGACGTGTAGGCCGATATCGGCAAGGCTACGTCCTGAAGATTGACACTGCGCTTTTCCGCGGTGACAACAATTTCGACAAGGCCGCTGTCACCTTTCGCGCTAGATGGCTGATCTGCCGCCGGCACGGAATCCTGAGTTTGAGCCGCAGCTGGTGTCACTACAAATGCGACACTCGCAAGCATCCATGAAATATTTCGCATACCCATCCTCTCCCCTCGCCAGCCATCGGCTGGTCGATAATTAGAACAGTGATCCCGCTTATACGGGTCTCACATTATTAGTATCCGGGATGCCTTTTTCGCATCTCCTGAATCGGATGTTATAGGAGATTTATATATTAGTCTATAATGATATAATTATCGGTATAGATAATGATGAATTTGGTGGAATACAGCCAGATATTCTGTGCCTAATGTCGCTTAAAATCAGGCATTCCCGGCATTATTGCTCCCGTATCGACATTGTCGCCTCTCCGTAAGACGGGGCAGATCGCAACCTCGTAGAAACGCAAATCCCTTCATCGGCGAGGCCGCCTGTGTTTCAAATTCAATTTACATAAAAATTGTCTTATCGATTTTTCTATGCCAATAGAATTAAGTATCTCGACGTGTCTCGTCACGCCGACAACGTTTAAGCCGCCACGAAGATGGAGGCAGAAATGGGGAGGAAAATAATGGCTCGACAATTGCGCCTGGCGAATTGGCCAAATATGTTGCTGAGAAGAAGCAACGGGTCTCCTCTCGCGCGGGAACGGAATTCTCTGATGGCAATATGGGGGACTTTCAAATGAGCGCGTCTTCCACCCTTAAAGAACTCTCCAAACGCGATGTTCCTGACTGGTATAATGACGCCAAGTTCGGAATCTTCATCCATTGGGGGGCTTTCGCTATTCCCGGCTTTGCACCGCGCCTCGGCTCTATTGGCGAAGCCTTTGTCAAAGACTATGACCGGGCGGTTGCGATGGTGCCCTATACTGAGTGGTACTGGAACGCGACCAAGGTTGCGGGGACACCCTCGGCAGAGTTTCATAAGGCGAATTACGGCGACGCTCCTTATACGGATTTCAAACAACCATTCGAAGAGGGGCTGAAGCAGTGGGATCCTTCGGCTTGGGCGGAGGCTTTTCGCGATGCAGGCGCCCGCTATGTCGTTCTCGTGACGAAACATCATGACGGACTTTCGCTTTGGCCGTCCGATATTGCCAACCCGCACCAAGAGAACTGGAGCACAAGCCGTGATATTGTCGGCGAACTGGCGACGGCCGTGCGCGCAGCCGGGATGCGGTTCGGGGTCTATTATTCGGGAGGGATCGACTGGACCTTCAATCGTCGGCCGATGCGCACGCTTGGCGACTTTATTTCGTCGACACCCGGCGGCGACTATCCGGCCTATGCGATGGCCCAGGTTCGCGAATTGATCGAGAAATATGAACCCTCGGTGCTCTGGAATGACATATCATGGCCAACCCGCTCCAAATCGCTCTACCAGCTATTCGCCGACTATTATTCGGCCGTGCCGGATGGTGTGGTCAACGACCGCTGGGTGGCGGCAAGCGTTCCACGAGAGTTGCTGAAAATTCCGTTGGTCCGGAAACTCATTGATCGCAAAATCAAGGCGTCCTTGCGTAAACGCACTGGCGAGGAATCGGAGGGCATCATCCCGCCGCCCGTCCCACACAGTGACTTTCGTACGCCCGAATATGCAGCCTTCGCCGAAATCCAGATAAAAAAATGGGAAGCAACGCGCGGGATGAGTCATTCATTCGGCTTCAACCGCAACGATACGGATGCGGATTATGACAGCGCCGAAACACTCATCCATGATTTCATTGATGCCGTGTCGCGCAATGGCAATCTTTTGCTCAATGTCGGCCCCCGCGGCACTGATGCGACCATCCCGGACGAACAATTGAAGCGACTGAAGCAATTTGGCACATGGTTGCGAGCCAATGGCGATGCAATTTATGGCACGCGGCCGTGGACTCGCTCGGATGGAGAGACCGAGGACGGCCAAGCCGTCCGCTTCACCGCTTCGCCGGGACGGTTGAACCTGATTTTCAAGGGTCCGATCACGTCCAAACAATTTCTGGTGAAGGACCTGTCCATTGTCGGCACTGCACGACGCCTTGCCGATGACAGTCCAGTGATTATGGAGGCCCAGGGAGCGGATCTCAAACTGACCTTCGTGAGCCCCGGCTCCGACTCTGTCGGCACGGCGGTATCAATCAACCTGGCAGCCCATGATTAGCGAATATATTGCCCATCAAGGAAATGGATCAGAATTTATATTTGGCTGACAGTTGCACCTTTTGCAGATTGCCCGCTGCGCC
>JBALUX010000016.1:0-34614 GCA_036963725.1 Parasphingorhabdus sp. | reverse complement strand
GCTGGACAGCGGTGACGCGCGACCGCTCGCTGACCGCGCAGTTCGAGCATAGTATCGGGATTACCGAGGACGGGAACGAGATTTTTACGAAGAGCCCGACTGGGCTGGATTGCCCGCCTTATTGAGGGGGGGGGGTGCTGGGGGTTTTTGGAGTGTTTACGGTTCTCAATTCGCTCGAAGTGGGCAACCCTACTTGCTATCCCTTTCGCATTTTAGACCTACCTTTGGCGCGCCCCTGATTACGTTCCACATTGCGGGCGATCTCGGAGTTGGTAAGGAATGGCTTACGCGTTTCAGCCTCCGGAAAAAGAGTCAGGTGTCCGGCGATAGCGCTTTCAAGCACGGATATGGCAAATTGGGCTGCAGTGATCATGTAGCGCTTTTCGTGGGCGGTTTCGACGCCAGAGCCGCGATCGTGGTCTTCCATCAAAATACGTATGAACGCCACCGGACCCGTATGAGTATGTTGAGAGTAAAAGCGGTAAATTGACCGGAAGTTTTCTCTGTCCACGCCCATGCTGTCGAGCACCTCGTCTTGCACGAAGGGGGTTTTGTGACCCTTCAGAGCTTCACGGCGTCGTTTCGCGTCAAAAGTAGCGAGAAACGGATTGGCGTCGAATCGAGCTATGAGATCATCCATTACCACATCCTCATCAAGCGGCGGCCGTAGGTCAGGAAACATTCGATCCCGAGATCCATAGTCGTGGCAATAGAACAGGATGAATCGGCCTTGCCGAATGTTCGAATCAACATCATCCTCACAAAGCCAAAAATACCATAGATATGCTTCAGCTAAGTTTCGTGTCAGGGATGCGACTGAGCTGAAATCCCAATGTTCTCTGGGCTTACAGTTAGGCAAAAGTTGCAATATGCTTTTGGCCATGACGGTTATCCGCATGAAAAGGACCGAACCATATGCGAGTCGATTACCATCCACGAAAATTCCGCCACTGCCGCGCGATACTCGTTCAGCCCGCTTGCAGAGATTTCGGAATTCGCGGCGGTAGCGAAGATACTCGCTAGTGAGTTCACGTGGATTTAGCTCGTCCATGCTTAGGATCTCAGATGACGAAGTTTCAATGGGCATGCCGCTTAATACGGGGTTGATTTGAAATTTAATAGTCACTGTTATTAACTTGCCCGCAGGTGGCGCGCACAGATAAGCTTGTTCAGCTTAGAAGTAATGGAAAGGGGTTCAATTGTTGAAAAAGAAGAAAAGCGAGAAAGATCATAGCACGGTTTATAATCGCGTTTTCAATCCTCAACCGGGATGCACACTCTACCACTATTGTAGTAGCTCCACACTGCTTTCAATCCTCGAACACGGCAAGCTTCGCTTCAGCGACATCAACATGATGAATGACCCAAGGGAGTGGGGCTATGCATATGAACTTTTCGAGCGGGCCGCGAACGCCCTCCTCGAAATGGTTCCCGATCATGCGGCGTTAGAGGGATTGGATGCTGGATTTCTTGACGAAGTCGATGCATATCTTTCGCCGAAGCAGTTAATAAGCCATCCGGTCATTACCTGCTTTTCGAAGGAACCTGATGTACTAAGCCAGTGGCGCGGTTATGCCGACGATGGCCGAGGGTGGTCGATTGGCTTCAACGGGAAGGCGATTGATGCGATGCCAGTTAGCTTGCTTGAAGTCGTCTACGATCCAGACCAGCAACTCACCGAGGTTCAAAATTTTCTCGCGGCGATGTATATCATCTGGCGAGAAAAAGACGGCGAATTTCGTGATGCAGTTGGTCGCGACGCCGCGATGCTTGCGAGCTTTCTACATGCATACAAACATCCATCCTTTCGGGAGGAGCAAGAGATACGAGCGATTCATGAACTGCGTGTCGACTTGGCTGAGGATGGCTGCGAGCTTGTTGACGAAGGCGGGGTCGCAAATGGCGAAGACGTAGCAGGAGAGCCAGTGCGATTTCGAGCAGCCGGATCGTCGATCGTGTCTTATTTGGACATCCCCATACGCCATGCTGAAGGTATTGCGATCCGCGAACTCTGGTTCGGTCCAAGCAACGAAAATGGAATTGGGAATGCGATGTTTCCATTGACCCAGGGCGGACACCGCGGAGTGAATCTATTTCGATCTGCGTCAAGCTATCGCGCTTGACCGGAAGACTTCACGCACGACAAATGCGATTACGTGGCAGTGCACTTTTATTTTCGTCATGGTGACCGTTGGAAAAGCGCGCCGTCACCGCAACTCTAAAATTGCCGCTCGAAATCCATGCTATGATGCAGCACCCGCACGATAAGCAGCCCACCCCGTTCGACCCTGTAAAAAACCACATGCGCTTGCTGGCGAATACGCCGCAATCCCGGGGCGACTTCCTCGGCGCTGCGACCAAGCTGCGGGTTGGCGAGCAGGGACTGGAAACAGGCCTGAAACTGGTCGCGATAAAGCCGCGCCTGTTCGATGCCGAATTCGCTGATGGTGTAATCGGCTATTTCGGCCAGATCACTTGCGGCGCGCCTGCTGAGGCGCAGGTCAGCCATGGGCGGCGCGGTCTTCGGCGGCGCTCCATATATCGTCCAGCGACTGGTCGCTGGTGCCGCTGTCGAGACCCTCGGCTATCGCCGCTCTTAAAGTGGCGAGCCGGTCTTGCTGCGATTGATCGCGCTTGACCAGATCGCGGATATATTCGCTGTCATTGGTAAAGGCACCGCCAGCAATTCGGGATTTTATCCATGCGTCCTGGCTCTCGCTGAGCGTGATGGTTTTGCGGACGGTGGCCATGGGTGAAGCTCCTTGCAGACTGATTGTCATACTATTGGTGCAGATCGGGATTGTAAAGATGGTTGCGCGGTTCGGCTCCAGCGAGCTTTATCTGGCAATCCAACCCCCATCCCCCTAGACAACCCCCTCACCTCCCACCAACCGAGACCCCAACTTATGGCCCGCAAACATTCGAAACATGGTGGCTGGCAGGATCTGCCGCAGGAGGAGGAAACTCCGGCGGAGGTGCCGGATTGCTGGCTTTGCGGGCGGCCGACCGGGAAGACCATTGTCTGGCATCATCCGGTCCCGAAAAGCCGGGGCGGGCGCGATACTGTGCCGATGCATCCGATCTGCCAGCAGACCATCATCACCCATTTCACCAATAGCGAATTGCAGCGCCACGGCATGGACGTCGACGCGCTGCTCGCCGATCCGGTGGTGCGCAAATTTGTGAACTGGGTGGCGAAAAAGGACCCCGATTTCAACGCGGCGACCACCAGGAAGCAGCGCTGATCCGGTTGCGTCGTTGCTGGACAATGGCGCGAGCGATGCGCGGGGCTCAGGCCTCTGCGTTTCAGCCCGCTGCGGCTTCGGCTGTTTCGGGCGGGGTTACGCTGACGATCCGCAAGATGCGTTCGGCTCCGCTGCGGTCGGGCCAGGAGATTGTCTCGCCCGCGACCATGCCGATCAGACCGGCGCCGGTCGGGGTGAAAATCGAGATGCGACCCTTCTCGATATCCGCGTCCCGGGGATAGACCAGTTCCAGCACCCGCCGCGAACCGCTGCGTTCGTCGATAAATTCGACTTTGCTGTTCATCGTGACGATATCGGCCGGTATCGTCTCGGCGCTGTGGAATTGCGCGCGGGCCAGTTCTTCATAGAGCAGCTCGGCGACTTTCGGGTTTTTTGCTTCCATGGTCATCGCCAGCGCTTCGATGGCGTCGCCTTCCTCGTCGATCATATGGATGACCGGACGCGGTGCGGCGGATTTTTCGGGTGTTTTCATGTTCATGTCATTGGCTCTTGTTGAATCCGGAAGGCTTCGCACCATCGTTGATGGTGGCTGCTCCGCCTGTTTCGATTTTGAAGATCCCGGACCTTCCTGCACTCTTGCCTCGGATATCGGAGGCCGATGGTGAAAGCCCGGGTCAGATTCCTGCGGCGAGCTGTCCCGAACGGTGGCGATAGCGCCCTAGAGATAGGATCATGACCATGGCCGCAATATGATGCTGCCCGGTCGGGAAGTCAATCGGCAGAGGGGCTGTCGTCTGGCGGCCTGCCCTACCGTCAGGCCGGGCGGGCGCAGGAACCCGGCTCTCGATATTGCAGAAATCAATCCCGCTGCCCGGCGGTAGCGCCGACGATCCCGAAACCGGCGGCATTGAGGCCGAATACGCCGGCCATTTCCTCGCCGGTGGGGCCGTAGAAGCGCAGCCGGATGTTGCCAACATCGGCGCCACTCTGCTGAAGTGCCGTTGTAAACGCATTGCGGAATATGCCATTGCCGCCGGCAAGGTCGAACTGACCGAAATCGATCTCGGAATTATCGGCGAGGTCGGTGCCGAGCAAGCGAAGCCAGCCGGAATAGCCCTGGGATGCAAAATCAATCACGAATCGCGAACTGCCGGTGACATTCAGCTCACGCTTGCCGTCATTGCTGCCCGCCACGCCCCGAGCCACGCCGTTATAGGTCCCTGTACCGGTGCGCGCGTCGAGAACGCCTTCCGGTGTGTCGAGACCATATAGGAACCAGTGCTGCGAAAAGTTGAATTGGGCGGCGTCTTCATAGGTGCTGCGATAAAAGCCGAAACCGGAATAGGTCAGTGCAACCTCGCCACCGTTTGCCGGCTGGTAAAACGCCAGTTCAAGGGCATCCGCGTCGGCGCTGTTGCGATATATTTCGAACTCGGAACCGGCGGGGCTGATAATGTCGGACGGCCGGAAACGGCCCTCATCTTCGGAATAGCCCGCAATGCGATAACTTTGATCGGAAGCACGATAGCTAATCGAGCCGTTGGCGGTACTGCTGTTGCTCACGAAGCCCGGCGAACCATCCTTGTAACGGCGCTGTTGATATTCGAAACTTGCGGTATAGAACAGCTCGTCGGACCGCAATTCATATACGGACAGGTTCTGCCGGGACGCCTCCAGAAACGCCGCGGTAAAGCCGCCAACCACCGAATTGCCCGCTCCATCATCGCCGAAGAACGTGCCACCGGCCTCGCCGGCATCAGCGCCGAAGAAAGCGCCGTTCAGCAGACCGGAAATAGACGCGAGAGATCCATCATAAAAAAACGTGCCGCCAAAGGCATTCGCGGAGGATGAAATATTGCCCGAGGCGCGCAGGGAGAGCGCGCCTGAGCGACCGGCGCCGGTAAACAGATAATTCTCGGACAGATTCGTGTCCATCGCGAAAGTGCCGCGGCCGAAATCGAACACGGTTGTGCCGCTACCCTGAAAGCTCAGCGGTTCGTTTCCGACTTGCGAGGAAAATCCGAAAACATCGGTCCGGAAATTGGCCGATCCTGTCGTCGGGGTCGCGGAAGCCGCGCTTGGAAAGCCGTACACGAAGACATCGAAATCGGTGTCCTGCGTGGTGCCGTCGGATATATTCGATTGCCAGAAACCCAGGGCAACCGAATCCGTCGCCAGATTGGAGCCGTAACCGGTATAGGCGAGTGTCAGAAACTCGCTCTGGCCCGCGCCGCCGGTCTGGAAGCGACGCTCATTCGGATCGCTGGAGCCAAGCTCGTCAGCGGGGGTAAAAGCGGCATTGCGTCCGTCATTGGACGTAAGCGCATAGCTGCCGGTCGACGCATCATAGTCGATCCGTATCCCGCTGGCCGCACTCTGCGAGACCTGCGTCTCGCCGGAGCCAAGATTGAAACGGGCAACCTGCTTGCCTGACGCGACGGTAAATGACTGGTCGGTCGTAAGGTCGGAAATGTCCGACGGCGTGGGGGTTGGAGTCGGAGTCGGGGTTGGTGTGGGTGCAGGTGTGGGCGTCGGAGCAGGCGGAGGCGCGCCGATTGTCGGTGTGCCGCCACCGCCACCGCCACATGCGACCAACGCAAAGCTCATCGCTGCAGCAGACACTCTGGCAAAAACCTTACAAGCGTTCATAGTAAAACCCCCCGATTACAAGTCAATATCCAGCTATAATGCCTGCTTTACTGATAAACAGGCGGAGCAATTGTTCGTGATAGTTGATTTGTTACGTGCATAACCAACCGGTAGCAAGGGGGTAAAATTTGCCACGGGCTGCGCATGGCGGGCTCCGGAGAGCGAGGCCGAATAACGGGACGGGCATTATACCCGCCCCGCTTCATTCATTGGCTCAAAGGCCGTCGAGGCCCTTGCTCACCAGGATATTCACCGCAACGCGGCGGTTTTGCGCCTTGCCGCTGGCGGTGTCGTTGCTGCCGAGCGGATCGGCTTCGGACATGCCGGTGGGGGTCAGCATGCGATAAGGTTTCCAGCCGCAATTCTGCTGGATATAATTGACCACGCGGCTGGCGCGCTTCTCGCTGAGCTGCTGGTTATATTCATAATCGCCGGTGGAATCGGTATAGCCGACGACCAGGATCAGGGCGTTGTTCATTTCGTCGGCTGCGTCTGCGGTGGCGCACAGATCGGCCTTGCCGCGAGCGGACAGCGCCGCCTTGCCGGTGTCGAAATGGACGTTGGTCGTGCCCTTGACATTATATTGGTCGATATCGCTGACGCGGCTGCGCAACGCCTCGGTCGCGGCTGTCTGTTCGGCAAAGCCCTGGGCGGTGCCGTTGTGGATCATGTTGGCGGTCTTGAGATCGCTGTTGCGGAGGCTGATCTTGCTCGCGACCAGCTCGCTGCCGACCTGCACGGTGTCGACGCTGACCGGCAGGCCGTTGAGCAGCGCATCGGCTGCGAGCGCCTTGCGCCCCAAACCGAGCAGGCCCTTGCTGGCCTTTATCTCGGTGGCATCGGTGAAAGCGATGATCGTCCTGGAGCCATCATTGCCGGTGACCTGCAGACGGTCGGCGCTGCGCGCCGAGATAATGCCTTCGACCTCTGGCCCTTCGGGCGCTTGCGACAGGTCGATGGCGAGATCAGCCGCTTGCGCTTCCTGCTGTCCCGACACGATGATATCTTCTCTTGCGTCCTGCTGTGCAGATACGCTGGCCGGCGCCAATATGGCCGACGTTGCGAGCAGGAGACCTGCCCGTTTTATGTTGGAAATCTTGCTCATCATTCTACTCCTTCAGTCTGAATTATCGGTTCTGCCGGTTCGCGATATGGCGTCCGGCCGAGCCTGTGATGATGTGCCGCCAGTCAGTCTCCCTTTCCGTTTACGGCACAATTTGGGCGGCTTTCGGGCCGCCGGTGAACATGTGGATTGCCCGACTGGTCGGGTGACCCTGTCTCGCGGATGAACATAGCCGCCCTCCCCTCAGGTTCTGCGGACAGCCCGAGCGGGTCGTGCGGCGAGCCGATGTCGGCTGTGCCGTAGAGGCGCATGAAAATCGCTCGCTGGCCCCTGCCCATTGTTCTTGACCAAGTGCCTCAAGTTTAGCTAGTCAGTTAAATTGCACGGACGGCGGACCGTCCGGCGGATTTTAGGAGACGGGTGATGCGCAGGCTGGGATTTTTATTGGCACCTCTTTTGCTGGTGGCTTGCCAGAGCCAGACCGGCGATCCGACAACGCCCGACGCGGTCGTCAACGCGGACTGGGACAATATCGGCTTTGACGCCAAGGAGCAGCGCCACAGCCCGCTCACCCAGATCAACGATAGCAACGTCGCCGAACTCGGCATCGCCTGGTTCAAGGACCTGCCCGACGCCCGTGGCCAGGAAGCGACGCCGGTCGTCGTCGACGGCAAGCTCTATATCTCCACCGCTTGGTCGAAGGTCTTTGCCTATGACGCGAAGACCGGCGAGGAACTCTGGTCCTATGATCCCGGCGTGGCCGGCGAAAAAGCGGTCGACGCCTGCTGCGATGTCGTCAACCGCGGCGTTGCGATCAACCGCGGCAAGCTGTTTTTCGGGACCATCGACGGCCGGCTGATCGCGCTCGACGCGAATACCGGCGCGCGACTCTGGGAAACCCAGACCACGGACAATAGCAAGCCCTATACGATCACCGGCGCCCCGCGGGTGGTCAAGAATATGGTGATCATCGGCAATGGCGGCGCGGAATTCGGCGTGCGCGGCTATGTCTCGGCCTATAATGTCCGCGACGGACTGCTCAAATGGCGCTTCTACACCGTCCCCAATCCGAAGGGCGAAGCCGATGGCGCGGCGAGCGACGAAATTTTCGCCAAAGCGGCGGCCCAGACCTGGGGCGATGGCGAATGGAAAGTCTCCGGCGGCGGCGGCACGGTCTGGGACAGCATCGTCTATGACGAGGATCTCGACCAGCTCTATTTCGGCGTCGGCAACGGCAACCCGTGGAATCACGGGCTGCGTTCGGGCGGAGAAGGCGACAATCTGTTCCTGTCATCGATCGTTGCGGTCGACCCCGATACCGGCAAATATCTCTGGCACTATCAGGAAACACCGGCCGAGACCTGGGACTATACCGCGACCCAGCATATCATTCAGGCCGAACTGCCGATCGACGGCAAGATGCGCAAAGTGCTCTACCACGCTCCGAAAAACGGCTTCTTCTTTGTCATCGACCGGCTCGACGGCACGCTGATCAGCGCCGAGCCTTTTGTCGACGGGATCAACTGGGCCACCGGCTATGATCTGGCCACTGGTCGCCCGATCGAAAATCCGGCTGCGCGCTTCTACAAGACCAAGGAGCCCTTTGTCGCAATCCCCGGCGCGCTGGGCGCGCATAACTGGCATCCGATGAGCTATAATCCGAAGACCGGCCTCGTCTATATTCCGGCCCAGCAAATCCCGCAGGGCTATGAAGTGCCGGTTTCGGAAATTGACAAGAAACGCGAGCGGCTTGGCTTCAACGTCGGCATCGGCTGGTCGATTGGCCAGCTGCCCGACGACAAGGATGTCTACAAGGCGGCGATCGCCGCAACCACCGGACGCTTGGTGGCTTTCAATCCGAAGACCGGCAAGGTCGAATGGGGCGTCGATTATCCGGCGGCCTGGAATGGCGGCACGATGACCACAGCTGGCAATCTGGTCTTCCAGGGCACCAGCACCGGCTTTTTCAAAGCCTATTCGGCGGACAAGGGCACGGAATTGCTGAGCCTGCCGATGCAGTCCGGCATCGTCAGCGCGCCTTCGACCTATATGATCGACGGCGAGCAATATGTTGCATTCCTGACCAGCAAGGGCGGTGCCTTTCCGCTGGTCGCCGGTGTTGCTGGCGGGGTGACACGCCAGCTACCGAATATACCCCGGCTGGTGGTGCTGAAACTCGGCGGCAAGGCCGAATTGCCGGCGCTGCCCGAAAAAGGTGAAGTGGTCTGGGATCCGCCGGTACAGACCGGAACCCCGGAACAGATTGCAGCTGGCAAGGGCCTGTACGGGCGCAACTGCCTGGTCTGTCACGGCGACAGCGCGATCGGCAACGGCTTCACACCTGACCTGCGGGTCAGCGGAGTGCTGCCGGACACCGAGGCCTGGGCGTCGGTCGTGATGGGCGGCGCATTGAAACAGCACGGAATGGTCGGTTTCGGGTCGCAGCTGAAAGACGCGCAGGTGGAAAATATTCGCCACTATGTCGTCAACCGTTCGATCTGGACCAAGGAAAATCTGCCCGAGATGACGGCGCCGACACCGCGGTAAAAGCGTCTCTATCCAAGGCACAAATATACCTGCCCAAAAAATGGACATTTGCCTCCGCAAATGCCTGTTTTTTGGGCGGCATTGTCAGCGGTCCGAATAGCCTATAGCAATGCACTCACGCATATCAGCGATTCTGCAGACGAATCGATTCTGGCATGGTAATTGAATAGTATCGGGCAATAGTGCCCGGCCGAGGCGCTTTTCTCCTGCGCAGGAGGAGGTGCCGAGCAAGTGGTATACGGGGACGTATTAAAATGAAAAAGATCGAAGCCATCATCAAGCCCTTCAAACTGGATGAAGTCAAAGAAGCGCTGCACGAAGTCGGCGTGTCCGGGATCACCGTGACCGAAGCCAAAGGCTTTGGCCGGCAGAAGGGCCATACCGAACTGTATCGCGGCGCGGAATATGTTGTCGACTTCCTGCCCAAGGTGAAGCTTGAAGTAGTGGTCGAGGACAGTCTTGCCGACCGCACGGTCGAAGCGATTGCCGCAGCGGCCCAGACCGGCCGTATCGGCGACGGCAAGATCTTTGTCATTCCGGTCGAATCCGCGCTGCGCATCCGCACCGGAGAGCGCGACAACGACGCCATCTGATTTTCTATCGCAACCAACCCAAACACACCAAAATCAAGGGACTAAAAAATGGGCAATTCAGCATCCGATATTGTTAAAATGATCAAGGAACACGAGATCGAATGGGTCGATGTCCGGTTCACCGATCCACGCGGCAAATGGCATCATCTGTCGATGTGCGGCCATATCATTGATGAAGATATGCTCGAAGAAGGCTTCATGTTTGACGGCTCGTCGATCGGCGGCTGGAAGGTGATCAATGAATCCGACATGATCCTGCGCCCCGACCTCGATGCCATGTATATGGACCCGTTCTCGGCAACCCCGATGATGATCCTGATCTGCAACATCGTCGAGCCAGGCGACGGATCTCTTTACCGCCGCGACCCGCGTTCGACCGCTGTCCGCGCCGAAGCCTATCTCAAGTCGACCGGCATCGGTGACACCGTCTATGTCGGCAAGGAACCAGAATTCTTCATGTTCGACGATGTGAAATTCGAAACCGGCTATGACCGTTCGGGCTTCAAGATCGACGATGTCGAACTGCCAACCAACAGTGGCCGCGATTATGACGTCGGCAACATGGGCCACCGTCCGGGCGTCAAGGGCGGCTATTTCCCGGTCGCTCCGGTTGACAGCGCCGTCGATATCCGCGGTGAAATGGTCGCGACGATGATCGAAATGGGTCTGCCGATGGACAAGCACCATCACGAAGTGGCCGCTTGCCAGCACGAGCTGGGCGTTACGTTCGGCACGCTGACCGAAACCGCCGACCGGGTACAGGTTTACAAATATGTCGTGCAGCAGGTTGCTCATGCTTATGGCAAGACCGCAACCTTCATGCCCAAGCCGATCAAGGACGATAATGGCAGCGGCATGCACACCCATATGTCGATCTGGAAAGACGGCAAGCCTCTGTTCGCCGGTAATGAATATGCCGGACTGTCGGAAATGTGCCTCCATTATATCGGCGGCGTGATCAAACATGCAAAAGCGGTCAACGCCTTCTCCAACCCGACCACCAATAGCTACAAGCGTCTGGTTCCCGGCTTTGAAGCACCGGTGCTGCTCGCTTATTCGAGCCGCAACCGCTCCGCATCCTGCCGGATTCCTTATGGTGCCGGTGACAAGGCGAAGCGCGTAGAATTCCGCTTCCCCGATCCACTCGCCAACCCCTATCTCTCGGCAGCTGCCTTGCTGATGGCGGGCCTCGACGGGATCGAGAACAAGATCCACCCGGGCGAAGCCATGGACAAGAATCTCTATGACCTGCCACCGGCAGAGCTGGCCGAAGTGCCGACCGTCTGCGGTTCGCTGCGCGAGGCTCTTGAAGCTCTGGAAGCCGATCACGAGTTCCTGCTCAAGGGCGATGTGTTCACCAAGGACCAGATCGAAGCCTATGCCGAACTCAAATGGGAAGAAGTCAGCCGCTTCGAAACGACCCCAAGCCCGGTCGAGTTCGACATGTATTATTCGAGCTGATCCTTCCGATCAGATTGGAAACAAGAAGCCCGGGGCGAGAGATCGCTCCGGGCTTTTTTGTGGTTGATGGCTGCGGGTGGGGTCTACTGCTTGACCCTGAATGCGGAGGTTCGTTTCGAACGTTCTGGACGGCGGCAAGTGGGTGGTTTTGCGACAGTCCGCTTTTTGGTGCGAAGCTAGAGAAAGCGGTCATTTATGCCAGTAGCTGAACGCCCATCCCAGATTGGCGGTAGCTTCTCGATCCAGATGTGGATGTTGACGCAGTATTTCTACTTCCGCCCATTTGGTCGCTGATTGTAACGAATGCTCCTGCCAATTTGGCTGCAATTCACCCAAGTCTTTCAAAAGTTCTCCAATTTCGTCGTTTAACGCTTCCCCCGTTTCCTGACCGAATGCATTTATCACAGCCTCGGGATTGCAACGCGGCCAAGAAGACGTGGCGCTCTCCAAGTAGAGGCTCAATGCTTGCGTGAGCTGGGACATTCCGGCTTGATGCCTCAATAAATCAATTCCTGCAATCAGGTTGCTTGCCAACCATCAGCTTCTATTTTCCAACTAGTCAGCCCGAATGAGCAAAACTGGGTGGGAAGCCGAATGGCGGGTTTTGGCAATAGTTTGGAGATTAGCTGCCATTGTATTTACAGCAGGTAGTGCTATGATTTTCCATGTCCATACATGCACCCACCGTCCTGCTTGACCTAGACGGCACTTTGATTAATTCCCAGCCCGGAATTAAGGCGAGCTGCCTCAACGCCCTTCGAAGTTTGGGATATAAACCCGACTCTTCGTTGGATGTTTCGGCGCTAATCGGACCGCCACTAGAAGATATAATGCGAGTTTTGCTGCAACCATACGGTGATGATCGGGTGATTGAGGCTGTTGAAGCATATCGGACTGACTATGGAGAAAGTGGTTTGTTCCAGAGCATTCCATATCCCGGCATCGCGGAAACTCTCGCGGAGTTGCAGCAGTCAGGTGCCCATCTATATTTAGCTACGTCGAAACGCAGAAAATTTGCTCTTCGTATACTTAATCATCTCAACTTCTCTGACCATTTTGACGGTATTTATGGCTCCGAGGACGATGGTAGTTTTGACCATAAACCAGAGCTAATTGCCAATATAGTTCAAAAACACTCTCTTAGCGCTAACGATTGCATAATGGTTGGTGATCGCAAGTATGACATCATCGGAGCACAGGCGAACAATATGCGCGCTCTTGGCGTGCTTTGGGGTTACGGGTCTCGCGACGAATTGGAGACTGCGGGCGCGGATGATTTTGTCGTTCAGCCGAATGATCTTCCGACAGCTGCATTAAAGACTATCGCTTCAAGTCGAAATTGACTTCAATTGGGTGGTTTGCTGAATGGCTGGTTTTGGGTTCGATTGCCCAAACACCGCCCATCAGCCCACCTTCGTTCGCATCGACTTGAGCTTGAAAAGTGCTGGCATCAGGAGGAATGCAATCCCATCGACGATCAGATGTGCAAGGATACAAGCCCAAAGATCGCCATTTGTCAGCACATAAAGCCCGGAGAGTACGCAGGCGGCAACAGTGATCTGAACAAGGTGCATTGGCTGCCACCGGAAATGGGCTGCAACAAAAGCAGCAATTGAGATCATAATCGCGATGCTGCTTCCGGTAACCAAAACTGACCCAATACCAATGCCAACACCTCGATAAAGAAACTCTTCAACAAACGAAGCGGTAACGACCACAAATAAACGGCGGGCAAATGGTAAGGCTGCAATGCGCTCGTAACCTTCTTTATCTCCAATAGGCAAACCTAGTGTTCGCTGGATCATCGCAGATAGTCCGGTCACAATAATTATCGTCGCCGCGCCACCTACGCCCCAAAAGACGGAAGCAAATGATGGATAGCTGAAGCCCACTAATCTCAGATTATCTGTTACGCCTAGTTCAACCGCTAGAAGCGCTAAAACCATCGCTCCGATTGCCCAAAACGATAAGCGCACCACCCACGATAGAGTATCGACATCAAAACGGCGGACCAAGCCAATCAATGCGATTGGTCCTCCGAGCGCAAGCGCTACTGCTGCCAATGTGATCATGTTGTTCGTTCCAAAGTTTTAGTTGGAAAGACCTTTAACTTAATCTCCGGAGAAACTCTGCATCGAAAAGCAGAGCAATATCTAAAACACTTGAACGTCCGCATTAGGAGAAGACAAATTGCTTTGGAATGTCGTAAATTGGGGCGCTAGCCGACCGGCAGCTATTCCCCCCCATATGCTAGCTCTCCGGCGACCGGTCGGCTGCTTGCCGCGGAAGACCGCACGTTTTCACCACCGGGCGGAGATGACAGTGCGCAACAAGCCCTGCCGGATTTATCCAGCCGGAAATGACAGTGAACTGTGGTCGGGTTCGGGCTGAAACGACAGTGTCAAAGCCGGGTTCGCTATCGCAGCGCGGCACCGCCGAGTATGATAATTCCGCCGGTGTCGCCGACATCACAGCGGATGCTTGATATGATGGTTGCCGGCAATTCCTTTACCAGAGCGTCAACTTCGGCCGTGCATTTGCGGCCCGCTTCCGAGACATCATAGCCGGAAGAAGGCAGGCCTGACCGGATGCTCTCGATATCGTCATAAAACTGGCTCAACACTTTTTCGTCAGCGGAACTGTCCGCTGTGGTGTCATCTGCCAGAACCGGACCTGTCGCGAACGTCAGTGCTGCCAGAGATGCTGCACATGTTCTAACTAGTTTGCTCATCATATTGTTCCTCAAAGTCATTCACTTGGTCGCGGCAGGACGAGTGTCTTTCTCCGAAACCTCAATCGGCAAAAACCCTGATGATATTCTCATCGCCACCGCTGACGATCACGTCGCCATCGGGACTGAACGAGACCGAGCGAAGCGGCTTGGCCGATTTGAAGTTCGATAGCTGCTGGCCCGAATTGCCGTCCCACAACACCAGCGAACCATCTTCATGCACGCTGGCAAGACGCGTACCCGCTTTGTTGATGACGACATCGTTGACGCTGCTGGTGTAGCCGGAAAATTTGAAGACCTGCTGGGCGGTGGCGACGTTCCACGCGCTGATTGTCCCTTCGCCATTGCCGGTGATCAGATGAACGCCGTCGGGACTGAAAATCGCCTGTTTGGTTCCGCCGACGATATTGGTCTGAATCGTCTGAACCAGCTGCCCGCTGCGCGTATCATAGAGATTGACCGCCTGCGTCGAACCATTGTCGCTCGCAACCCGGCTACCGTCGGGACTGAAGGCAACGGAACCGTTCACACCGTTGATGAACAGCAATTGCGCGCCGCTATTGGCATCCCAGAGCTGCAAGGTTCTGGCTCCGGTGGTTTGATTGAAACAGGCAGCGGCAATCCGCGCACCTTGTGGATCATAAGCAACCGAACCGCAAAAGGCCGAAGGCGGGTTTTGCAGAACCAGGGCCACAGCGCCGGTCGACGCATCCCAGACATTGACCGTGGCTTGCGCGACATTGCCACTCTGGCGGCTGCCGGTCACGATCCGCCGGCTATCCGGACTGAACGCGGTGGCGAGCAGCAAATCACCCCTGCCCTGCAGGGAAACCGACACAACGCCAACCGGTGCCGAACCGGATGTATCCCAGATCGTGAGCTTGTTGTCCCAGCCGCCACTCACCATCCGCCGGCCGTCAGGGCTCAGCGAGATTGTCTGGGTGTCGGCGATGAATGTCATCTTGTTCGACAGCCGGCTGATTGTACCGGATGGCGGTGCGGGCTGTTGGACCTGCGGCTGCTGCCACTGCGGTTGTGGCGCCGGTGGCCGCTGTACCTGTGGCCGTTGCCATTGCGGCTGCGGTGCGGGCGTTGGCTGCCATTGCGGGTGTTGAACCTGTGGCTGTTGTACTGGAAAACGTTGCTGTACCGGTGCCGGGCGCGGCCCTGGCGCTACCGGCTGCTGCATCTGTGCCCGTTGCGGAATGACCACGCCGACCAGATCCTGAAACCAGAACATCTGCGCTTTCATGCCGTTACATTGCGACTGCACAAGACCGATATTCGCATCCACCGAGCCATTGGGTACGCCGAGGCACTTGCCGCTATGGCTCGCCACGACATTGTAGAAATCATTGCCGACCGCAACCAGCGAGAAGTTCTGACTGGCAGCGCCATTGCAGGAATTCTGGCCGAGAGCGGCATTGTCCGCCATCGATCCGTTCAGGATCGTCAGACATTTGCCGCTGGCGCTGGCCTTGACGCTATAATATCCGTTTGCCGCCGTCACCACAGCAAAGCCCTGCTCCGGAGATCCGTCACAGGGATATTGGTTGATCGGAACATTGTCACGCTGGTCACCGTTCGGCAAGTCGACACATTGCGTGCTGTGACCGATGACGATCTGTCCTGATGACGCCAGAGGGGACTGTGCCGATGCACTGTCCACAGCGGGCAGACCAAGGAGCATGGTGCATAATGCGGTTGCGCCGCTCAAGCCCAAGAGACGTGGGCCAGGGCCACTCAAAGCACGAGAAGCAGACCGTTTGTTGCGAACCAGTTTCATATCATTCCCCCCGCCCGCATCATTGTTCTTGCCAAAGACCAGCCGGAGCGAAGCGGTCATTTTTCACAAAACCTGAGGAAAAGGGGGGAGAATAGACTCCGCCATGAGCTGCAGGAGCGGATCCCGCTTATCAACAGTCCCATGCTCTATTGTAAAGCATTAAAATAAAAGGAAGTTTTTAGACGGGAACGCGGATGGCTATCCAGGCCTTCCCTTTTTTGTAAGATCGACTGGCCTTCTGCTCCAAGGTGACATCGGCATCCGTCATGAATGGCGTATATTTCTGGTCGCACCTTATCGTGCTTTTTGCGTTCCTCACGAACGTGCCACGATAATCCCTGCTCACCCGCAGTTGGCGCTTGCCGGCCCAGCGTCGAGATGCGCGAACTTCCCTCGATATATCGACCCGCCATTCAACGCCCCATCGCAATCCTCATAATTCTTCCACAATTCGGATCAATGACGCGTGCTGAATCCCCCATTCAACACGACATCAGGATTGATCCCATTATGCGTATTATCAGGAATACGACTTGTGCTTTTGCCATTGCAACATCGTTGGCCAGCGTTCCCGCTTATGCCGACACGACCATAAACAGCGAAACGAACGACCCGATATTGACGTCGATAGACGGCGATATCATCATCACCGATGGCGGTGTTATCGCGATAGATTCAGGCGTGGCCATCACAGTCGACAGTGACAATGATGTCACCATCGAAGGGCTGGACGAAGATGATTCAACCGTCGTTGTCGGAGAAATCAACGTCGGAGATGCCGATGATGCGATAGCCATCCTGGTCCAGACCGGTACCAATGCCAACATCTCGAACGTCGGAACGATAACCGTCCTGGAAGATTTCGTGTCCGAAGATGAAGATGCAAATGCTATTGCCGACGGCCCGATTGCCTCTGCCAGCAACCGTTATGGCATCTATGTCGCTGGCGGCGGAACCGCGAGCGGATCGCTGGACAACAGCGGGATCATTACCGTGGAAGGCCTGAATTCCGGCGGCATTGTCGTCGATTCAGACTATGATGGCTCGATCATCAACACCGGCACGATCACCGTTATCGGCGATAATGGCTATGGCATCAAAGTGAACGACGTTTCGGAGGATGTTACCGTTCGCGGAAACGTTCAGGTCGTGGGCGAAGGGTCTGTGGCATTTTCTTCACAGGGAGATATTGACGGGGCGCTGACCTTTCAGGGCACGGTTCGACAATTGAGCAGCTATACAAACGACGATGGCGTGACGACGGCACTTTCCCGGACGGATCTGAGATCTGGTGCCGCGGGGGTCGAGATTGCCGGTAATGTCGGTGGCGGGATATTGGTCGCAGTCGCGCCCGATGATGATGATGACGACAATGACGACGAGGATAATGACGGCATCGAAGACACGCTGGAAGGCACCGGTTACATCGCGTCCACCGGCAATGGTCCGGCGATGTTGGTCGGCGGCGCCAGTGATAGCGTTATCGGGACCGTCGCTGGCAATGAGGGCGGCTATTCCCTGGTGATCGACGGGTCGATTGTCAGCGCGGCAAATTACAGTTCCACCGATTCCTTCGGCCTTGTCATTGGCGGGCAAGGCGGCGGGGTTGACGTCACCGGCGGCATCGAACTGGCCGGAACGCTAAAGGCTACAAGTTACGATTCAGCCGCAACCGCGCTTCTGATCAATGAAGGCTCTACCGTTGATCGTATTGCCGTTTCCGGCTCCCTGTCGGCAACGCTCACTTCTACCGGAGAAGGGGAGGTCTATGCGATCAGGGACTTGTCCGGATTGCTGACATCGATCGAAAACTCCGGTTTCATAACGACTACTGCGTCCAGCGAAGACATTCAGCAAGCGATCGCCGCATCAAGCAACACAACCGGCCTGACGATCACGCAGTATCTCAACGACGAGGATGCCGAAACCAAAGCGGATATCGAAGCGGCACTCGACGACGGCGAAACGGACGAGACAATTTATACCGCGATCATAGGCGATATCGTGACCGGATCGGGGAATGACCTGATCAGGGCCAGCTCCGGCGTGATTATCGGCGACACCTATTTTAACGCGGGCAATGATACGCTCACCCTGTCGGACGATGCAGCCTATACAGGCGACGTATATTTCGGCACGGGCACCGGGCTGATGACATTATCCGACGAAGCCACTTTTGTCGGCGATGTTGACGGAGCCGGTCAATCGGTTCTGGTGACCTTGAATGACAGTGCCGTCTATACCGGGACCGTCCAGAACGGAGCCGGGGTATCTGTTCTCGTCAATGGCGGTACTTTCGGTATAGGCGACAGCAAGACGTCCACATTCGACAGCCTGACCGTGGGCTCCGACGGTACGCTTGATGTCTATATTGACGGCGATGACGGCACCAGTTCGTTATATGAAGTGAACAGCGCGACATTTGAAAGCGGCGCGAAAATTGCCACGACAATTTCCTCGCTCGAAAATGCCGACGGAACCTATGTCGTGTTGACCGCAGACGAGATTAACGGCACCCCCGACTTCGATTCCGCGACAACAGAACTGCCCTTCATCTTCGCTGGCGAGACCAGTCTGTCGGGCAATGATCTGGTTCTGGAAATTCGCCGGAAAGCAGCGGAAGAACTGGGACTGACCGGCACTGGGACCTCGGCATATGACGCGATCCTCACCGCCAGTGCGACAGACGACACGCTGGCGACAAGCTTTCTGCAAATCGAGGATGGCTCGACATTGCAAGCCCAGGTGGATCAGTTTCTGCCGGACCATAACGGCGGCATCTTTGACTTTGCCACCCGCGGGTCACGGCTGGCCGCTCTGCATATCATGGATGATTCCTCAATCTACGACGTAAGCAATGTTGGCGGATGGATAGAGCCGATTTACTGGGGAAGTGATAAAGATGCTGGCAATGCCGCTTCCTATAAGACCAGCGGCTGGGGCGTATCCATGGGTCTCGAACGTTGGTCGAAAATAGGCAATCTCGGGCTGTCCTATGCCTATACCAGCGGTAATATCGAAAATAACGGCGGTACCGGCATCGTTGACGCATCGCAGCATGAGCTTGGTGCGTTCTGGAGGATGGACAGCGGTCCGCTTTATGCCTTTGGCAGGATATCCGCCTCCTATCTTTCACTATCCAGCACGCGCACGTTAACTGCGACCGCAGATGATACCGAATATACCGGCACCACATCGGGCGACTGGAACGGCTGGATGGTTTCCGGCGCCAGCGGCGTTTCCTATGATCTGGATGTAGGCAACCGTCTGACCTTCCGCCCCAAGGCCACGCTCGACTATTATCGTTTGCACGAAAGTGGCTATGACGAAACCGGCGGTGGCGATGCATTGAACCTCTATGTCGACGGTCGCACCAGCGACTCGGTAACAGCGTCCACGACAGTGGCTGCCGTCTATCGACTGGGCCGTAAACGGAAAGATTCCACGCCGTTGACGTTTGAGCTGGAAGGGGGACGCCGGCACAATTTGGCGGGATCACTCGGCACAACCACAGCCAGTTTCCTCGATGGCGAGGATTTCACACTGACTCCGGACGGTCTCGACAGCAGCTGGCTAGGCGAAGCCCGCATATTGGCCGGCGGGATGGACTTTACCTGGCAACTGTCCGCCAGGGCCGAAAGAACCGCGGAGAACGTCGGCTATTCCGCCCGCGCCTCACTGAGCCTGGCATTTTAGGACCGGTGGCGTAGCATTTCACTGACCTTGCCGTTGTGAATTCATGATCCCGGACGCCCGCTATTGCGTGATGCTTGTTTCTGTCTGATCATCCCAAACAGATCAGTTCAATAATCCTTGCTCACGCGCAAATTGGCGCTCTGGCGGCCGAGGGTCGAAATGCTCGACAGGATCGACAGCCAGCGGGTGATCTGGAATTCGAGCTGGGTGGCGCTATAGCCCTTGCCGTCGGTGATCAGTTCGACATAGGCGCGGCGGGTGATATATTTGCCTGCGGCGATCGAGGTACCGGACCCGGTGTCGGTGTCGGAGGGCAATATCCTCAGACGGTCGAGTCCGACGGCCTTGCGCAGCTGGTTGATCGGATCGAGCCCGCCGCCGCTGTTGAGCGAGGCCACCGCAGCGGCCAGCTGGACCGCTTCCGGTGCGGACAGGTCGGCGATGGAGGCGCCGAACAATACCCGCGACAGCAGCTCGTCCTGAGGCAGGGCCGGGATGCTGGTGAAAGCGATCTCCGGCTGGTTGCCGGTGCCGGTGACATTGATCGTGGCGTTCAGGCCGGTCAGATTGGCCTCCGCCTCGATATCCAGGATCGGGTTGACCGGTTGATTGCCGACAAAGCGGATGCGGCCGCGCTCAAGGCTGAACTGGCGACCGGCAAAAGTATAATCACCGCGCAGCAGATCGGCAGTGCCGACCATCGCAAAATTGTCGACCGGCCCGGTGATCTTCAAACTGGCCTTCCATTCGCTGTCGAGCCCGAGTCCTTCGACGATCAGCCGGTTGGGGGCGTTGGCGGTCAAGTCGAAACGCCATGGACGGCCGCGCACCACGACCGGCCGTTCGTCGGCGCGGCGATTGATTTCCCGGGTCTTTATATCCGGCAAGCTGGCTGTCGCGCTGGCTTGACCAAAGCGGAAGAAACTACGGTTGAGCACGACATTGCCCGAAATCAGACCGCCGTCCACCGAACTGCGAATTTTGATCGGGCCGGTCACAGTAGCGGCGAAATCGTCGCGGGCAATCAACGCGGCCTGCTGGGCGTTAACGTCCATCACGATGCCGATGCCTTCACCGGGCGCGACGGCAAAGTTGAAGCTGCCGCTGCCGCTTACTGTTCCGCCACCGGAAGTGGTACCGGTCAATTTCGGCAACACCAGCCGCGAGCCGTCAAACTGGCCCACCGTCTTGATATTGGAAATGACCGTGCCGGTCAGCGGGCTTTCGAGCCGTGCATTGCTGGTGCTGACCTGTCCCTTGATCTGGGGATTGGTGAGGCTGCCGCTGACATCGGCGCTGGCCGCAACCGGTCCGGTAAGATCGAATGTCTCGACACCGGTCAGCCGCCACAGGCTTTCCGCGCCGCCGTTGAAGCGCGCCTGTGCGAACAGCGGCTTGCGCATCAGTTCGTTCTGCCAGTTACCGCCGCCCAGACCGGTCACCCGCCCCTGGAAGCGGCCGATGGTTTTGCCTTCTGGCGACTTGATGATCCCGCGCGCAGCAGCGTTGCGACTGGAAAGAGCAATATTGAGACCAAGATCAACCGGCGCAGAGGTCAGGATCAGGCCGGATCGGGTCAATCCCTTGATCGTCAGCTTGGCCTCGCCGACCGGCACCTGCGCGCCCGACTGGGTGAGTTTGACGGTACCGTTGACGCTGCCGCCCAGCCCGAGATCGGGATAGCCGATATCGATCAGCGACAGCGGCATTTTCGACATCGACAGGTCGAGCCTGGAATTGCCGCTTCCCCAGCGACCGGACATGCGGGCGCTGCCGCTGCCATAGTTGATCGTGGTCGGGGATATCGTCCAGCCGTCACTCGCCCGTCGCAACTCGAGCGGCTGCGTCAGACGCAAGTTTCGGCCTTCGAACTGGCCGGTTCCGGAAATCCGGTAGCGATCCGGCGTGATATCGGCTTTCGCCTGGAACTCGAAGGTGCTGCCGCGCGTCCCGGCGATGGTGAAGGTGGCGGTGCCGCTGCCATCGGTCAGCTTGGCATTGGCGGCGACGCGGCCGATGATCAGTTCGCCGCGACTGATCCCCTGCGCGCGGAGGGTCGCGTCGATATTGGACTGGCCATCGATCAGAATGATATCGGCATCGAGCACAGCGGTGCGGATGAAAATCGGCGGCTTGCCATCGAAGCGGGCATTTTCGGCCTTGAGATTGGCGCGGATCAATTGCTGTCCGTTACCGGGGCGGAACAGCACATCGCCATTCACACCGCCGCCACTGACGACGAGTGTCCCGGCAAGGCCGTCCGCGGTTGGTCTGATCGTGCCGGTGGCCAGCGTGTCGGAGACCAGCAGGCGATCGACCCGCACCGCGGTGTCCTGGCCCGGCGTGGTCAGGATCATTCCGTCACTGCTGAACGGCCCCAGCGTCGATCCACCGGAGGCGACATAGGAGAAACCGCCCTTGACCGGATCGAGTTGCAGACTGACCGCAGACAGACCGGCCGCCGGCAGCGGACTGTCGAGCAACAAGGCGACCTTGGGCCGGTCGAGAGCGCCATCCAGCTTCAGATCGAAACGGCCATAAGTGTCCTGCTTTCCGGAACCCCGGAATGCGAAGGTCGCTGCTCCGGTCTGGCTGCCGGAACCCCGGAACGAGAGTTTGGGAGCCGCCACGTTGAGATTGGTAAATCGCAACAAGCCGTCAGGACCAAGCGCGAGGCCGGTCTGCAATTGCGGAAGGCCGCCCGCCAGTTCGCGCAGGAAACCGATGTCGAACCGCCGCATTCTGGCATTGACCTGGCCATCAAGCGAGACGCCGCTGGCCGCCGGTCCCAGATTGATTTGGGCGATGATATCGGCCACGCCGACGCCCTGTACCGCGAAGCCGGGCGCATTGGCGTCGATGTTGACGGCGAAATCACCGGTCGAGGGGCGCAGTTCCAGATCCAATGTGCCTTTTGCGACATTGGTCGCGACGCGGGCGCGCTCGGCGAACAGCAGATCCTTTTCATAGCGGAGCACTGCAGTCGCGCTGAAACCGGAAAGCAATTGCTTCAGCAATTCGCCATTGCCGATCAATGTACCGACCGACAATTTTACAGGAATGTCCCAGCCACCGGCGTCGCGCTGTCCCTCGCCCTCGCCGCGCACATTGGTCAGCAGCGTCTTGCCCAGCGCCAGTTGCGGCGCGGTCAGCAGATATTGATAGCGCAGCTCGGAGAATTTGCCGTTCAGCAACGCCTTCAGCTCGAAGTCCTGCGCCCTCATATTCGAGGCCAATGCAGATGGATCGATCAGCTTCGTTTCCAGCCGCATCGCGTCCAGACTGTTCCGCGCCAGATCAATGCCGCCTTTTGCGGTAAAGGAAAGGGCGGCGGAACGCGCGTCGAAATCCAGCGCCAGAAGCCGGTCGGCGAGGCTCGCCGTGCCCTTGATCAGCAGGTTGGGCGATGCCAGCTTTTGCGCTACACCTTCGGGCAGCACGGAGGCGGTCAGCTTGCCATCATAGGCAAACAGCCCGTCTTTCGCCTCGATCGTGACCTGCGTCAGCGTCTCGTCATTGCTCAGCGCAATCAGCTCGCCATTCCATTTCTGCCAGCTGCCATCACCTTTCAGGGTCAGCGCCAGATCGCGTTCCATTCCCAGAGTACCGGCTATCACGCCGCCTGCAGGGGCAATGATTTCGGCATCGATATCAAGCTTCTGGCGTTCCGGCTCGGCATTCAGCGCGAGCAGCAATTTGTCACCGCTGCGCGTCGTAGCGGCATCGAGGCGCACCATCGCGCGACCGGCTCTGATATCGGCGGAGCCGGACAGGTCGGCAAATTGCTCGCTGCCGGCAATGGCCTCTCCGAGCGCCAGATTTTCCGCGCGAAAGGCGCCGACATATATATCGAAGCCGGGGAGCAAGGGATTGTCTTCGCCGCTATCAATCAGTTCTGGCAAGCGGTCGAGCCGCGCCTTCAGGATCAGCGCGTCGGAAATATTGAGTTCGTTGAATATCCAGGCCAGCGGATTCCAGTCGACCGCCACTGTGCCGGCGGAAAAAAACTCGCCCTTGGGATCGAGCAGCTGCAGCCCCTGGACCTTGCCCTCGCCATAGATCGATCCCTCGATTTCCGCGATCCGGATACGCAGCCCATCCTCCGGCTCCAGCGCCTCGACCTGATCGATAATGAAACGATGGCCGGAATCGCTGTCCAGCCACATCGCCGCGCCGACCAGCCCGAGCATGAGAATCGCAGCCAGTCCCAACAGGCTGCGCATGGACCAGCGCCAGACCAGCAGCTTGGAGCTTGGCTTTTCTTTCGTTTCAGCCATTTAGAATGCCTGCCCGAGCGAGACATAGACAGCGATGCGCGAATCACCCGGCTGCGGATTGATCGGCGTACCAACGTCAATCCGGATCGGTCCGAAGTCGCTATAATAGCGAATTCCGACGCCGGCACCGTAGCGCATGCCGGAAATATCCGGGGTGCTGCTGGTGTAGACATTGCCCGCATCGATGAAGGGTACGACACCAAGATTGCCGCCGAAGAATCCAGTGCGGACGCGTGCTTCGAGGGAAAATTCCACCAGCGAGCGACCGCCCCTGGGATCATTATTGGCGTCGCGCGGACCAATGCTCTGATAGCCATAGCCGCGCACCGAGCCGCCACCGCCGGAATAGAGCCGGCGCGAGGGCGCGATGCGGTTGTTGCCGGCGCCGGCTATCGTGCCCACGCGCGTCCGGCCGGCCAGCACGATCTTGTCGGAGACCGGGAAATAGGCCGATCCGTCGAACTGGCTGCGGACATAGAAGAAGCTTCCATCCTGCAGGGAGGCTTCCGGAGCGATACGGGCGCTCAATCTGAACCCCCGGGTCGGATCAAGCAGATCGTCGCTGGCATCAAATGTGACCAGTCCCGGCAGCGAACCGATGAAATAGGTATCCCGACCGGTCGCATCCGTGGGGCCGGTAACATCTTCTTCGCGTGATGCGAGCAGTTCGACGCCCAGCGACCAGCTCCAGCGCTTCTGGTAAATCAGATTGCTCTGCCGCTCGATATTGGCGGCGACCGAAAATGTCTGGGCCTTGAAGGCCGGGCGATCGACGACGCTCAATGCGGTGCGTCCGTTCAAGATATTGTCGCGCCGGCGGTAATTGTTGCGGCGGAAGGCAAGGCTGCCCGATTGTTCCTGCGTCGCAAGCACGGCGGTCGCGCGGACCAGCCCTTCCGGGGGGAAGAAATTCCGGTGCTCCCAGCTAACTTCCGCACGGGCACCCTCGCCTGTGCCATAGCCCAGTTCGCCGGCGACGGTACGCAAGGGCGCCGATGTCAGATCGACGGCAATGTCAACCGCTTCCGGGTCTTCGCTCACCACCGGATCAATGGCGATGGTTGAAACCAGACCGGTCGCGATCAGGGCCCGGCGCAAATCCTCGAGATCGGAAGCCTGATAGATTTCTCCCGGATTGAACCGGGCGATCATCTGGACATGGTCGGCATCGAACAGCTTGGTCGGCGCCAGGACGATCGAACCGAAATTATAGCGCCCGCCCGGAGTCACCTGGACCTCGAGGTCGCCCAGCCGCTCGGCATGATCGATTTCCAGTTCCGGCTCGCCGGTCTTCGCGAATGGATAGCCATTTTCGGCCATCGAGACATCGATCCGGCCGATCGCTTCCATAATCCGGTCGCTGTTGACGATATCACCCGACTGCAAGCCGAAGCTTTCGCGGAATTTCTCCGGATCCGGGGCAACCGCCGTTTCGAGACCGGGCAAGGCAATCGCATCCAGCTTATATTGCGGGCCCGGCTGCACCTTGATCACTACATCTACGCGCTCTGCACCGTCGGCCTCGAAGCGGGTCTGCACGACCGCGTCATAATAGCCTTCTATCCGCAGCAGCCGTTCGACAAGATCGGCATCGCTCTGCGCGCGCCGCCGGATCTGCGCGAAATTGGCATCGTCGCCGCGATATTGTTCCAGCACTGACAATATCTCGAAGCGCGTGTCGAAAGCCTCGCCGATCGTTTCGGGCAATCCTTCAAAGCTGATCCCGTAGGCGGTTTCCGCCAGTGCATCGGTTGGCCGATATTCATTGAGCGACAGCTGTTCGGTCAATTGCTCGTCGGCTGACTGACCATCCTGATCGTCTGTCTCGTTTTCGGCTGTCTGGGCCGGAACGTCCGTGTCTTCCAGATCATCCAGCACCGGCTCTGCCATCTGGTCGAGGTCGGGCCATTCGACGCCAAAATCGGGAAATTCGGTCAGCGGCTGATCCGGGTCGAGCGGCGCATCCATTTCCAGCTCATCCGGGACACCGGAAACCGGCTGATCCATGGTCTGCGCATGGCCCGGCCCGATGAGCGAACCCATCAGCAAAATAACCAGCATGCCAAGGCAGCGACGATATGCGGTCAGACCCATCGTCGATCTCTTTAGCGGTGGATGAATCGCGATGCCAACGAATAAGCGCGTTTTTCTGACAAGCGTTTCATTTTCCGGGATATTGCGTACGGCCAGCATGTGGCTGCCAATTTCACAGACGATTTTAACCGCATATTAACCACGATAAACCATATTCCAGCCCATAGGGATCAGGCGCTTGTGTCTGGTCGGCAATCGTTCGACAGGATCGTTATTAATGTCCAATATGCGCGTAATTTTGCTCGAAGCGGCCATGGTCGCCGGTGTGTTGATGACGGGATTGTCAGCCTCCCATATTGCCCATGCGGCGACATCATCGGCCAGTGCCGAGAAACGGATCACCGATCCGCTCGCGAATGTGAAAATCGACAGTTCGATCATGATCGAACGCACCGAAATAGCGGAAAACGGCGAAACTGTTACGCAGTTGCTCAACCCGGTGACCGTCAAGGTCGTTCCCGGCGACAAGCTGCTGGTCACCAACAGCTATCGCAATGCGGGCGAAGAGGCGGTGACCGGCTTTGTGCTCAACAATCCGGTGCCTGGAGCCGTTACCTTTACCGAGGCGCTTGAAGACTGGGCGCTGGTATCGGTCGATGGTGGCCGGAATTTCGGTCAATTGTCTGCGCTGAACGTAACCGATGCCACGCAGGAGACTCGCCCGGCGGTGGCTGCTGATGTCACCCATATCCGCTGGGTGTTGCCGTCGCCGATGGAACCAGGCGCAACCGGCGAACTGCGTTATCGCGGAAGCGTCAAATAGAAGCGCAACCCGCTCTTACCCGTCTTCGCATTCCCAAAGCACATCACGGACTCCGATCAGCCGCGATAATCGCGATAGTTCCGCTGCGAGCCTGTTCTGCCGCGTTATGGACCCGCGCACCCCCGGTTCAGGCCAATATTGCGTGACCCGCAAATGGTCCGCCGAGCGGTCTGCCTTGATTTCGATCCGGCCGACGAAACGGTCGCGCTCGAGTATCGGGTAAACATAATAGCCCCATTGCCGCTGCGCTGCGGGCACGAACATCTCGTTGCGATAGTGAAAGCCGAACAAGGCCAGCAAGCGATTCCGGTCACGCACCGCCGGATCAAAGGGATTAATGATCCGCAGACGAGAAGTTGGTTCGGATAGGTTCGACAGGCGCATCTCGATATCGGGCGGTGCCAGCACCTTGAGCCATTGCCCCGCGTGATTTTCCACCTCAACCGCAACATTGTGCGTCGCCGATTGTGCCCAGAGCCGTGTCTCTTTTGCATCGACCGCGCCCCAGAAACGCTGGACTTCGCCGAGCGAACCGAAGGCCAGCCGGTCGAGCGCATTGCGGCACAGCCAGTCGATCTGGTCCTCGTCGTCATGGGTCGCTTCGCGATGATGCGACGGAATTACCCGCTCGCTGAGGTCGTAATATTTGTTGAAATTGACGCGATGGGAAGTGGCCAGTTCGCCGGCATACCAGAGCTGGTCCATCACCCTCTTGTGCGGCGGACGGTCCCACATCTGTTTCTTGCCCTTGACCTTCGTATCAAAGGCCTGTGTCGACAGCGGCCCTTCCGCCGCGATCCGCGCCTTTATCTCCTCGCCGCCAATCTCCGCGGCCGCTTTTTTGAAAGAGGAATAGCGCGCGACCTTGTCGCCCAGCCGCCGGAACTGGCGTTGCCACATCGGGTAAAATTCTATCGGCAGGACCGAGGCGTCATGGGTAAAATGCTCGAACACCGCCCTGTCCTCGCCCAGCATCTTGTCGAGCATCGGTTCGCAGTAATTCTGGTTGCGGCTCCACAATATGTGATGATGAGCGCGGGTGACATTCTGGATGGTGTCGAGCTGGACATAGCCGAGGCGGCGGATCATCTCCGGCAGGTCGAGTGGCCCGGTCGGGGTTTCGGACAGGCCCTGCGCCTGCAACCAGAGCCAGCGCGCCTCCCGGTTGCTGATCCGCAACGCCATCGCGATCAGACCGCGGTGGTTTCGATATGCGCGACTTTCCGGTCCCGCCGGGTGGCCAATATGCAACCGATGACAATCATGGCCGCACCGGAAACGGTGGTCAGCGTGATTGGTTCGCGGAAGAACAGCCAGCCGAAAATCGCCGCCCAGATGAAGGCACTATATTCCAGGTTGATCAGATTCTGTGCTTCTGCCCGTGCATAGCCCCAGGCGATGAACAGCGAGGAGATGATGGAGAATATGGCAGCGGCTCCGATATAGGGCAGCGACCGCACATCCGGAACAACCGCGATAAAGGGAGCGAGCAGAAGGAATGACGCACCGACGACAAGATTCTGGGAAAAGCTGATCTCGATCGGACCGGCGAGCAGCGCCTGCTGCCGCTGGATCACCAGATTGCCGGCATAGAGAACCGCCGACACCAGAATCGCGCCAATGCCGAGCAACGCGTCTTTTTCAAACTCTCCGCTCGCCCTGCCCCATGCGATCACCAGCACACCGGCAAAGCCGAGCGCGGAAGCATATATGGCGTTGCGGTGGATTGTCTCGCCCAGGAAAACCGCCGCGAGATAGAGCGCGATGATCGGCGCGATGAAGGACAGCGCGATGGCCTCGGCCAGCGGCACCCGCGCCAGGCCCCAGAAGAACAGATAGGACATGAAGACCACGATGATGCCGCGCTGAAGGTGGACTTTGCGGGCGGCCTTGCCGGGCATTTTCGGACGGCGGGCGAAGAAGACCACCGAGACAATCACGAATGCGAGCAGCACCCGCCAGAGAATGGCGTTATAGGCGCCCATCTCGATCGACAGGCTTTTCATCACCACGTCCATCATCGCAAAGGTCAGCAGGCCAAACAGCACCGAACCCGCCGGCAGCAGGATCGGACCATTTTCTGGCGGGCTATCGGCAGATATTAGATCGGGCATATTATATTCCATCAGCCGGATGCTGTTGTTCTGTTGCCGGTCCCTGTGCTTCGACAAGCTCAGCACGAACGGAATTTCAAGACGCAATGTTTATCGCCCGCCAACCGACAATGGCAAGCGGGATCAGAGGCCCATTTGCCGGACCGCGAGATCGCGCATGATTTCTTCCGAGCCGCCACCGATCGCCATCACCTTGACCTCGCGATAGAAACGCTCGACCGGATTGCCGCGCAAATAGCCGGCGCCGCCGAGGATCTGCATCGCTTCGCTGGCGCAGAACTCGAGATCCTTGGTGGCGCTGAACTTGGCTTTGCAGATTTGCGCGACCGGCATTTCGCCCTGATCGGCGAGCCAGCAAATCTGGTTGAGCCAGCCGTCGAGGCGATCGACGCGCGCCGACATGTCGGCGATCTTGTGGCGGATCACCTGATGCTTGATCATCGGCTTGCCGAACGTCTCGCGCTGCTGGGCGTAGTCGATCGAATATTCGAGCAATACCCGCATCATGCCGAGCGACTGGGCGACCATGCCGAGCCGTTCGTGGTTGAAATTATGCATTATCTGGATGAAGCCGCGCCCTTCCTCGCCGAGCATATTTTCGGCCGGGACGCGCACGTCATCGAAATAGAGCGAGGCCTGATCGGAAGCCCACCAGCCCATTTTCTTGTCGAGCGCGGTGCGCGAAAAGCCCTCGGCATCGGCGTCGACCAGAAACAGAGAAATGCCGTTCAGACCCTCGCCGCCGGTGCGCGCGCCGATGACATAATGGTCGGCCGTCATGCCGCCGGTGATAAAAGTCTTGGCCCCGTTGATCACCCAGTGATTGCCATCCTGCCGGGCGGTGGTCTGCATATTGGCGACGTCCGACCCGCCGCCGGGTTCGGTAATGCCGAGGCTCGAGCCCTTTTTGCCGAGCACGATATCTTTCAGGATGCGGTCCTTGATATCCTGCGAGGCCAGCTTGTGGATCGGGCCGATCGATATCGACCGGCCGCCGAGCGCCGCCAGCGTGCCGCCATTATGCGCGCGCGCCGCTTCCTCGCCCCAGGCCGCGCGCATGAAAATATCGTCCATGCCGAGCCCACCATATTTTTCGTCGACGCCAAAGCCCCAGACGCCGAGCGCGCCGACCTTCTGGTGCATCTCCCAAGGGATTTCGCCCGCTTCGTCCCATTCATTGGCGAACGGCTGCAATTCGGTCTCGGCAAAGCGGCGGCAGGTTTCACGGAACTGGCGGCGCTCGTCATTGTCAAAAGGGCGTAGCATCTGTCTCTCTCCCAGAGATTTAATCGTATGATTAAACTTCTATCGCCTCCAGTGCGGAACGCAAGGGAGATGGAAGAGAAACCGGTCGCCTAGTCGCGCGGTCGACATAGACATGGGTGAAGCTGCCGGCGGCGGAGGCAATATCCTCGTCGCCGCGAAACAGGCCGACACCATAAGTAACGCTGCTGTTGCCCAGCCGGTCGACGCGGATTCTTGCCATGACATCGTCGGGAAAGGCGATCGGTGCAAAATAGTCGCAGCTGGTGTTGACCACCAGACCGATGGTCTCGCCGCCGGTGATGTCGAGCGCGCCCTGCTCCACCAGATAGCGGTTTACCGCGGTGTCGAACCAGAAATAATAGATCGCGTTATTGACGTGGCCATAAGGGTCATTGTCGTTCCAGCGCGTGGTGATCAAACTGCCGCTTCGATAGTCGCTGCGAACCGGTGGTTCAGCCCTCGGGCTTTTACCAGGCGGCATCATAGATCCTTTGCGCGTCGGCCAGCGTCACCGCTCTGGGATTATTATCCAGCAGACGGCTTTGCAGCATTGCCGCTTCGGCCAGTTCGGTCGTGGCGTCCTGGGCAATGCCGATGTCGCGCAATTTGCGTGGGGCCTTCACGCTCACCGCCAGCGCTTCGAGAAAGTCGATCAATTGCTGCGCCCGCGCTTCGCTGCTGTTTTCGCTGCCGCGCGGCAGATCCAGAGCATCGGCGAGCTCGGCATAAAGCGGCGCGGCGGCTTCGAGATTGAACTGCATGACATAAGGCATGACCAGCGCGTTGGAGAGGCCGTGCGGGATATGATAGATGCCGCCGAGCGGATAAGCGAGCGCGTGGATCGCACCGACCGGACTGTTGGCGAAAGCCTGACCGGCAAGCATCGAGCCGCGCAGCATCGCTTCGCGCGCCTGCATGTTTTTCCCGTCGGAACAGGCGGTTTCGATATGGGCGGTGAGCAATTTCAGCGCCTCGATCGCCAGCATGTCGGATACCGGATTTTTGCCGTTGCGGCTGGTGTAGGATTCAACCGCATGCACCATGGCGTCAATCCCGGTCGCGGCGGTCACATCGGCGGGAAGTCCCAGTGTCAGCGCCGGGTCGAGCAGCGCGACATCGGCGAACAGGTGCGGCGAGATGATCCCGGCCTTGGTGGTTTCGCCGGTGGTCAGGATCGAAATAGCGGTGACTTCCGATCCGGTGCCTGACGTCGTGGGAATCAAGATGGTCGGCAGACCCTTGCGATCCAGCAAACCAATGCCGTAAATATCGGCAAGCGCCTGCGCGCCGTCAACCGCGAGGGCAGCCACCACCTTGGCGGTGTCGAGCGAACTGCCCCCGCCCAGTCCGATTATAATATCCGCGCCCGCCGCTTTCGCTGCTGCTATTGCTTGCAGGACAATGGCCTCTGGCGGGTCGGCGATTACGGAGTCGAATATCACGACGTCAAATCCGGCTGCGGACAATGTTCTCTCGACCGGGACAATCAGGCCGGCGTTGACGATACCCTTGTCGGTAACGATCATCGGTCTGGATGCCCGCAATGCGGCAATTTGTCCGGGAAGTTCGGCAAGACAGCCTTCGCCAAAGTGGAGCACGGGGACTGTCTGGAATATAAAGTTTTTCATAGCATCGATCTTTCGCACCAATGGTCCAGCCGCGCAATAAAAAGGGGCCGGAAAACCGGCCCCTTTTCATCTGGCGACTATTTGTCACCGAATTTCTGGTTGCGCCTAGAACTTGCCGCGCAGGGTCAGGCCGTACATCCGTGGTTCCTGGATGAAGGCAGACCGTGAACCGGAGCGCAATACAGTGTTGAAGGTAACACCGCGCGTGATTTCGTTGGTCAGGTTGGTAACCCAGGCTTCAATGCCCCATGCGCCGTCGATTTCACCGAGACCGGCACGCATGTTGATCTTGACGGTACCGTCCTGAACATCAAATGGCACGGGCGTCCGCGTGGTCAGATCAGCAGGATCGAAAGCCTGTGTTGACGTGCGGCGATCGCTTTCCATCCGGATCTGGCCATTGACGAAGAAATTCAGGCTGTTGCCAATGTCACGATCATAGGTTGCGCCCATGATACCCACCCATTTCGGAGCGTTGGTCAGGGAATTGCCGCACAGGCTGAGAACATTGTCAGAGGTTTGCGTTCCCGCGCAATTATTCGGATATCTGGCGTTGGTATAAGTCAAACCGCCATTGATCGTCAGATTGTCGCTGGGACGAAGGACCGTTTCAATTTCAACGCCGGTCGATTTTGCGAGCGGAACGTTGAACGTCGTGAACTGTGCGCCAGTGAATTCCAGAACCTGGAAGTTTGTGAACTCCTCGTGGAAGCCAGCAACGTTCAGAGTTACCGCATTGTCGAGGAACTTGGCTTTCAGACCGACTTCATAAGCATCCACTTCTTCCGAAGCAAAGCGCGGATCAGCGCCGCCGGATGCAGCCGTCGAGTCGAGGTTGAAGCCACCCGATTTATAGCCATGCGTGAAGCTGGCATAAACGGTCACAGGCGAAGCAAATTCATAGCTTACTTTACCGGTGTAGATCAGCTCTTCATCGCTAAACGTGCTGTCGAAAGGCCGCGGCAGAGGGAATGGAATTGCATCCGTTCCGATTGCTGGCGCCAGGAATGCAAAGCAACCCAGTCCAAAAACGTTGGCGATCAAAGGCGATGCAACATTGCCGGCACCGATTTGACCCAAGGTCGCAGGGCAGAGCGTGTTGTTGGTCGCCGACTGAGCGAACGAACCGTCTTTGCTTTCATCCGAATAGCGCAGACCCAGTGTCAACTTCAGACCCTCGGCCACTTCCAGAGTGTTGTGGGTAAAGACCGACCAGCTTTTGCTGCTTTGCTCATAGGAATTTGCAGTCCGGATCGTTGATGGATCGACACCGGTCAGATTCTGCAGCGGTGTCGCGCCGAGGAAAGTCTCGCCGCTGCCGTAGAAGATAGGGTTGGCAGGGTTAAGCGTTCCGCCACCCGTTCCGGCCGCCAGCAACGCGCCGACAAGACGGTCATAATCCGTACCCAGGCCGAAATTGACGGTCTGCGAGATATCCTCTGTGGAATAATAACCACCGACCATCCAGCTGAGCGCGCCGCCGAGTGCTTCACCCTGCAGACGCAATTCGTGGGTCATTGTATCAATCGCGGTACCGCCACCTGGCAATACGTTGAACACATCCAGACCCGAGAAGTCCGAATCATAGGCTTCTTCCGCCCGGAATTCGCGATAGGAACCGATGTAGATCAGGTCTGCAGTGTCGCTGATCGGGAATTCGATTTCGCCGGTGACACCCCATTGATCATTGGATGGATCTGCTCTCATATCGGACGTTGCGACCCGGTTTTCCACAGCACGCTGCATGGCTGCCGTATCAAACGGGCTCACCGCAACATCAGGAGCAGACATGCCGCCACGTGCGCCAAGGCCTACAGCGCCGAACAGGCCGAATGTTTCGACCGGAGATTGCAGGACTTCGATTGCAGCACAGCAGCTTGCCGTGCTCTTGGAATAATCCGCAATCAGGCGACCACGGATGCCGCTGTCATTCTCGAAGCCAAGCTGGCCGCGAAGAAGATATTGATCGGTGTTGTTGGAATCACCGATGCTGTTGCCGGCGCTGTCGATGATATCAACATAGCCGTCACGCTTCCGATAGGCACCGGTCACGCGTAGCGCCAGAGTGTCCTCGATAAGGGGAGCGTTGATCGCGCCCTGGACGCTCATATGGTCAAAATTGCCATAGGTCGCGTTTACGAAGCCGCCAAAATCGTTGAGGTCAGGCCGGACGTTGGTGATGTTCAAGGCACCTGCCGACGTGTTCCGTCCGAACAAAGTACCCTGTGGGCCGCGAAGAACCTCGACGCGTTCAACGTCGACAAATTCGCCGAGCGCAACACCCGGGCGTGACTGATAGGCACCGTCTACGAAGATACCGACAGCTGATTCAAAGCCGATGTTGTTGGAAGTCGTACCGACACCGCGAATACGAAGAACAACCGTTCCGGAAGCCGTTTGCGCGTTGGAGGTGGAGAAGCTGGAGGATACGCTACCGATATTCTGCACGTTCACCACGCCCTGCTGCTCGAGCTGGGCCGGGCTGACCGCGGTTACGGCGATAGGAATGTCTTGGACATCTTCTGCGCGGCGGGTTGCCGTCACGATGATTACATTGTCGTCGAAGGTTTCGACTTCTTGCGCTGCGTCCTGCGCGAAAGCGGGGGTAGTCATGGCGGTGCTGCAAAGTGCTGCCATGAGGATTTTATTGATCGTTTTCATATGGCCACCTCGAACAATGGCGAATTCGGGCTGAAGTAGCGATTTGGTTCCCGCACTGGCCAAGGAGCCCGATTATTTA
>JBALUX010000015.1:0-38353 GCA_036963725.1 Parasphingorhabdus sp. | reverse complement strand
TCTGATTACCAAAGACCGAAAGAGAATCAGGGCGCAGCTCGAGGATACATGCCAGGCGCGGAGTTTCTATTCCGGTTTCTATGTCGAGAAAACCAAGGACGGCAAAATATGCGCCGGTCGCGATATTCTTCACTCGCGAACCGGAGCCAAATGCGAGATTGATCGGCTCCGCGAACTGGTCCCGGCCCCCTAGACCAAGCGAGAAAGCTTGACAAATCCCGGATATGCGATCATTGCCCGGCACAGCCCGAGAGGCTAAGACAGGGTGCAAGGTTGCATCCTATATTTTTCCGGAACCACTATGAAATTTGCCGATATCGGCCTGTCTGAAGAACTGCTGAAATCCGTAGCCGAAGCTGGCTATGACGAACCGACGCCGATTCAGGCGCAAGCCATCCCCTCCGTCCTGATGATGAAAGATATCATCGGCATTGCCCAGACGGGCACTGGTAAAACGGCGAGCTTCGTGCTGCCGATGATCGACATCCTGGCCCATGGCCGCTCGCGTGCGCGTATGCCGCGGTCGCTGATCCTCGAGCCGACCCGCGAACTGGCCGCGCAGGTTGCCGAGAATTTCGAGAAATATGGCAAGAACCATAATCTCAGCATGGCCCTGCTTATCGGCGGTGTGTCAATGGGTGACCAGATCAAGGCGCTCGAAAAAGGCGTCGATGTTCTGATCGCGACGCCCGGCCGTTTGATGGATCTGTTCGATCGCGGACGGATCCTGATGTCGGGCTGCGAATTGCTGGTCATCGATGAAGCGGACCGGATGCTCGACATGGGCTTCATTCCCGATATTGAATCAATCTGTTCGAAATTGCCGGCAACCCGGCAGACGATGCTGTTCTCGGCGACGATGCCGCCGCCGATCAAGCGGCTGTCCGACCAGTTTCTCAACAATCCGAAATATATCGAGGTTTCGCGCCCGGCGACGGCCAATACTTCGATTGATCAATCGCTGATAGAAGTTGCTCCGAAAGCCAAGCGCAAGCTGATCGTTGACCTGCTGGACAATGAAGGCGTCGAAACCGCTATCATCTTTTGCAACCGCAAGACCGAAGTGCGCGACCTTTGCCAGAGCCTGCGCAAGGACGGCTTTGATGCCGGACAGATCCATGGCGATATGGACCAGAGTTCGCGTCTGGCAGAGCTGGACCGGTTCAAATCCGGTGAAATCAATATTTTATGCGCGTCCGATGTTGCCGCGCGTGGTCTGGATATCAAAGGCGTCAGCCATGTTATCAATTATGATATTCCATGGCATCCCGATGACTATATTCACCGGATCGGCCGGACTGGCCGCGCTGGTGCCACCGGTGTCGCGATTACCTTTATAACCAAAAGCGATGCAGAGCATGTCGAAAGCATTCAAAAGCTGACCGGCATGAAAATTCCGGTCCGCAAAGAGCGCAAGGCCAAATCTGGCGGGAAACCTGCCGAGAAGGTTGCCGATAAGCCTGATCAGGCAGAGCCGGAAAAGGCGAAAGCGCCGCGCCGCGATGACGCGCCGAAGAAGGCTCGGCAGGATGATCGGCCGAAGAGGCCGCGGCAAGACGATGCCCGGAAAAAACCGGCACCTGCTGCCAAAATCCAAGAGAAAAAGCCACCTGTGGTTCAGAACAGCAATGAAGCGGATGACGGCTGGAACGGCCCGATGCCCAGCTTCCTGGACGCCAAGCTCAACCGCTAGGCTTTCGCCAAATTAGCGCTGATAATCGGCGCTATTGCAGCGTCAAACTGTCCAATATTGCCGAGGCCAGCGGGTCTGTCGACTTGGCCTGGTCGGCGGCATAGGTGATTTCCGCCTGGACCATCGTGCCATCGGGCTTGCGGAGCAGCCGCTGGCTGGATTTCAGGCCGTTGGTCAATATGCCGGAGGCGCGATATTCATTCTTGCCGACGGCTCCGCCTTCCATGGTCTCGTTACCATCCTCGATGCTCTCGACGGCCTTGCTCCAGGCCGCATCCTCGCGATTTTCAACCCAGCTAACGGCCAGTTTTGTGCCGCTTGCCGTCTCGGTGAATACCCGGCCGTTGTCGTCGCTGGCTGCCGTATCAACAGTCCAGCCATTGGGCACCATGATCGTGTAACCGCGCAAGGCGTTGGCGTAGCTTTCCATGCTGGCGAGGTCGACTGCCGCTTTTGCGCCATCGCCTTCTGCAGCGGCCGCTTCGTCGCGGATCGCCTGGCTTGCGGCGTCGGCTTGCTGCGCCAGTTCTTCACTAGACGGAACATCACCGACCGCTTCCTGTTTTCCGCAGGCCGAAAGGAGCAGTGCTAGCGTCAGAGCGGCACCGAATGGAAGATTTGGAAGCATGTTTTTCATATCAGCCAGACTTAAGACCAGCGAGGGCAAACATCAATGGCGATGTTGGAATAGCCGCGTATTTCGCGCGGGACTCGGCGCTGTTGGAAATGGCCGAAAATGTCAAATTCCAACAGCGTGCAGAGAAATTATGCTGCGTTATCAATGCCTAAGTCAGCCAGCTTGCGATAGAGAGTCGAGCGGCCGATGCCCAGACGCCTTGCGACTTCGGTCATCCGTCCCCGATAATGCCCGATGGCAAGGCGGATCACGTCGGCCTCGATTTCTTCCAGCGGCCGCAAATTGCCATCTTCGCAATAGAGAGTGATGCCAATGCCTTCCGGACTGTTCATCAGATGCGGTTCGGCGTCGCCGGATTCGGCAACAAACGAGGCGATCTGTGGAAATTCATCGCAACTCAGCGCATTATGGTCGCACATGACCGCGGCCCGAAAGAGCACGCTCTGCAGCTGGCGGACGTTGCCGGGCCAGCGATAGCTGCGCAGCAGATTCAGCGCTTCGTCGGTAATGCCAAGGCTGCGCAAGCCGGGCTGCAGCGCGAGACGGGCCAGAAAATGCCGTGCCAGCGCCGGGATATCGCCGGTCCGGTCGCGGAGCGGCGGGATGGTCAGCTGGACGACGTTCATCTGATAATAGAGGTCTTCGCGGAAATTGTCTTTTTCGACTTCCCGTTCCAGCTTGCGATTGGTCGCAGCGATAACCCGGACGTCGAGCTGGAAACTGTTCGGGCTGCCAAGCGGCTGGATATCCGAATGTTTCAGGAAGCGGAGCAGGCGGACCTGGGTTTCCGGCGGAATCCGGTCGACTTCATCGAGGAAGATCGTGCCGCCTTCGGCTTGCTGGAGCAGGCCGATCTTGCGGTCGAAAGCGCCGGTAAAAGCACCCTTTTCATGACCAAAAAGGATCGAATCGAGCAGATTTCCGGTAATTGCACCGCAATTGAGCTTCAACATCGGCATTTTTGAACGCGGACTGGCGGCGTGAATGGCATCGGCAATGACTTCCTTGCCAACCCCGCCTTCGCCTTCGATCAGCACCGGCACCCGGGCGCGGGCGGCCTTGGCGGCTATCGCCAGCGCTGCGCGGAAGGCAGGGGCTGCTCCGACAATTTCTTCAAACTCGAGCGGCACCGAGATTTTCTCGGTGAGCGGGCGCAGTTCACCGGCATCTTTGGACGATTCGACCGCAGCGTCGAGCGCCTGGAGCATCAGTTCGGGGGCAACCGGCTTGATCAGATAATCGGTAGCGCCAGCGCGCACGGCGTCGACGGCCTCGGCGATCGACCCGACTGCCGTCAGCATCAGGATCGGCAAGGCGGGACGGCGGGCTTTCAGTTCGAGAATCAGTTCCGTGGCTTCGGAACCGGGCACCCAATGGTCGAGAATGATGGCGTCCAGCATCATCCCGTCCTGCGTGCCGAGCGTGGCAATTGCCGTCTCCGCGTCGCGCGCATAGATCGTGCGAAATCCCGCCCGCGATGCCAGTGCCGAAATCAACCGGCATTGCGCCGGCTCATCGTCGATAAGCAGCAGTAACTTTGTGCCGTTTTGTGCCATTTTTTTCCCGATTGTCCCACAATGAAGCATTTTCATACCGCCAACCGGTAAAGAGCGGATTAAAGGATCGATAAATATTCTATCCAAAATGACGGTGGGTAGGACTTGAGCCATTGCCCATATAGGGTTACACCTCGCGCCAGTTTGGAACGATAATATTGGGGAAATCATGACATCGAATAATAATCTTGGCGCAGCAGAGGAAACCTACACAAAGTTTCTGTCGATGCTGAAAGTCGGCACGATCCTGACCGCTGTAGTGGCCATATTGGTGGTTATACTCATTTCCTAACGGATTGGAATCTAGTGTGAAAATTGCAGTATTGAAAGAGCTCGCCGACGGCGAAGCGCGCGTCAGTGCGTCACCCGAAACGGTCAAGAAGTTCATTGCTCTCGGCGCCACCATGGCCGTCGAAAAGGGGGCGGGCGAATCTGCTGCTGTTGCCGATACAGATTATCAGGACATGGGCGCGACGATCGGAACCCGCGCCGCTGTCCTGAAGGATGCCGACATCGTTCTGGCGGTGCAGGGGCCATCGCCGCAATCTCTCAAGGGGATAAAAAAGGGCGCGTGGCTGGTTGCCAGCCTGAATCCTTTTGGCGAGCGCGAGCGGGTTGATGCCTATGCCAAGCTGGGCATTGATGCGCTGGCGATGGAATTCATGCCGCGGATCACCCGCGCGCAATCGATGGATATTCTGTCTTCACAGTCCAACTTGTCCGGTTACAAGGCCGTGCTGCTGGCGGCGAACGAATATGGCCGCGTCTTCCCGATGATGATGACTGCAGCCGGCACGGTTTCCGCCGCGCGCTGTTTTGTCATGGGTGTCGGCGTTGCCGGACTGCAGGCGATTGCCACCGCGCGGCGTCTCGGCGCACAGGTCAGCGCGACCGACGTGCGCAGCGCCACCAAGGAGCAGATCCAGTCGCTCGGCGCGAAACCGATTTTTGTCGAATCCGTCGAGGGTATCGAGGGCGAAGGCTCGGGCGGCTATGCCACCGAAATGAGCGAGGAATATCAGAAGGCCCAGGCCGAACTGGTCTCCAGTCATATCGCCAAACAGGATATCGTGATCACCACCGCGCTGATCCCCGGCCGCGCCGCACCGCGCCTGATCTCGGACGCGCAGATTGCGACGATGCGCAACGGCAGCGTGATCGTCGATCTTGCGGCAGAGCAGGGCGGCAATGTTGAAGGCGCTGTCGCTGGCAAAGTGGTCGAGAAACATGGCGTCAAGATTATCGGCGCAAGCAATATTCCGGCGATGATGGCGGCCGACAGCTCGGCGCTGTTTTCCCGCAATCTCTATAATTTCCTCAGCGCTTATTGGGACGAAGAGGCCAAGCGGCCGGTTCTGCCCGATGACGACGAGGTGACGATTGGCATACGGCTTACCAAAGATGGCAAGGTCGTGAACGAGCGCCTTCTGGCGAACTAGGGACTGTCAGTGAAAAGCATTGTATCTCTCTCCTCCAAAATCCTCCCCGCCTGCGGGGAGGGGGGCCGCGCGCAGCGTGGTGGAGGGGGCTTTGGTCTTGCCGCTGTGTTTGCGACTACACCCGATTTTGCGTCTGGTCTGACGCCCCCTCCGACCCGTCTGCGCTTCGCTCCGGCGGGCCGCCTCCCCGTGAATGGGGAGGATTTATGAATAGGGGAGCAGGCCAGTCCCAAGGAGGTAATTTGCGGCAGCCCGCTATTGCTGCGGCGATAAAGTTGGCGGGCATATCGCTGCTGCTTGTGTCTACAGCTTGTGCGGCTTTGATGGATGACCGAGTCGATGCACTTCCCGAAGCGGAACGTCCTACCATGCAAGCCGGTGACCTCGCAGTGTTGCACTATCTGACTGAATATCTGGAATATGGTCGCGTGTGGTCAGAATGTGATTGGCCAAATCAAATTAGTGAAAATCGATATGAGAGTTATTATGCCGATAGATACAATCTGATACTGTCGGGTTTGATCGTTCGATATGGTGATGATGCCGTGCATCAAGCGATTTCTGACACACCTCATGTATGTCCTGGCCCTCCAGATAAATATGGCTCTCGATTGCGGGTGGAAGTTGCGTTGCAAACTTTAGAAACTCGGTTGGGGATTAGATGATGGGACCAGTAACAACTCTCTCCACCAAAATCCTCCCCGCTTGCGGGGAGGGGGACCGCGCGCAGCGTGGTGGTGGGGGCTTTGGTTCTGCCGCTGGTGTTGCGAGTTTTCCGAAGTTTGCGTCCAGTGGCACGCCCCCTCCGACCCGCCTGCGCTGCGCTTCGGCGGGCCACCTCCCCATGAATGGGGAGGATTCATGAATATTGCCGCCGTATTTGCGATAAAACCCGGGGTCGCGCCTAAACGAAACGCCCCCTCCGTCAGCCTTGCAGGCTGCCACCTCCCCGCGAGCGGAGAGGATTGAAAGGAAGTGAATAATGGACTTCATTAGTATCTTATCAATTTTCGTGATGGCCTGTTTTGTCGGCTATTATGTCGTCTGGTCGGTGACCCCGGCCTTGCATACGCCGCTGATGGCGGTGACCAACGCGATTTCTTCGGTGATCATTGTCGGGGCGCTGATTGCAGCGGCCGCCGGATCGCAGGCTGATGGCGGGCAGACCGCCAAATGGCTGGGTCTGGTTGGCGTTGTCTTGGCCAGCGTGAATATTTTTGGCGGCTTTGCCGTGACCGAGCGGATGCTCGCGATGTACAAGAAAAAGGAGCGCAAATAATGCGGACCGCATTGATTGGCGCCTCCGCGCTTCTCTTCTCCACGCCGGCGCTGGCCTCTTCCGGTGAACCGGTAAACCCATGGGTTGCCGCCGCCTATCTGATTGCCGGTGTACTTTTCATTCTCGCTCTGCGCGGCCTTTCATCGCCCGAATCGAGCCGTACGGGCAACCGTTTCGGCATGGCCGGGATGCTGATTGCCGTGGTCACCACCTTGTGGACCCACAGCATTGCCAGCCTGCCGGAAATTGCCGGTGCCATCGCCATTGGTGGCGCGATCGGTTTCTTCACCGCGCGCCGGATCGCCATGACCGATATGCCGCAGCTGGTGGCCGCGTTCCACAGCCTTGTGGGTCTCGCCGCCGTGCTCGTCGGTATCGCCGCCTATCTCAATCCCGGTGCATTCGGCATTCTGGATGCGACCGGTGAGATCCTGACCGTCAGCCGCGTCGAACTGGGCCTTGGCGTTGCCATTGGTGCGATTACCTTCTCCGGTTCGGTTATCGCTTTCCTGAAACTCAACGGCAATATGTCGGGCGCGCCGATCATGCTGCCGCTGCGTCATGTCATCAATCTCGGCGTATTGGGCGCGATCATCGGACTGACCGCCTATTTCGCGATTGCCCCGACCGTTGGTACGGGCGCGATATTCTGGACCATCGTGGGCTTGAGCTTCCTGATCGGCTTCCTGCTGATCATTCCGATCGGCGGCGCGGATATGCCGGTGGTTGTGTCGATGCTGAACAGCTATTCCGGCTGGGCGGCTGCAGCGATGGGCTTCACCCTAGGTAATACCGCGATGATCATCACCGGCGCACTGGTCGGTTCATCCGGTGCGATCCTGTCCTACATCATGTGCAAGGCGATGAATCGCAGCTTCATCAGCGTGATCGCCGGTGGCTTTGGTGCCGAAGCGGCGAGCAGCGATGGCGCAGCCAAGATCGACCGTCCGTGGAAGCGTGGTTCGGCAGAAGATGCTGCCTATATGATGAAACAGGCCGAAAGCGTGATCATCATTCCAGGCTATGGCATGGCGGTGGCGCAGGCCCAGCACGCCTTGCGCGAAATGGGCGATATGCTGAAAGAGCAAGGCGTCAGCGTCAAATATGCGATCCACCCTGTGGCGGGTCGTATGCCGGGCCACATGAATGTGCTGCTGGCCGAGGCGAATGTGCCTTATGACGAGGTTTTCGAGCTGGAAGATATCAACAGTGAATTTGCCCAGGCCGATGTTGCTTTCATCATCGGCGCGAATGATGTGGTCAATCCGGCAGCGAAAACCGACAAGGGATCGCCAATTTACGGCATGCCGGTGTTCGATGTCGAGAAAGCCAAAACGATATTCTTCATCAAACGTTCGATGGGCGGTGTCGGCTATGCCGGTGTCGACAATGAGGTCTTTTATATGGACCAGACGATGATGTTGCTTTCCGACGCTAAGAAAATGTGCGAGGAAATAGTCAAGGCGCTCTAGACGCCAGGCTCGTATGTTTCAGGGATTTATAAATCGATGCGGAAAATTGGTCTGATTGGCGGAATGAGCTGGGTCTCTACGGCCAGCTATTATACGCGGATCAACCGCATTGTGCAAAAACGGCTCGGGGGTTTTTCCAGCCCGCATATGTTGATCGAGAGCGTCAATTTCAGCGATTACGCGCGTCTGCAGTCGGACGATGACTGGGATGCTGCGGCCGGGTTGATGACCCGCTCGGCCAAGCGGCTGGAGAATAGCGGAGCGACCGCCGTCCTGATCTGCTCCAACGCGATGCACAAAATCTACGACCGGGTGCAACCGGAAGTCGGCGTGCCGATCCTGCATATCGCCGATTGTGTCGGCGACAAGATGGTTGCCGATGGCATCAAGTCGGCAACGTTGGTCGGCACCCGCAATGTGATGACCGAAGGCTTTTATCGCAAGCGGCTGGTAGGCAAGGGTATCACCCTGTCCCCGCCGGACGAAGAGCGGGTCGAGGAGATCGACCGGATCATTTACGAGGAACTGATGTTCGGCCAGGCCAAGCGCGATGCCGAACGGACGATGAAAACCTATATCACCAATATCGCCAAGCAGGAGATTGAAGCAGTGGTGCTCGGCTGTACCGAGCTCGATCTGATTGTCGATACCAAGGCGAATATCCTGCCGATTTATGACAGCACCGAGATTCATGCCGATGCCGCGATAGAATGGATTTTGGGCTAAGCTTGAGCTTCGCTTTCTTGAAACCAAGCACATAACCAGACCAATAAAACGCCTGACCTACTGACATGAGTGTCAATGCTCTTGGCATTGAACAGGATTTGCGGCATTATCCTCCATTCTTGGAGGAGAGAGACATGATCCGCAGTTTACTAGTCGCCACCGCGCTATGCCTGAGCGCCCCGACATTGGCTAAAACCCACAGCGTAGCCCCCGGCAGCGATGCTCAGGAACGGCTGCAGGAAGCCTTGATTCTGGCCGAGCCGGGAGACGTCATCGAATTGGGTGCTGGCCGTTTTGACCTGGTCGACGGTCTTTCTCTCGACGTCGATCACGTCACCGTCCGCGGTGCTGGCATGGACCAGACCGTTCTCAATTTTGCCGGGCAACTCGGTGCGGGCGAAGGCCTGCTGGTGACATCGGACCATGTGGTGCTACGCGATTTCGCGATCGAGGACAGCAAGGGCGACGGGATCAAGTCGAAGGGCGCGGACAATATCGTCTATTACAAAGTGCGGGTGGAATGGACCCGCGGGCCGCATGCCGAAAATGGCGCTTATGCGATCTATCCGGTCGAAAGCAGCAATGTGCTGGTCGACAGCGTGGTCACGATCGGCTCTTCCGATGCCGGGATTTACGTCGGTCAGTCGGAAAATATCATCGTCCGCAACAGCGTCGCGAAATTCAACGTCGCGGGCATCGAGATCGAGAACAGCGTCGGCGCGGATGTTTATAATAATATTGCAGTCAACAATACCGGCGGCATCCTGGTCTTCGATCTGCCCAATATCCCGAAACAGGGCGGCCGCAATGTCCGCGTGTTCGACAATATCGTGGTCGACAACAACACCCCGAATTTCGCGCCCGAGGGCAATATCGTCGCGGACGTTCCTGCCGGAATGGGCGTGATGGTGATGTCGCATTATGAGGTCGAGGTGTTTGAAAACCGCTTTGCCGAAAATGGCACCGGCAATGTCCTGATCGTATCCTATACCAAGGGCCAGAATGACCCCAATTATAACCCCAAGCCGATCGGCGTGCGGGTGTTCGAGAATGATCATGGTCGCGCGGGCTATAATCCGGTCTTCACCGGTGGCGCGCAGCTGAAGGCCGCCTTTGGCGGTGCGATCCCGCCGATCATCGAGGATGGCACGGGTGAGAATATCCTCATCGGAGACGATGTCGCGATCCTGTCTCTGGGACTGACCGCGCCGGGCCAGTCGCTGGCCGAAGCCAGGCCTTCCCTGGTCGAGGGGGCGAGCGAGCCGTTTGACGGCCGGCAGCTGAAACCGGTCACCCTGCCGCAGGCGATGGAAGACGCGATCAGATAATGCGCTGGCTGGTTTCTGCTTGTGCGCTGGTGGCGCTGGCCTTTTCGGCGGGCGCGCGCGAGCCGGCGGGAGTTGCGGACGAAGTGATCCTGTCCGATGGCCTGCCGCGGATGCTGTCGGACTATGGGTTTTTCAAGGATGCAGCCGGCTGGCAGCCGAATGACCGGGTGGTGCCCTATCAGTTGAACATGCCGCTGTTTTCCGACTATGCGGAGAAATACCGGTTCATCTATGTGCCCGAGGGGCAGCAGGCGAAGGCGAATGGCGACGGGCTGCTCGAATTTCCGGTGGGGTCGGCGCTGATCAAAAGCTTCGGTTACGAGCGCGATGGCAAGCCGATGCTGCTCGAGACGCGGGTGCTGTTGCACCGCGCTGACGGCTGGCTGGCGCTGCCTTATGTGTGGAATGAAGAGCAGACCGAGGCGAAGCTGAAAGTGGCGGGCGCGCGCATCCCGGTGACGTTTACCGATCCGTCGGGCCGGGAACGGTCGACCAGCTATGCCGTGCCGAACAAGAACCAGTGCAAGGAATGCCATGCTCTGTCTGAGGAGGTAACGCCGATCGGCCCCAAGGCGCGCAACCTGACCCATGGCGAGCAGCTTGAGCAATTTGCGAAGCTCGGCCTGATCGACCGGACGCCCAAGGTCGAATATCGCGTGCCGGTGTGGGGGGAGACCAGCGCCCCGCTCAACGATCGCGCGCGCGGCTATCTCGACGTCAATTGCGCCCATTGTCACAATGCCAGTGGTTCGGCCAGCAACTCCGGCCTGTTCCTGACCTATGAAGAAGACATGCCGGTTCGGATCGGGATACTGAAACGGCCGGTTGCGGCTGGACGGGGCAGCGGCACCCATGATTTCGACATCGCGCCCGGCGATCCGGATAGCAGCATCATGATCTACCGATTGAACAGCCTCGATCCGGGTATCAGCATGCCGGAAGTGGGCCGGTCGATCGTGCATGACGAAGGCGTGGCGTTGCTCAGCCAGTGGATTGCGGAGATGGATAAGAAGGATTGATCGCTCTTGTTCCCCGGCCTTCGCCGGGGAACAGAATGTGGTCTGACGCGCTTTTATTTCGCCCGGGTCCAGTTCTGGCCCTGACAGATAAAGGCGACACAGCCTTTCATCTTCAGACTGTTGGCCGAGTTCAGGCTCACTTCCGAGCGATAGGTCCGACCGCTTTTCGGATCATAGACCTTGCCGCGCCAGATATCGCCGTCGGGCTTGAATCCGGTCAGTATCGCCATCCCCATCAAGGTGCGATTGCGCAGCTTCTTGTCGGGATTGTTGATATCCTTCTGGCCGGCGCCATTGGGCGGGGTGACCAGATATTTGTAAATGCGGCCACAGACGCTCGTGCCGCATTTCGAGATCTTGATGACGGCATCGCGGTCCTGGGTGATCCAGTCGCCGTGGATGGAATCGGCGGCCAGCGCGGGTGTAGCGAAGATCAGGGCTGCGGGGATAAGGCAGGCTGCTATTTTACCGGGGTCTAAAATCGCCATGGTCGTGCGCCTCTGCTGATGATTCGCGGTTCAGGAATGCGGTAATAGATCGCTGGCCGTTACGCCAATCTGAACGCGCCGGAACAATTTGCCCTTTTCGGCCCAGAAAATAAACGCCAGAGAAGCGATACCGCAGACCATGAAGCCGGTAGCCAGCGGCAGGATCGTGCCGTCAAATTGCAGACCGATCGCCGCGCCGATCATTGCGGAAAGACCCGAGCGGGTGAAATTCTGGAAGGAGGCGGCGACACCGGCGGTCTTGCCGAACGGCTGCATCGCGATCGAACTGAAGTTCGCGCCGGTAAAACCGACCATTCCCATCGAAGGCACGAGCAACGCCATGAAGACCCAGAGATTGACCACCCCGGCCTCGGCGAGAGCAAAATGGATGATCGACACCAGAATGAAAAAGATCAAAGCGGTTTGCGATACCCGGCGCGCGCCGAAACGCATGACGATCCGCGAGTTGGTGAAGCTGGCGACCGACATCGCGCCCGCGTTCAGCGCGAAAATATAGGCAAAGATTTCGCCTGCATCGAATATGTCGAAAAATATCTGCTGGGCGGAAGCAATATAGGCGAACAGCGGGGCCATCATCAGACCGCTGGCAATGACATGGCCAAAACTGTTGCGGTTGAAAATGACATTATACCAGGCCGAGGCAACGGATTTGACCCTGATCGGCGTCTTGTCGTCGGGGTGCAATGTCTCGGGGAGCCGCGTCATTATCCACAAAAATGTGGCCAGTCCGGCGGTCGACAATACCAGAAAAATCGCCTTCCAGGGCGCAACGTGGAGGATCATCTGTCCGGCCAGTGGCGCAGTGATCGGGACGATCATGAACACCATCATGATGGTGGACATGGACCGCGCCATCGCGTCGCCGTCATAGCGATCGCGGATGATGCTGTTGGCCAATACGCCCATTGCCGCGGCTGCCAGCCCCTGGATGAAGCGCCCGATCAGCAGCAATTGGTAATCCCAGGCCAGAGCGCAGAGAATGCCAAAGAGCGTATATATGGCGATTGTCACCAGCAACACCGGCTTGCGACCGTATCGATCCGCGAGCGAGCCATATAAAATGGAACCCATCGCCATGCCGTAAATATAGGATGTGATCGTCCATTGCCGGTCATTGACATTCGGCAGGGCGAAATCATCGGAGATCAAACCGAGCGCAGGCAACATGATGTCGATCGCCAGCGCGTTCAGCGACATCAGGCTGGCCATCATGATGATGAGTTCGGTGCGACCTATGGGGAATGGGAGAGCTTTGCGTTGCACCGGTGGCCTATGGCAAGATCAGGCGGGTATGGCTATAGTGTATTTGAACAGCTTGAGCCTTTGCCGGGCTCCGGGATCGAGGGAAAACGGGATGATGCAGCGATTGTTTCCGAAGCTTGCACTGGCCATGTTGACGCTGGCCGGAACAGCGGATGCGCGGGCAGAAGCCGCGGCTGCGGAAGCCAGCTGTGCTTCGGTCTCGGGTGATATCTGGAGTGAAGCCAGGCCGGAAGGAACCTGGCAGGAAATTGACGGCGGGCAGATAAAATCACTGGCCGATTTCTTGCGCGTGACCGACCACCGGATAGCGGGTGTCCCGATTGTCAAAGGCGGCGATTTTTCCGGCTGGGATTTCAGCGGCGCGTCCTTCCCCGCTGTCTGCTTCGAAGAAAGCAATCTGTCGGGCGCAAATTTCGCGGGTGCGCTGGCGCCTGGCGTGGGGTTCGTCAAAACGGATTTGAGCGGCGCCAATATGAACGGCGTTCATATGTCCGCTGTCCTGTTCCGCAACGCCGGTTTGCAGGATGTGACGGCAAAGGGTGCCGATTTTTCCAATGGCCATTTCGATGGCGGCTGGTTCGAGGGCAGTGTCGAAGGCTGGGATCTGGACGGCGCCGATCTGACCGGCTTCACTTTCGCATGCGGCATTACCGTGCCGGACGGCTGTCCGGTCTATCAGGGCGGAGCGAAGATGAGCGCCAAGGGGGCGGACTTCACGGACGCGACGCTGCACAGTTTTGGCCTGCATGCTGTTGATCTGGCCGGTGCCAGAATCGACCGGACGGTTATCGGACCACGCCAATTGCCCTATCTGGCGACGGCCGATTTTCGTGGTGCCGTAATCCTGCGCGGGGGCGACAGTGATGTCAGCCTGTCCGCCGAAGAGGCGCGGCAACTGGTGGCCGGAAACGCCGTACAGAAGGCGATGGAGGCGCGCCCATCCTTTGACTGCGGCAAGGCGGCAAGCAAGGTCGAACGGGAAATTTGCGGTGAATATGCCAGCGATTTGCGCGCGGCGGATCGCGCTATTGAAGCTCTGTACAAGCGTGCGAGCGCAGAGGGTGCCGGCGTCAAGGCGAGCCAGCGGGCCTGGCTGAAACAGCGTAATCTTTGCGGTGCAACGGAATATCCGGTGGACTGCATCCGGGAAAGCTATAGCATGCGCAAAGGGCAATTGCTTGGCCTGCTGGGAGAACGGGACTGGCTTTCTCGCGGCGAGGCGGCGCTGTTTGTCGACGATGTGCTGCCGCTCACTGCGGATGTCGCCGGGTCCGATCTGTTCGCCAAAATCGCGCCGGTTCTGGTCGGCGCCTCGATGACCGAGATATTGATCGAGCGCGGCGATGACGGCCTCTATGCGATCAAGGGTAGCGCAGTGGGGGCCAATGCGCATTTGTGCAGCATCTACGCCTCGCATCTCTATTTCGACAAGCAATCGGGCTGGTACATCCCGGTGTCGGAGGGGGCCGCGGTGCCGATTTTCCGAATTTTTGACGACCGGCTGGAGATATTTGCGAATGGCCGACCGGATTATGAAAAATTTCCCGAAGCGGCGGATGTCATGAGTTGCGGGATGCGCGCCGGTTTTGGCGAGACAATCCGCGCCAATGTCGGTGACGCGCTGATTGAAAGCTATCGAAAATCACTGAACGAGAACATGTAGCTGCTCCCCAAGCCTGGAAACAGGCGCTAGACTGAGGCTATGTCCGATTCTACGCCAGATCTGCTCCAGCGCAAGATCATCCATATCGACATGGATGCCTTTTTTGCCAGCGTCGAGCAGCGGGACTTTCCCGAATTGCGCGGCAAGCCTGTGGCGGTCGGCGGCTCCTCCAAGCGCGGGGTGGTCGCGGCGGCATCCTATGAAGCGCGCGTGTTCGGAGTGCGCTCGGCCATGGCTTCGGTCACCGCCAAGCGGCGCTGCCCCGATCTGATTTTCGTCAAGCACCGGTTCGAGGTCTATCGCGAGGTGTCGCAGCAGATCCGCGCGATATTCCGCATGCACAGCGATCTGGTCGAGCCGCTGTCGCTGGATGAAGCCTATATCGATGTGACCGAGGACAAGATGGGGATCGGCAATGCGACAAGGATCGCCGAGATGATCCGCGCCGAGATCAAGAAGCAGACCGGCCTCACCGCCAGCGCCGGGGTCAGCTATAACAAGTTCATCGCCAAGATCGCCTCCGACCAGAACAAGCCCGACGGCATTTGCGTGATCAAGCCGCATCAGGGAGCGGATTTCGTCGCCCAGTTGCCGGTGCGCCGCTTTTACGGCGTTGGCCCGAAGACGGCGGAGCGGATGGCGAAGCTGGATATCCACACCGGCGCCGATCTGCGCGCGCAATCGCAGGAATTTCTCAGCCAGCATTTCGGCAAGTCGGCAGGCTATCTGTTTCGCGCCTCGCGCGGCGTCGACCATCGTGAAGTGCGGTCGAACCGGATACGCAAGTCGGTCGGCGGCGAGCGGACCTATGGCGATGATCTGGTCAGCGACAATGATATGCACGATGCGTTCGAGACGATCATTGATATCGTCTGGAACAGTATCGAGAAATGCGAGGCGCGCGGACGGACGGTGACGCTCAAGGCGAAATATGCCGACTTCCGGCAGGTGACGCGGTCTCATTCGGTGGATCATTATGTCGCGGACAAGAATGAATTTGCGCGCATCGGGCGGGACTTGCTGGCGAGTATCATGCCGGTGGAAAATGGGGTGCGGCTGCTCGGACTGACTTTGGCTAATCTGGAAGGCGCGGAAGCGAACGCTGTAGAACCGCCCGACGACATTGAGCAGACAGCGTTCGAATTTTAGCGGGGGCAAGAGCGATGTGCTCCGCGCTTGACGCGGAGTTCTGCTTTACAACGCGCGCTCTTGCCTCCCGGGGCTCCGCGGGAGACGCGCAGCACAATATGACAGGTTCTTGTCGCCCGGGTCCGCGTCAAGCGCGGAGCACGATCACGCGCGGAATACGGGTGGTCAGAAACCCATTTCGTCGTAGATGCGGCTGACATCGCCATCCCCTTCGCCGCTTTCGAACTTTAGCCTTGTCATAAACTATACCTTGCAATACATAGTAACAATGTTAAGCAAGGCACCATGATGGACACGCAAGCAAATATCGAGTCGAAATGGGATGCCCAGCTCCGCAAGGGAACGCTGGAGCTGGTCATATTGGCGGTATTGAAAGAGCGGCGGCTTTATGGCCTTGAGCTGCTCGGCCAGCTGCAATCTCTGGAGACGACGGCGATTACCGAGGGGACTTTATATCCCCTGCTGGACCGGTTGAAACGGGACGGCCTTGTCGATGCCCATTGGCAGCAAGAGGGCGAAACAAGGCCTCGCAAATATTACAAGCTCACCATGAAGGGTGAGGAGAAGCTGGCCGACCTGACGATCCGCTGGCGCAAATCCATCGAAGATATTGAAACCTTATTGAACAATCCCGGGCCGGGTCCGATCCGCCCGAAAGGAGACTGATATGTCAGATCGCGAGATGATCCACAATTACCTGCAATCGCTGATGCGCTTCCTGTCACGCCTCGACCAGGAAGATGCCGATGACGTCCTGCGCGAGATCGAGAGCCATATCTATGATGTGATGGAAATGCGGGAAGGGAACGGTCAGATGATCGATGCTTCGGCTATCCTGGAAGGCTTCGGCCAGCCGCGCGATCTGGCCGGACAATATGTCGACCATATCCTGAAGGGTGCTCCGCCACCCAGCGGATTTAAGGCGATCCAGCGGGTGAAACGGGGTGCAACCAGCGGCCTGCGCTATGCGACGGGCATTGCGGGATATGTGACGGCTGCGACCCTGATCGCCATTGGGCTCTACAAACCTTTCAACCCGGATGCGGTCGGGTTCTGGGCGAATGAATCGGGCGATTCTGTCGTCATCGGTGCATTATCGGAAGTTCCCGCGGGTACGCAGGAATTATTGGGATGGTGGATCATGCCGGTCGCAATCCTGTTGGGCATCGGCGCGGCTTTTCTGACCAGCAGGCTGCTCGGGGTTTTGAAACTGAAGAGCTGAGTTCTGGCCGTTCGTAGTGCGTCGACCACCGAGCGGGGGTGGCCTGTGCTCCGCACTTGATGCGGAGCTCTGCATTACAAAGAACGCTTTTTGCCGTCAGGGCTCCGCGTCGAGCGCGGAGCACAAATCAAGGCGCTCTCTTGCCTCCCAGGGCTCCGCGTCGAGCGCGGAGCACAAGGGGTTAGAAACTCATCTCGTCATAGATCCGGCTGACATCGCCGTTCCATTCGCCGTGATAGCGTTCGAGCAGTTGCGCCGCCGGTGACTTGCCCTTGGCGACCACTTCGCGGAGCGGGTCGAGGAAGCCGCTTTCATTATCGCCGCTGGTGTTGAGGCGGTTACGCGCGGTGAGGCCAGCCGACGATATGTCGAGAATTTCCGCGGCCAGGTCCTTGAGCGTCTGGCCATTGGGAATCGGTGTGTCGAGCCCGAGCTTGGGCACGCCGTTGCGCAGTGCTTCGCGTTCTTCCATGGTCCAGCCCTTGACCCGGTCCCAGGCGGCATCAAGCGCGGTCTGGTCATAGAGCAGGCCGACCCAGAATGCGGGCAGGGCGCAGATGCGGTTCCACGGGCCGCCGTCGGCACCGCGCATCTCGAGGAAACTTTTCAGGCGCACTTCCGGGAAAGCGGTGGAGAGATGATCGGTCCAGTCGGACATGGTCGGTTTCCCGCCCGGGAGTACCGACAGATTGCCTTTCAGGAAATCGCGGAAGCTGAGGCCGGCGGCGTCGATATATTTGCCGTCGCGAAAGACGAAATACATCGGCACGTCGAGCATATATTCAGCATAGCGTTCATAGCCGAAGCCTTCCTCGAACACGAAGGGCAGCATGCCGGTGCGGTGCGGGTCGGTGTCGGACCAGATATGGCTGCGGAAGCTCTGGTAGCCGTTGGGCTTGCCTTCGGTGAAGGGTGAATTGGCGAACAGCGCCGTGGCTAGCGGCTGCAGCGCCAGACCGACGCGAAATTTTTGCACCATGTCGGCTTCGGTGGCATAGTCGAGATTGACCTGGATCGTGCAGGTGCGCAGCATCATGTCGAGGCCGAGATTGCCGACACGCGGCATATGGTCGAGCATGATCTTGTAGCGGCCCTTGGGCATGATCGGCAATTCGGCGCGCGTCTTGTCCGGCCACATGCCCATGCCGAGGAATCCGGTGCCGGTTTTCTCGCCGATGGCTTTGACCTGTTGCAGGTGGCGACCGGTTTCGTTGCAGGTCTCGTGCAGGGTTTCGAGTGGCGCACCCGATAGTTCCAGCTGTCCTGCTGGCTCCAGGCTGATAGCGCCGTCGGCTCCGGCCATCGCGATGACCTTGCCGCCTTCTTCTACCGGTTTCCAGCCGAATTCCTGCATCGCGTGGAGCAGATCCTTGATGCCGCCGGGCTCGTCATAGCTCGGGGCATGGTGGTCGGTGGTGGAATAGACGAATTTCTCGTGCTCGGTGCCGATCCGCCAGCGATCCTTGGGCTTTTCGCCCTCGGCCATGGGTTCGACCAATTGGGCGATATTTTCGATCACAGGATCGTCGCTGTTTGAAACCTGTCTGGTGCTCATTGTCCGGCCTTAGGAAATCCTTGGCGGCTGTGCCATTAAAAAAAAGCTGTTCCGCTGAAAGCTTTTGTTCCTTGTCACAGCAACCAGCGGACAGCTGCAAATCCGCCGACAAACAGGACGCCGACAGCGGTCGTCGCCAAAGCGAAATTCTTGTCGATCCACGCCTTCATCGGCGGACCGAAATAGCGCAGCAAGATTGCTACCAGGAAGAAGCGAGCGGAACGGGCGATAATCGCCGCGCCGATCAATATGTAGAGCGGCATCGCGGTGCTGCCGGCAGCGATGGTGATTACCTTGAATGGCAATGGTGTGAAGCCGGCCAGCAAGACGACAACCCAGCCCTGTTCGTTGAAATTTTGCGCGAAAACATCGAATTTCTCGGCCGCGCCATAAAATTCGAGGATCGGCATGCCGACCGCTTCAAAGACAAAATAGCCGATTGCATAGCCGAGCAGCGAACCGAGCACTGATGCGATTGTACAGATCAGTGCGTACCAATAAGCGCGCTCCGGCTTAGCCAGACACATGGGCGCCAGCATGACGTCAGGCGGGATTGGAAAGAAGCTGGATTCGGCAAAACTGATTCCGGCCAGCCATTTCGTGGCTTGGCGATGGGCTGCCTTTTCGAGCATCCATTCATAGAGGCGTTTCAGCATTTCTTTTAGACCTTAGTCGCCGGGCGGGCGCATCCGCGCCCTTGGCTTTCGCGCCAATGAGGCGCGGCGGCTGCTCGGCCTTGCCCCGCTTCGCTCGGTTGTTTTCTCGGCAGAGAGAGCAACGCCGCGCAGGTGGATGGGTGCGTCGGGCGCTGGTGTTTCAAGAAATCCAACATCTAGTGACCGGGCGCACCGGTCACTTCTTCCAGCAATTCCTTCGGCGTTTCGCGACCATGATCGGTACCGGCCGAACGATCGCCTTTCGCCAAGGCAAAGACGACGCCGGAAAGGGCCAACAAGGCAATGATATTCGGGAAGGTCATAACCGCGTTGGAAATATCGCCGAGACGCCAGACCAGTTCCAGCGGCGCAAAGGAGCCGAAGAAAATGACCACGCACCAAAGCACCCGCCACAGGAAGTGAAGCCGCTGCTCGCCCTTCAGGCTTGAACCGGGGAAGAGATCATAGAGATAGGTGATCGCCCGTTCGCCATAATAGCTCCAGGTCAGCAGGGTGGTGAACACGAACAGGATCAATGCCACCGAAACAATCAGTGTTCCGATCGGTATGCCCAGAACCAGATAAGGGAAGGCCGCAGCATAAGCGCCGGAGGTCATTGCAAAACCGTTGAGGTCGGATTGCCAAGCATGTTGGACCGCCTGGGTAACGCCGTTGGCGTCGGTCACGGTGAAATCACCGGCGACCGTCAGCATGACCAGAGCGGTCATCGTGCAAATAACGACGGTATCGATGAACGTTCCCATCATCGCAAAGCGGCCCTGAGCGGCTGGATCATTGGTCTGCGCAACCGCATGGGCGATAGGAGTGGAACCCTGACCGGCTTCGTTCGAAAACAGACCGCGTGCCACACCGGCACGAATGGCAATGATGATCATGCCGCCGAGAAATCCGCCGGCAGCCGCATCATAACCAAAGGCACCCGCGAATATCCGGTAGAAAGTCTCCGGCAGATAAGGCAGATTGATCATCAGGGCGACGAAGGCCATCAGCAAATAGGCGCCTGCCATCCATGGAACCACGGTTTCGGCGACCTTGCCGATCGATTTAATGCCACCGATGATGACCGCGAATACGGCAACCGCAGCAACCGCGCCACCGACCCATTCGGCCACGCCGAATAGTTCATTGGCGGAATCGCCGAGGCTGTTGGCCTGGATGCCGTTGCCGGTAACCAGCGCCGAAAATAATGTTCCGAGACAAAAAAGGATCGCCAGCCAGGTCCATTTTGGTCCGAGACCGTGGGTGATGTAGGTCATCGGGCCGCCGCGATAGGTGCCGTCTGCTGCCTGCGACCGGAAGCGCACAGCCAGAGAGCCCTCGGCAAAGGCCAAGGCCATGCCGAACAGGGCGGTAACCCACATCCAGAAAATAGCGCCGGGACCGCCGAGCGTGATGGCGGTGGCAACGCCGGCAAGATTACCGGTGCCGACCTGACCGGAAAGTGCAGTGGACAGAGCGGCAAAAGGTGAGATCTCACCTGCGCCCTTGCTCTCGGATTTCTTGAAAAGACCCGCCAGAGCGGGGAATAAGCGGCGCAACGGATAGCCGCGCAAGCCGATCATGAAATAGATGCCTGCACCCAGCAATATTACGACCATCGGCGGGATCGGCAGAATTTCTGCTCCGTCCCAAGTTCCGCCCCAGATGAAATCTGATATATTGGTTACCGGACCGATCGCCGCTTCAAGACCTGAAACAGGTGCTGTACTCACAAAACTTCTCCCCGATGGCGCGCGTGGCGCATATTCTATCCCGTGCAGAAGGATTAGCAGGCCGATGGTTTTTGGCAAATGCTTTTGCCATCTGTGTGCGAGCCTCTATGCTGGGCCGAAATTGAAAAACCGGATGGAGACGACATGATGCAGAGCCTGTGGGTAAAGAAAAATGAACTGGCAAAATCGGAATGGCATCACGGCGATTTGCCAGCCCTGGCCGATGGTCAGGTCCTGCTGGCGGTCGAAAAATATGCTCTGACAGCGAATAATATCACTTATGCTGTGGTCGGTGACGGCTTCGGCTACTGGAACTTCTTCCCGACCGGTGATGACGAATGGGGCATCGTTCCGGTCTGGGGCTTTGCCAATGTCATGGCTTCGGAAAATCCGGACATTGCTGTCGGCGAGCGGGTCTATGGCTATTTGCCGATGGCCAGCCATCTGCTGGTCACGCCGACCAACGTCCAGGATGGCGGCTTCATCGATGGCGCCGCTCACCGTCAGGGCCTTGCGATGATCTATAATCAATATAACCGGCTCGGTAACGGCGAAGGCAAGCTCGAAGCGGAGCGGGCAATCTTCCAGCCCTTATTTACCACGAGCTTCCTGATCGAAGATTTCATGCGCTCGAACGACTGGTTCGGAGCAGAGGCGCTGGTGATGACCAGCGCGTCGTCAAAAACATCGCTCGGTCTCGCGATGGTCTCGAAAAGCCTCAGCCCCTCGATCAAGCGCATCGGTCTGACGTCGGCTGGAAACACAGCGTTTGTCGAGCAATCCGGTCTTTATGATGAAGTGCTGACCTACGACAATCTGTCGGCGGCTGATGCTGCCCGTCCGACAGTCTCGGTTGATTTCGCAGGCAATGGCCAGCTGCTGGGCGCTATCCATTCCCATTGGGGTGACAAGCTCAAGTTCAGCTCGCTGGTTGGCGCAACCCATGTTTCCGAACGCGGTGGTGCGAGCGACTTGCAAGGGCCCAAGCCGCAGCTATTCTTTGCCCCCACGGCTGCCGAAAGCCTGATCAAGGAAATCGGTGCACCGGCTTTCCGCGCGCGGGTCGATGAACAATTTGACGCATTTGTGGCCGGTGCCAGCGCCTATCTCAAGGTAGAGGATTTGAAAGGACGCGAGGCGTTGCAGTCGGCCTATCTGGCGATGCTGGCGAACGAGGTGGCACCCAGTCGCGGGTTGATGTGCTATATGGCATGAAGACTTGATATTGGCTCGATAAGGCAGGATAGTCGGTCAAGGCGGGTCGCACCGACGGGGAAAACAGCGTGGTTGAACCATCAGAAATGCCGGATTTGGCTCGTCACTCGCTCTTTGAGGGGGTCTCACCGGAAGCCTTGACCGCTTTGCAATCCGCCTCGGCGATGCGTCACATCGCGGGGGGAGAGGCGCTGGTTCGTCAAGGCGACGATGCAGACGCGCTATATTTTGTCGAATCCGGCCGGTTCCGGGTCGTGATCAACAAGAAGCGGATAGTCGCCCATATCGAAACCGGAGAAGCGGTCGGGGAGCTCGCCTTTTTCGCCGGTGGCAAGCGCACAGCCGATGTTGTTGCAACGCGCGATTCAACAGTGCGCGAAGTGTCGCGGCAGGCCTTTGACGAAATTGCGATGCGCTATCCCGAATTGAACGTGGCGATGCTGAAACTGGTTTCGGAACGGCTGGCAGTGGCAACCGCGCGCACCTCTTCGATATCTTCCAATATTCCGCGGGTGATAGCGATGTTACCCGCCGGCACCAGCAAATTGCCCGACGGATTTCTAGCGAGGCTGGCCAATGCTTTTGAAGCAGTCGTCTCGTCAGATACGCCCGTGATACCTATCGACCGGGCGACGAGCGAAGCAGCCGATGCACGGGAATATCAGTCGTGGCTTGCCGAACAGGAAGCAAACGGTGCCTATGTCCTGATCGACGGCAGCGGATCGGACGATTGGGCGGAAATGGTCTGCCGCAACGCCGATGCGCTGGTGATGGTCGCCCGTCCCGGCCAGACAGAGCCCGAGCCCAATGCTATGGAAGTCTCGGCGATGCGCTGGATAGCCGAGCCGCAGCGTACCTTATTGCTGCTCCGGACAAGCGCCGACAAATTGATCAGCAAGAGCGGCGAATGGATTGATCCGCGAAGTCCCAAATTGCACCATCATGTCGCGCTCGACAATGAGGCTGACTTTACCAAGGTCGCCCGTTTTCTGACCGGCCGCGCGGTTGGTGTGGTACTGGCTGGCGGCGGCGCTCTGGGATGCGCCCATCTCGGTGTCATCAAGGCGCTGCGGCAGGCGAATATCCCGATCGACTTCATCGGCGGCGCCAGTGCCGGGGCGGCGATGGGCGGCGCGATCGCTCGCGGCATGACGGTTGACGAGACGCTCGACCAGATGGAGGCGATGTTCATCCATGCCAAGGCGATGCGGCGGCTTACATTGCCGATCTATTCTTTGCTCGATCCGACGGTGTTCGATAGCGAACTCAGAACTCGCTACGGCACCAGGGATATTGCCGACCAGCCGATCAATTTCTTTGGCGTTTCGACCAATCTCTCGACCAACGGTCTGCATATCCACCGGCGGGGTCCGTTGTGGGAATGCGTCCGGGCGTCGGGATCCCTGCCGACCATATTGCCGCCTTTTATCGACAAGGACGGCAATATCCTGGTCGACGGCGGGGTGCTCGACAATGTCCCGGTAAAGGTCATGCACGGGCTCAAGGCCGGACCGAATATCGTGGTGTCGCTGGGCGATCCCCATGAAATCTGGCGCACTGATGTCCAGTATGACGATATTCGCGGGCGATGGAGCCTGCTGCGAGACGTACTCCTGCGGCGCAAACGGGAAACCGAATTTCCGTCGATAGTCGAGATCATGTCCCGGTCGATGGTCGTCGCCAGCCGGATGGCGTCGAAGGAAATGCTCGGCGATCAGGATATATTGGTCAACCCGCCGATCATTCCCGATATGCAGATACTGGATTGGCATCTGGGCCGGCAACTAGCGGAAATGGCAGCGGATTATATCAGCGAGCATGTGCTGCCGACCATCGACCTGCAGGCTGATTTCACCAAATAGGTACAAAAACCTTGACATCGTCACGCTGTATGGGTACATATCAGGAACATCGCGAAATTGTGATTCGGGCCAACCGGCTCGGAATGACCGAGCCGGACAGGCGAGGGCGTTCTGACCGGAAGGCCCTTTTTTATGTCCGGACGGTTCGCGTCGATCCGGCACGGAGTATGTTATGCCAAAATTGGAAGCCACCGGATTGTATGACGACAGGCGCAAGCTGAAGTTTCTCAAGAACCTGTCGATCAGCTCGCATGTGACCGCGTCGGCAGAGGCTGCCGGTGTCTCGCTTTCGACTGTATATCTTTGGCGCAACCGCGATCCCGAATTCCATAGCCGATGGGCAGACGCATTGGCGGCTGGCTATGAACTGCTCGAAATAGAATTGCTCGACCGTGCACGCAACGGGTCGGAACGCCATATCTTTCATGCGGGAGAGCGGGTCGCAACGGTACGGGACTTTAATGACGGTCTGGGCGTCAAATTATTGTTGGCGCACAAGCATATGGTCGCGCTCACCCGTGCGGTCGAAGATGAGTTCAGCCCCGAGCAGGTGCGCGCCAGTCTTGACCGGAAACTGGGCGATATGCGAGCGAAGCTATTGCGTCGCAGGGCGTTAGCGGATGGCCAGGCCAAACCACCGACGTCCGATAATGATGAATGATTTCAGCGAAGCAGAGCTTTTTTCCGAATGGACTGCACGGGAACGCAACGGCTTTTTCTCTCAGTTAAGCCGACAAGAGCAGGAGGATTTTCTCTACCGTTGGGATCTCTGGGCGCGGCCTGAACAGAGGCCACCCGCCGAAGACTGGTCGATCTGGCTGATCATGGCGGGACGCGGCTTTGGCAAAACCCGGGCCGGAGCGGAATGGGTGCGGCAGATTGCCGAAGGTGATGGCAGCGCCCGTTTCGCTCTGGTCGGGGCCAATTATGCAGAAACCCGCACGGTGATGGTCGAAGGGGAAAGCGGGCTGTTGTCGATCGCTCCGCCTGACCAGCGCCCCGCGTGGGAACCGTCGCTGAAGAGGCTGACGTGGGAAAATGGTGCGCAGGCGCATCTCTATTCCGCCGCTGAACCGGAGGGTCTGCGAGGTCCCCAGCACAGCCATTCGTGGTGCGATGAAATTGCCAAATGGATGAACAATGCGGGGCAGGCGGAAGCGGCCTGGAACAATCTGAAAATGGGTTTGCGTCTTGGATTTCGACCACAACTGGTCGCGACGACAACGCCGCGCCCGGTGCCGCTGGTCCGGGCTCTGGCGCGCGGGGAGGCGGTGATCACAAGAGGCCGGACGCAGGATAATGACCTTCATCTGCCGGTGGCTTATCTGACCGCGATGACTGCAGATTATGGCGGGACGCGGCTCGGACGTCAGGAATTGGACGGCGAACTGATCGAGGATGTCGAAGGCGCGCTGTGGACAAGGGCAATGATTGAGGGGTGTCGGGTTAGCGAAATTCGTCATGCTGAACTTGTTTCAGCATTCAGAGCGTCTGGATTGGCAAACCCGGATAGTCATAAGGGTGCCTCCAGACGCTCTGGGTCCCGGATCAAGTCCGGGATGACGGACGATATGACCCGCGTCGTCATCGGTGTCGACCCGCCCGCCTCCCAAAATGGCGACGCCTGCGGGATCATCGTTGCGGCGCTCGGTCAGGACGGCAAAGCCTATGTCCTTGCCGACTGCAGCGTGGAAAAGGCCAGCCCCGAAACCTGGGCCCGCAAAGTGGCGGATGCGGCGGACCGTTTCGACGCCGACCGCGTCATCGCCGAGGCCAATCAGGGCGGCGCGATGGTGAAATCGGTTCTGCAGGCGGCAAAAATTTCGCTGCCGGTGAAACCGGTCCACGCCTCCCGCGGAAAGGCTGCTCGGGCGGAGCCGGTGGCAGCGCTTTATGAAAATGGACGGGTGCATCATGTCGGCGCGTTCCCGCAACTGGAAGACGAGATGTGCGGGTTGTTGATCGGTGGCGGCTATGAAGGGCCGGGCCGTTCGCCGGATCGCGCGGATGCGCTGGTGTGGGCGTTGACGGAGTTGATGCTGGGGAAAGCGCGGGTGCCGCGGGTGCGGTAGCTAGCCCTTTAGGGATGTACGTGCTCCGCGCTTGATGCGGAGCCCTCTCGACGTTCAGTTCCTAACGGCCAGAGCTCCGCATCGAGTGCGGAGCACAATATTGCGTACATGAGGAAAAAACATGACATTTTGGGAAAATATCTCCCTCGCCCTCAAGGGCGGGGGTGGACCATCGCGGCCGCCTTTGGGGCGGTCCTATATCGGCACTTATGGTGGCGCGGCTCTTTCGGGGGACGCGCCTTTTTCTTATGAGGGCCGGGTGCGCGAGGCCTATGTCGAGAATGCCATTGCCCAGCGGGCGGTGCGGATTGTCGCCGAGGGGGTTGGCGGCGCGCCGCTGTTGCCGGTGGACGAAAAGGTTGCGGCCCTGGTTGCGGGGCCGGGCACGAGCCAGTCGTTGCTGGAGACTATCGCCGCGCATCTGTTACTTCATGGCAATAGCTATGTTCAGGTGATCCGTGGCGAAGACGACCAACCCGCCGAGCTATACGCGCTCCGCCCCGACCGGATTACCGTCGAACCCGATGCGAAGGGCTGGCCGGTCGCTTATGCCTATCGCGCAGGCGAACATCGCACGCGCTTTGCCGCGGAGGACGCGATGGGCCGGCCGGCGATCGTACATTTGAAGGGCTTTCATCCGACAGATGATCATTATGGTCTCGGCTGTCTGGGGGCAGCGGCGAAAGCAGTGGCGGTGCACAATGCGGCAGCGAAATGGAATAAGGCGATATTGGACAATGCAGCGCGGCCATCGGGCGCTCTGGTCTATGATCCGGGGGCCGATGGATCGGCGCTGACCGGGGAGCAGTTTGACCGGCTGAAAGCCGAGATGGAGGCAAGTTTCGCCGGCTCCGGCAATGCCGGTCGGCCGATGCTCCTCGAGGGCGGTCTCAAATGGCAGTCGATGAGCATGACTCCGGCGGATATGGATTTTGTGGCGCTGAAGGAAGCAGCCGCCCGGGAGATCGCGCTCGCTTTTGGGGTTCCGCCGATGCTGCTGGGGCTGCCCGGTGATAATAGTTACGCCAATTACCGTGAAGCCAATCGGGCCTTGTGGCGGCTGACGGTATTGCCGCTGGCGGGGAAGATATTGGATGGCCTGTCGGGCGCGCTCGGCAACTGGTGGCCGGAGGTGAAACTGGCGGTGGATCGCGATCAGATTCCGGCATTGTCGGAGGATCGTGAGCGGTTGTGGAAACAGGTTTGCGAGGCAGATTTTCTGTCGCCGGAAGAGAAACGGGCGATGCTGGGGGTTTAATTATGTCTCGCGGCAGTTCGCTGCGCAAACGCCTCCGACGGGGCGTATTTATTTTGACCTCAAGCGCCGGGGGGGCGCATCCGCGCCCTTGGCTTTCGCGCCATAAGGCGCGGCGGCCAGTCGGCCTTGCCTCGTTGCGCTCGGATAGAAACTAGCCACGAGCGTGAGCGCCGAACCGACGCGAAGCGGAGGCAAGCGCGACCGCGCGTCCGCAGCGTAAGCGAGGATAGCCAAGGGCGCGGATGCGCCCGCCCGGCGCTTAAGGTTTAAAAAAGGAATCATTCAAAATGCAAAACAACGAAATGCTCGCCCGCCTGATGGCGCAGGCGGAAGGCGATGGTGCTGATCTTGTGACATTGCGCGCGATTGTCGAGGAAGCGACGGATAGCGGCGCGGTGCGGGTGCTCGACCGGCTGGGGCTGGCCGATCCGACGGCGCAGGACGATATTGACGAATTGCGCGAATTGCTCCGCGCCTGGCGCGATGCGAAGGCGAGCGCGTGGAAGGCGGCGATCCGCTGGATTGTGCGCGGGGTACTGGCGTTGCTGCTGGTCGGGATCGCGATGCGGTTGGGGCTGGGACATCTGGTGTCATGAGCGGTTGTAAATCCGTTCGCCCTGAGCCTGTCGAAGGGCGCTTTGCGGCAAGAGGTGCTTCGACAAGCTCAGCACGAACGGAACACTCAAACAGCATCCGCTTCGCCGGATATGCCGCTATATTCAACCGGATCGACAAGGGCGGCGATATCATCCGGTCCGGCGCCTTCGGAGAATTTCCGGAAGGCCAGTCCCTGCCGCTGCTGTGGCAGCATGACCCGCGCCAGCATATTGGCTGGATCGACTATGTCCGCGAAGACCGGCGTGGTCTGCGGGTCATCGGCATTATTTCGACTGCGAGCAGAGCTGGGCGTGAAGCGGCAGACTTGCTGGCCCGTGCGTCCGTCAAGGGACTAAGCTTTGGCTATCGTGTGACGCAAGCGAAAGGCAAACAACCGCGAGAATTGCTCGATCTGGACGTCGCTGAAATATCGCTGGTCAGCTTCCCTATGCAGCAATTGGCGCGCGTCCATCTGGTCCAGCAGCCCTGATTTTGTCGGACGAAGACGCGAAGACGCGAAGAGCCCCGGCTGGTTTCGTAGCTTTGTGCCTACGTGCGATTCCCATGTTCGAATGAAAGAAAACCCCAAGAAAGGAATGATATGAAACTCTCTCCCAAACTCGAAACAAAAGCCGATCCGCTCGAAGCGTCTTTTGACGCGGTGCTGATCGCCGAGGATGTCGCCAGCCAAAGCGATCAGATCAAGTCACTGCGCACCGATGTCGATGGTCTTAAAAGCCAGATGACCGACATATCCAAAGCATCGGCCCGCCCGGCGCTGGACGGTGCCAAGGGGATGCCGTTTTCGCCCGCTGCGCAGGATTTTGTCTCCAAATATCTGCGGCGCGGCGATCAAAGCAGCACTGAACTGAAAAGCTTCTCCGGTGCTTCCGGTCCGGAGGGCGGCTTTGCCGTGCCGCAGGAGATCGACGGACTTATCGGTGCAACGCTGAAAGATATCTCGCCGATCCGGTCGATCGCGACGGTCGTGCAGACCGGCAGCGCCGGCTATCGCAAACTGGTCACCACCGGCGGCACGCCATCCGGCTGGGTCAGCGAGACCGCCGGGCGTCCGGAAACCGACACGCCGGATTTCAACGAAATCGCGCCACCCACCGGAGAGCTCTATGCCAATCCGGCGGCGTCTCAGGCGATGCTCGACGATGCGGCTTTTGACGTTGAGTCCTGGTTGGCGGACGAGATCGCCCGCGAATTTGCCCAGGCGGAGGGCGCGGCCTTTGTCGGTGGCTCGGGTGTCAATCAACCGCGCGGGTTTCTCAATGCGGTGGTAACCGACGAGAGCGACGATGTCCGCGCTTTCGGGTCGCTGCAATATGTGCCTTCGGGCGCGTCGGGCAGCTTCGACAGCGAAGATGTGCTGGTCGATCTCGTCCACACGTTGCGTCCCGCTTACCGGCAGGGCGCAAGTTTTGTGATGAACAGCTCGACCCTCGCCCATATCCGCAAGTTTAAGACGGCGGACGGCGCGTTCCTGTGGCAGCCTTCGCTGGCCAGTGGCCAGCCCGCGACCCTGCTCGGCTATCCGGTGGTCGAGGCCGAGGATATGCCCGATATTGCGGCTGATAGCCTGTCGATCGCATTCGGCAATTTCCGCGCCGGTTATCTGATTGCCGAACGCAGCGCGACCCATATCTTGCGCGATCCGTTCACCAACAAGCCGTTTGTCCATTTCTACGCGACAAAACGCGTGGGCGGCCAGCTGATGAATTCGGAAGCGATCAAGCTGATGCAGTTCAGCGCTTCCTGACGTCCTTGCTGTGCTTCGGCGCAGCGCGCCCGTGCCGGTAGCTCCCCTTCTCCAACCGGCACGGGCGCATCTTTTGAACAACTAATGAAAGGATGCCGCGACCGTGAGCTTCCCCATTGCAGACTGGCCGGATTTGCCGGCAGCGCTGATCGCAGAAGTCCGGGATTTCGTCCGGATCGATCATGATGCCGATAATGCCGCGATCGATGCGTTTCTGCGCAGCGCGGCGTCGTTGTGCGAGGATTTTACCGGCCAGATGCTGATCGCCCGATCGGTAACCGACATGCTGCCCGCGCTCCTTGCCTGGCAAAAGCTGAAACGGCTGCCGGTGCAATCGATAACTTCTGTCGAGCTAGTCGCTGCGGACGGGACCGCGTCGCTGCTGGCGGTCGCGGATTATGCGATCGATATTGATAGCGATGGGATTGGCTGGCTACGCTTGCATCGCAGCGATGGCGGTTCGCGCATCCGGGTGACTTATGACTGCGGCCTGGCAGCGGATTGGAACGAGCTTCCGACGAGCCTGCGCCAAGGCATCGTGCGGATGGCGGGCTATCTCTACGCCAATCGCGACGGCGTCGATGCCGGTGGTCCGCCCAGTGCGGTGACCGCGCTGTGGCGACCCTATCGAAGGATGAGGCTGGCGTGATGGGGCAGGAATTTTCAGGTGTTTTGCGAGAACGGATAACCATCGAGCGGCAGATCGCCGTTCGTGATGCGCTGGGCTCCGCCGAACCCCAATATGAAACCATCGGCGAGTTTTGGGCGGCGGCAGAAGCCTTGCCGGGCGGGGAAGCCAGCGAAGCGGAGAGCCGTTCGGCCTTGCCCCGCTGGCGCTTTGTCTTGCGGGAAACACAAGCGGTCAAACCGGGAGACAGGCTGAGCTGGAGCGGGCGGGTGATGACCGTCGTCAGCGTCATTCTGGAACACCGGCTGATCCCGAGAACCATATTGCAGGCGGTAGAAAAGAGATGATGGAAAAATTGTCGAAACGCGGCGAGGCGATTGCCGAACAGCGGCTGGTTCACGCCAAAGCTGAAATCAAATCGGCGTTGGCGAACGAGTTGCCGGGTGATGCCCGCGTTAGCATAAGCTCTACGGGCGTATTGGTCGAAGGGCCGCGTCTGAAAGAGCGGCTGATCGGGAATAGCAGCCTGCGCGATGTCGCCTTTCTGATGCGGGGCGTGCGATGAGCAGCGCGCTGGAAGCGGTCCAGCAGCAACTGATCGCGCGGTTGAATGCGCACGCGGAACTGACGGGATTGGTCAGCGGCATATTTGACGGTCCCCCGCCGCGTGCCGGATTTCCCTATATCGCGTTAGCGACTGGCGCCTCGCTCGACTGGAGCCACAAGGGCGGTGTCGGGCGGGAATTGAGTCTGGCGCTCACTGTCCATGATGATGGTGAGACGGCAGCGCGCCTTCACCGGGTGATGGCGCTGGTTGAAGAGGCTCTGGAGCCGGGGTTGAACAATCCTCCCGGCTGGCAGTTCGTCACCTTCGATTTCCGCCGCACGCGTATCTTGCGCAGCGCAGTCAGCCCGTGGAGCGGACTGGTCGAATATCGGGCGAGGGTTTTGAGGGAATAATTAACCACATAAAGGAACCAGAATATGGCAGCAGAAAAAGGTAGCGCCTTTCTCCTGAAAATTGGCGATGGGGAAGACCCGGTCGCCTACACGACCATCGCGGGTCTGCGGACGACGCAAATGTCGATCAACGGCGAACCGGTGGCGATCACAAGCAAGGACAGCGGCGGCTGGCGGCAATTGTTGTCCGGCGCGGGCGTGCGCTCGGTATCGGTGTCCGGAGCGGGTGTGTTCACCGGCTCCGACGCTGAGCTGCGGATCAAGAACCATGCGCTGGGAGGAATCATTGATGCCTATGAGCTCAGCTTCGAAGGCGGCGAGCGCATGCAGGGTGACTTTCTAGTCGCCCGGCTGGACTATAGTGGCGATTATAACGGCGAGCGCAGCTATACTTTGAGCCTCGAAAGCTCAGGCGCGGTCGCCAGTGTCTGATCGGCCCGCCAACGCCTTGCGCGGTGAGGCGGAGATCATGATCAACGGCACGCGTCTGATCCTGCGGCCCAGTTTTGCCGCTCTGGTTGCGGCCGAGGAGGAGCTGGGATCGTTGTTCGATCTGGTAGAGCGAGCGGCCAGCGGGCGGCTTTTGCTTTCGGAAATTGTCGCCCTGTTCTGGCATGTCGCTTATGATCGGCCGGAACATTTGACCCGTGATCAATTGGGTGACGCGATGATGAAGCTTGGCCTCGCCGGGGTGACGCCTGCGCTGAAGACGCTGCTGAAGCAGATATTGTCGGGCGGTGGTTAGTGAGGCGTGTCCCCGCGAAGGCGGGGATCCATCTCCCGTCATCGCGTCGACGGCACCATTGGGAGATGGACTCCCGCCTTCGCGGGAGAACAGAAAGTTCGCTGCCTCGGCCTCCCAATTATCGGGCACGGTCTCGGTCGTTCTCGGCTGGGCGCCCGACCAATTCTGGGACGCGACACCTGCCGAACTGGCAACGATATTCACGGCCTTTGCTGACAATGAACCCGGTCATTTGAGTCAATCCCCACTCGGCATCGAGCAACTCGAAAAACTGAAGGAAAGCTTCCCCGATGGATGAAGAAATCGAACGACTGATGGTCAGCGTGCGCGCTGATACCGCCGGATTTGCGAAAGACGTGGCCGATATGAAAGGCCAGCTCGACGGCCCCTTTTCTGCGGGTTTGGAGCGGGCGGGGTCGGCGCTGGAGAACGCTCTTAGCCGAGCCATCCGGCGCGGTTCGCTGGAATTTGAAGACCTGCGCCGGGTGGCGCTATCGGTGATGAACGATATTGCCAGCGCCGCAATAAACAGCGGAATGCAAAGTCTGTTTGGTGGCTCCGGTGGTTCCAGTAGCGGCCTGCTCAATATCGGAACATCTTTGCTTGGCGCCTTTCTCGGCGCGCCCGGACGGGCCACCGGTGGTCCGGTAACGGGAGGCCGGGCCTATATGGTCGGCGAACGCGGGCCCGAAATATTCGTGCCGACGGCAGCGGGCCGGATTGAACAGGCGGCGTCTGGCGGCAGCGCGCCCAATATCCGTTTGACGATCAATATCTCCGACAATGGCCAGGGCAGCGCACCGGATCAAATACGGCGCTCTAGCCGACAAGTGGCGCGAGCGGTGCGCAATGCGCTGAGCGCGAAAGCGGGTTGATATGGGTTTCTGGCTAGCAGAGCAAAGAACGGCGCAGCGGAGCAGCTTCATCCAGCGCTTCGATCCGCGCTTCTGGACGATCAATTTCCCGCGCCCGATGATGGCATCGGTGGTGACAACGGCGGCAGATGCGCTGCGGGTGGATGCGATATTCTATAATAGTAACGATCTTGCCGGGCTGATCTGGGAAAGCGAAGACACGCTCGACCATCCGTTGCTCGCCTATGAAACAGCGCCTGATTATTCACGGCTCAAATGGGAGTTTCACTGGCGGTCGTCGGGCATCATGCCGCTCGATGCGATCAACGGCCCGACGCTGACGATCGAGGGGCGGGACGCAGCGGGTGATCCCCGATCTTGGTATGTCCGTCTTTGGAACTACGCGACCGGCACCCCGACCGATGCGGACATCTCGATAGAATTTTCCAAAGTCGAAGGCGGCTTTCTGTTGCCAGGCGAGGCTGATCCGGTTCATCCGGAGGATATTGACCGGCTGTTCATCTCGATCATCCCGCCGGAATATGACGAACTGGGCGCTCGCTATGCCACGCCGAAAATCGGCTGGGTCGAGATGAGCGCGATCCGGACTGATGGTCAGGGTGCGGTTCTCGAAATTGGCGACATCATGGTGCCGGAAAATGGTCTGGCGATGGCAACGGCCTATGATGACAGTTTCAACCAGACGCCCGAACGCCTGCTGCGGATGATCCGGGCTTTGGGCTATCGTGGATCGATCAATCATTATGTCGGGATGAGCCATTATTTCCGGCTCGAGACGGTTGGAGAGGGGCTTTATGCGAGCCTGTCCGCGCCACAGGCCGGCGAAGAATTCGCAGCAATTAACCAGCCGGCGACCATGTGGCACCGTGATCTGATCAGCCGTGCCAAGGTGATGGATTTTACGGTGATATTGTCGCTTTCCTACGAACTGTTCGACGCGCATTGCTGGTCCGACTGGAAGCAGCGCGCGGAAAATGGCGACCCCGCTTTGACTGGTTGGGACCCACCCTCGACCTTGCTTTCGCCAGCCAACGGCAATGCAATGGCGTATCTGCAAGCCGTGGCGCGCGCCTTTGTGGCGATTGCCCGCGACGCGGACGCCGCCATCCGTTTTCAAGTCGGTGAACCGTGGTGGTGGGTGATGCCGGACAAGCGGATATGCCTCTATGATGCCGCTGCTACCACAGCTTTCGGCCCGGCCTCGGTCAGCATAGCATTGATCGACGGGCCCAAAACGGCTCAACAAGAAGCGATGCTCGATCAGGCCGGAACGATATTGGCGCAGTCGACCGCCGATTTGCTTGATGCGGTGAAACAGGAAGCGGGATCGGCTCCGGTCGAAACGCTGTTGCTCGCCTATTTGCCAACCATTCTTGATGCAGACGCCCCCGAAGCCAAGCGGGCAAACCTGCCGTTGGGTTGGGCCGCGCCCGCTTTCGATGTTTTGCAGCTAGAGGATTATGACTGGGTGATTGCCGGCAACCGGTCGGCGACCAGCAGTGGTATCGAACTGGCGACCCAGCGGCTTGGTTATCCGGTTGATCAGCAACATTATTTCTCCGGCTTTGTGCTTGCTTCCGAAGATCGGTTGATCTGGGCTCATATGGCCGTAGCCGTCGCAGATGCGAAAGCGCGCGGCACGCCGGAGATATATGTCTGGGCGCTGCCACAAGTCGCGCGCGACGGATTCATCTATTTTGAAGAAGAGGAAGAGGATGTGAACGCCTTTGACGACTTGCAATTCCCGCTCGCCATTGGCCAGGGCGCCAGTGCGTCGCCGGGATTCTCAACCAATATCGTGACGACTATCTCCGGTCACGAGAAGCGCAACAGCGACTGGTCTGATGCCCGGCTCGAATTTGATGTCGGACCGGGGATCAGGAGCGAGGAAGAATTGCGGACCCTGATCTCGTTTTTCCGCGCGCGCCGGGGTGCGGCCAAGGGTTTTCGGTTCCGGGATCCCTTTGATCATAGCTCGCGCGATATGGTCGGGGAGCCCACGCCAACCGACCAGTTTCTGGGCAAGGGCAATGGCCAGCGGACCCAGTATCAATTGATCAAAAATTACGGTGATCCAGTCGATGGACCGCAGCAACGCCAGATCACCCGACCGGACGCGGCCTCGCTCTTGGTGGCGATTGACGGGCAACTGACTGGTGACTGGATATTTGGCGACACAGGAATGGTGATTTTTGACACGCCGCCCGCCGAGGGCAGCGATATTACCGCCGGCTTTCTGTTTGATGTGCCGGTCCGCTTCGCCAGCGATCAGCTGCAGGTAAACCACGCGACATTCCTGGCCGGTGACATTCCGGAAGTCCCTCTGGTCGAGGTCCGGGAAGGGTCATGAGCCTTGACTGGCTGGACCGGGATGTCACCACCAGCGCCTATCTCTGGCGGCTGGAGCGTGACGACGGCATCGCGATTGGCTTTACGTCGTATGATCGCGATCTTGTCATTGATGCGTTTCGGTACCGGGCAGCGCCGGGAATGGTGCCGACGTCCATCGCGCTATCCGATAGTCTTGAAATCGACAATGTCGAGATTGCCGGCGTCATGACGAGCGCGGCGATTGCGGATAAGGATCTCGTCGCCGGTCGCTGGGATGGTGCGATATTATATATCTCGCTGATCGACTGGGAGCAGCCCGACGTCGAACCATTGCCTTTGATTTGCGGGGAATTTGGTGAGATTGTTAAGTCAGGTGACAATTTCACCGTCGAAATGCTGGGCGCGACCTCTTTCCTCGACGAGCCGATTGCTCCGCTGACGTCGCCAACTTGCCGGGCCGAATTTGGCGACCGCCATTGCAAGCTCAGCCTGCACTGCCACCAGCGGGAAGGCCGGATTATTTCGATGGAGGGGGAGGAACTAGGGGTCGATGCTCTGGCTGGTGCGGCGGCCGATTTCATGTTCGGATCGCTGCGCTTCCTCGACGGCCCCAATTGCGGGCTGCGTTACGCGATAATCGACGGGCAGGGGAATGCTGTCAGACTGGCAGACCTGCCCTCCCGGACTGTAGCCCTGGGCACCAGAGTGCTGCTGACCGAGGGCTGCAACAAGAATTTCGCTACTTGCCGGGACCGCTTTGCCAACAGCGCCAACTTTCGCGGAGAGCCCTATCTTCCCGGCAATGACCTGCTCACGCGATATCCCGGCGCATGAAACCATCTGGAAGTGGATCAACGAAAATGGCTGAAAAAGCTATGTCTCTGTGCGGGGCTGCATTTCGACTGCATGGTCGGGATGAGCAATGTGGCCTGGACTGTATCGGGCTGGCGGACCAATGTCTGGCGGCTGCCGGTGTCGATTGCCAGATGCCCAATGGCTATTCCATCCGTGGAGGGTCCGGGGAGGCGATCAATGAATTTATGGCTGATACCGGCTTCAATCGCTTTCCGCCCGAGACCAAAATGTCCGAAGGCGATTTCGTGCTCGTCCGGACCAGCCCGGTCCAGTGGCATTTCTTGATCCGTGCCCGGAATGGTTTTGTCCACGCCCATGCCGGTCTGGGAAAGGTGGTTTTTTGTCCAGGTGATGCACCGTGGCCAATCGTTTCCATTTTCAGATTGAAGGAGGATTGAATGGCAACATTGGTATTGGCCGTTGCGGGCTCCATAGTCGGCGGCCCGATTGGCAGTACGATTGGCGCCATAATCGGTCAGCAGATCGATCAGAATATGCTCTTCAAGCCAAAGGGACGGGAAGGACCGCGGCTTCAGGATCTGGCCGTCCAGACTTCCAGCTATGGATCTCAGGTCCCTCGGATATTTGGCAAAATGCGTGTCGCGGGTACGGTCATCTGGGCGACCGACTTGAACGAGACCCGGAGCCGGGAAGGTGGCGGAAAGGGGCGGCCGAGCGCCACCGTCTACAGCTATTCTGCCTGTTTCGCGGTTGCTTTGTCCAGCCGCCGGATTCGGAATATCGGCCGGATATGGGCCGATGGTAAAATATTTCGGGGCGCCGCCGGAGATTTCAAAACCGAAGTGGAGTTTTCCTTTCACGCGGGTGGTGAAGACCAGCCCGTCGACGGTTTGATGGCCAGTGCCGAGGCCGATGGAGGAACGCCCGCCTATCGCGACTTTGCTTTGGCGGTTTTTGGCGAAATGGACCTGACTGAATATGGTAACCGGATTCCGTCGTTGACGTTTGAAGTGATAGCCGACGACGGCTTGGTCACGATCGCCGAGGTCATTGCCGACATTTCTGGTGAACGGATTGCTTTGCCGCCGGCAGATACGGTCATCGGATTTTCGGCTGGCGGTCCAGATCGGCAGGCCTCCTTGCGGTCTTTGACCGAATCAATCCCCCTGTCATTCTCGGCTGATCCGAGAGCGATTGATCGTATCGCGGCAGAACCGTGTTGCGGTTTCGAGTTTGGGTCCGCCGTGACCATCGACAGCGATTTCGTGCGTACGATCGGGAATCAGGAAATTGCTCCGCCGGAGACCCGCACAGCGGCGGTTGCACTGGCTCCCCGGCATTTGTCGGTCCGCTATTATGATCCTGCACGCGACTATCAAGCCGGCATACAGTCCGCGCTCCGCCCGGGGGCTGGCCGGATTGCGCTTGTGCGAGATTTTCCTGCGACGATAGCTGCCGGTAGCGCCAGAACGATCGCGATGGCCGGACTTTGGTCTGCATATAAGGAGCGGTCGAGCCTCAACGTGTCTGTACCCCTGGGGAGCCGCCCGCTGCGGCCCACCATGCTCGTAAAGTTTGACGCGTTCGAGGGTATTTGGCGCATTCGGGAATGCGAGGTTGGCGCGAATTTCGTACAGCTTTCGTTGACCGGTGTGAACAGTAGCGGCGCTATGGTTCTGGTCGATTCGGATCAGGGCAGAAATGTAGCGGACCCTGACCTTCGCGCGGGGTTGACCCGTCTTGTGCTCGTCGATCTGCCGTTTGCCATCGACGCACCTACCGCTCCGTCCGATCAAGTCAGGCTCTACGCAGCTGCGGCCGGGGATGCCGGATGGCGCAACGCCCAGCTCTTTGCCGCCGGACCCGATGGTGCGCCCGCAGCATATGTCGGTCAAATACCAGCGCCGACGGTCATTGGCCGTGCCTCAGGCGCGCTCGGTGCAGCCAATCCCGCTCTGATTGATCAGATCAACCATGTTGAAGTAGAATTGCAAAATATGGCAATGACTCTGGCACACGCCGATGATCCACAATTGCTGGCCGGTAGCAACACCGCTCTGATCGGGCGGGAAGTTTTACAGTTTGCCGAAGCAAAATCATTGGGCGAGGGGAGGTTTCGTCTGTCTCGCCTGATCCGGGGTCTCGGCGGCACAGAGATCGAGATCGACCGGCATGGCGCTGATGAAGATTTTGCCCTGCTAGACGCGAGTTCGTTGCTGGCCGTCGGTCCGGCAGCTTATTCCCCGTTTTCACCCACGACCCTCTTCGCTTTAGGGAGAGACGATCTTGTCCCGGTCAAGGCCGAGATTGCATCGGCGGGGCGGGCC
>JBALUX010000014.1:0-38927 GCA_036963725.1 Parasphingorhabdus sp. | reverse complement strand
ATCGCAGCAAAGAGAGTGAGGAGATGCTCGCCGAGCGCGCGATGAAGAGCCATATCCACCGGCGCGGCAGCCGTGGAAAACCGCTCACGCCGCGTCAGGAGGCGGCCAACAAGACCCGCTCAAAAGTGCGCGCGCGGGTCGAGCATGTGTTTGGCAACCAGCACAACAGCATGGGCGGAAAGTTCGTCCGCACCATCGGCATCGTCCGGGCCGCGGTGAAGATCGGGATGCAGAACCTAGCCTATAACATGCGCCGTCTGGTGGTGCTGGAAAGGGCGGCAGCCGTCGCCACATGAGGCCAGAGACCCGACAGAAGGCCTGAAACACACCAAAACGGGCCGGCGCGTCCCGTAAATAATCGGGCTCCTTGGCCAGTGCGGGAACCAAATCGCTACTTCAGCCCGAATTCGCCATTGTTCGAGGTGGCCTCTTTTCCGGTTCGAGATCATTACCCGTCCGATAATCGACAATCGATCTTGTACCACAATCGCCTGCATCTGTTTCAATGCCCTTGATCAGCTCGGCGACACATTCGACGGCTGGCCGTTCGGAGTTCGAACGGGTCGTGCCGGTATCATTGACCTGAATCAGATTTGGCGCGCGGAATCCTCGCGACCAGGCACCGCGCAGGATTACACCGGAAAACGGCGTCCATGAAGCAGCCGCTCTGGGAACGAAGGTACTGCTGGTATCCGAGAAGCTTTCGAAGCGCCCGGCCAACTGCAGGTTCAACGAATGGACCAGCGGGATCTCCATATCCTCCGATATCAAGGGCACGAATGTTTCTACAAAGGCGGAATATACTTCGCGATTACCGCTGGTATCCGGGGTCGGGCTGCTGCCCACCACATCACTGCCGTTGGTCGCACCGGTAACGGCGTTGGTGAAAGTAATGGTTCCGTCCAGTCTGGAATCACGATCATCGAGAAACGTCTCGCGGCGAAACTCTATGCCGCCGGCCAGACCGACATCACCGCCTGGCAGAGTGAAAATATCCGGCCTGGAGACCTTGAAATCGGTCAGGGCCAATGTCGTTTCGCCTTTGCGGAACACGTCAATCGCAATGTCATCCAGAACCTGGTCGTTGCTCGGTGTGCAATCGCCAATATTCACATTGTCGAGGCAGCCGCCATTGAACGGGTTATAAGCTGTTGCATCATTACGGTTGATTGCATCCTGAAGCAGGCTGCTGGAAATCCGGTTGCGGGCCAGATCGGTTGTATTGGCTTGCGAATAGAGAAATCCGGTATCAAAATCCCATCCCCACAAATCACCTTTCAAGCCTGCGACCACCCGATAGGTGTTTTTTGTGACCGTGATATTGCGCGGTCCAGCATCGATTACGCGGTAATTTTCGAGCAAAAGGTCGCGCCCGGAATCGCTGACCCCGGAACCCAGGCCATCCAGCCGATTGGGATTGGTAGACCCGTCGAGCAGGGTCGTCGCGCCCAGAGGGTTATAATAAGCCGATGACAGAACACCCAGCGGCACGGCAGACAGCGGACCGCTTTGTTCCCGAACCCGCGTTGACTTGGACCGGTAAAAAGACCCTTCCGCGTAAAATTCTACAGCATCGCTCAATTCATGATTGAAGAGCGCGGACACATTGTAGCGATCCTTTTCGGAATACAGGCTCCGGTCGGTGTTTGAATCGTAGCGCAGGTCGGAATCCACGCTCGATCCATTATCGGCACAAAGGCCGCCGCCGAGATTAACAGATCTTGTGTCTCCCGCCGACAAAAAGCTGCAGGGCTGGATATGGAAATCATCATCGCGCACCGCCCAGATATTGCTGGAAGTCGCGCCCGATCCCTGGATATCAAAAGTCGCCCAAGGGGTATCCGAGGTTCTGTTGTGAAAATTGGAGTCACCCTCAAAATCCGTACCTTCGACGAACGGCCGAAGATCGCTGCTTGCGGAATAGTCGCGCATTGACGTCGGCGCGCCATTTTCATGATAATAATAACCATAAAGCGTGAGGTTGCTGCGGCCCTCGTTGAAATCAAAACCATAGCCGCCGCGAATGCTCGAATTAAACAGGCTCGTGCCCATGGATGCAGCATAGTTGGCGCGCAAGAATCCGCCGTCCAGATTGTCCTTCAATATCGTATTCACCACACCGGCAACGGCATCAGCGCCGTAAAGCGCGGAAGCACCGTCCCGCAAAACCTCCAGGCGGCGGACAGCGCCGGGGGCGATTTCGTTCGTGTCCGACGAAACGACCGGAACAAAAAGCTCGGTCTGGAAACCCGGATTCAGAACCATCCGGCGACCGTTGATCAGAAGCAACGTGTTACCTGTGCCCAATCCGCGCAAATTGATCGATGCGATGTCGCCGCGCGCCGCATTCGGGCTGTTCGACTGGCTACTCTGGTCATTGAACTCCACCGTGCCGGCTTGCGGGATGGCTCTGAAAAGCTCGTCACCGGAATCCGCGCCAGTGGTTTCAATTGCCTCTTCATCAAGCACAGTCACCGGGAGAATATCGTCAATTTTCGCGCCCTTGATCTGCGAGCCGGTGACCACAATGACATTTTCACCAATTGCAGCATCCTGTGCCGCCGCATCTTGCGCCGCTGCATCTTGTGCGAATGCGGTGCCCGTCCCCGTCGCGAATAAAGCTGTTGTGCACATTAACGCACAGATACGTGTTCTTGATTGTGACATTTCTGCCTCCCTGTTTCGGCGACCCCGGCCGTTTTTAATTGTTGGCGGATTACTGATTTTTCCAGTTGCCCCGGATTGTTGTGGCATAAACGCAACCGCATTGGCAACGGCGGGGACCCGACATTTTGGGGCCAAAGTTATAGACCAAGGCTATGCCTTCGCCGTAAGCAATATTCGGGATTCTGCCTAACTGTCAGTCAATTCTGGCTTGAGGACATCAGTTTAACGACTTTGGAAAGCGCGGCCAGGCAGCTTTCGATCAATTCAGGTTGCTGGCTGTCCCTGTGGCTTACCGCGCACACAGGAAGTATCAGGGGGTCGACAAAATGATGCTTGGTCAGATCATTCTCTGATGAACTGGCCGCTGTATATTGGTCGACAACGGATATGCCGACGCCCTTGCTGACCAGGGACAGCGCAATATGATAGGTATGCGCCGTAACCACTTCATGCGGGACAATTTCGCGATCAGCCATAGACTTGGATAATAACACACCGGCAGGACCGCTATCCTGCAGACCGATGAAATCCGCTTGATGCAGAAAGCCGAGATCAACCTCCCCCTTTGGAATGCCCTCACAACCGAAGGGTGCGACCAGCAAAAGCTCGGCATCGCCAAGCCGTTGACTGGAAAGGCGCTCATCGGCCTCATTGCCAAAGCCGATACAAATATCACATCTTTTCTCCAGCAACGACAAATTCATCTCGCTGGAATGCAGGGTTGTCACTTCAAAACTCATCTCCGGATCGGCCAAACGCATGGTCGCTATACATTCGGGCAATAGATCCAGACTGAGCGAGGGCAGCACACCAAAGCGAATATGCCCGCCTTTACGCTTTCTGATATTCTGCGTGGTCCGGTCAAAAGCGCTGATACGGTTGTAAATATCCTCGATTTCCACGAACAGTTCGTCGGCAGCGGGTGTCGCGAACAAACGGCCCTTTTCCCGCCTGAACAGGGCAAAGCCAAGTTGGTCTTCCGCATAGCGGAGCACCTTGCTCACCGATGGCTGCGACACATGCAATTCGCGCGCCGCGCTGCTGATCGATCCCTCTCGATACACGTGATAAAATATTTCAATCTGTCGTAACCGCATAGCCTGTCATGGCATTTGCCATCGCGATTGGCAAACTCAGACGGCAAGATCGGAGCATGCGGACCTTTGCAAATGAAGGGCTGCTTGCAGGAGCCGGTTTTTACCCGGCTGAACAAATGCTGTTTTTAGAGAATATTGAGTTCCCGATATCGTCATTGGCCTTAACGGACTCAACCACTGGAGTTCAGCAGCCGGACCATATCGAGGGGCTATTCATCACGGGCAGAGTCGAACCCTTCGCGGGGAACAGCAGCCCAACTGGTATCCTTACGAAGATGTCTGCCGATGCCGGCAAAGCGAAAAAAGAGATTTGCCTGCCTATATCCGAAATTCTCGACAAATGCCGCCAGACCAACGCGGATGAGGTCACGCGCCGACGGTGTGCGCTTGAGCTGCAGTTCTTCCAGCGCCAAGGTTCCGATGCTCAGGCCCGACCCGAAAAGAACTGTCAGACAAAGGAAAAGTATGACCATCGTCGGATCCATTACACCGAGCAAGAGCGCAGCCGGTATGACCAGATAGCCGATCAGTTCAGCCGGTGGCCCGATGACATCCTCGACGACGATTTGAGGCATGGAGAGCAGGCCAATCCGGCCGTAGCGCGGATTGAAAATCATCCGGCGATGCCGGATCAGGGTTTCCAGAGCGCCCTGTTGCCACCGCGCCCGCTGGTTGCGCAGGCCACCCCAGGTCGTTGGCGCTTCGGTCCAGCAAACGATTTCCGGAACGAAGCCGATTTTATAGTCCCGTTTATGCTCGCGCATATAGCGATGGATGCGGACAATGAGTTCCAGATCTTCTGCGACCGTTTCATGTTCGTATCCACCCACTTCGATCAGAGCGGACCGCCGGAAGATGCCAAACGCTCCGGATATGAGCATCAGTGAATCCCCTTCGGCATTGGCAACCCGGGCGGTAAGAAAGGCGCGGAGATATTCGACAACCTGAAACCGTGGCAACCACGCTTTGGAGACGCCGATCTTGCGGAGGGAACCCGCCCTGATCTCGCAGCCGTTGGCAATCCGGATGGCGCCACCGACAGCGACCATTTTTCCGGTGTCATACATGAACGGTTCGGTCGCTCTTAGCAGGCCGTCGGTTTCGATAATAGAATCGGCGTCGATCACGCAGACAAGTGGCGTTCTGGCAAAGCCGATGCCGGCATTGGACGCGTCTGCCTTACGGCCGTTCTCTTTGTCGATGACGATCAGATTGGCATGTTTGCGCGACTGATAGACGCCGAGAATCTTGGTGTGCTGCAAGACCTCGATTTGCGCTCGATCACTCGGAACGCAATCAAAACCGTCGATCAATTCCTGGATCGTGCGGTCGCTGGACCCGTCATTGACCACAATCACTTCATGTTCGGGATATTCCAGCGCGAGGATCGCTCTTACGCTTTGGACGATCGACAATTCTTCGTTGAACGCCGGTACGATTACCGAAACCGGTAACGCCAGATCGCCATAACGATGCCACAGGTCCAGCGAGACCGCCGACGGCTTTACCCTGGTAGCGAATATGAACGCAGCCATGACGAGCTGCACCACGCTGATGAAATTGCGAAACACCACAACGATCAAACAAATATAGGCCAGATACATCACCAACTGAACGGCGATATGCTGGACTGGATCCCAGTTCATACAGCCACCTGCATAGCGGGTTTCGTCTGTCTCTCTGCAACGAGAGATTCGAGGCGGGGGATGGCTTCCTCGGCCCGCAACCGGACCCAGAGTTCCGGATCGTGTGAAAGCGCTCGCAGCACCGGCAAAGCTGTGGTCAAGCGCAAGGTGGCACAGCAGTTAACCGCCTGTATGCGCACGAAGGTGTTCGGATCTTCGAGCGCCTCCAATACCCATTTGGCAACCGATGGATGGCCAAGCTTGCCCGCGGCCCTTAGCGCAGCACAGCGAATTTCGATATTGTCAAATGAGGCTGCCCGTTCCAGCGTTGGAATCACGGACTCAACGTTCGACCAACCCAGGGCATCAATGATTGCAGCACGCCTCGGATGCGGCATCACGTCTCCCAGCATCCGGACCAGATGCGCGGGATATTCCGAAGCCAGCGCACGAAGCATCGCAACATCCAGTCTGGTCGGTGCCCGCGCGGGCATGCCGATAAGTTCGATTGTTTCGCGGGGCGGCGGAAGCTGGTGAAAACCGGATAAGGCAAAGGCCGCATTAAGCCGGACAATGCGATGGCGATCATGACGCAGCACTTCACGCAGCTTGGCAATCGCGGCTTCTCCGCCATATTGCTGCAATGTCCGGACGGCATCAATGCGGCGAGCGGCGCGCCACGCCTTGCACTGGCGCAGCGGTGCTTTCAGCAGACCGTCGATTTCTGCCAGCTGGATCAACCTGTCCCGATCGCCACCGCGCAGCAGCATCAGCAAATGAGTCAAGGCCTGAAGCCGCGCTTCGACAGACCATTTAGCCCCGGCCTGTTCGACTTCCATTCCTTGGACCCGCCGCAAATAGCTGTGGGTAATCGCTTTTTGCCGCGCCTTATATACCGGTGCGCGGTGCTCGGTGTACCAGCGGCGCAAGACAAGCAAAGCAAACGCCACCGTTAAAAAGACCGTTGTCCAGATGCAGAACTGGATTAGCCCTCCATAGATATTCATGGTTGCAAGAACCTGTAAGTCAGCCCCAGATTGACAGACTGGCTATGATAGGAATCCTCGCGTTTTTCATCCGATGCTGAAAGCCGCAGACGCCATCGCGAAGCAAGATTGATTGTACCGCCCAGTGCAAATGATCGCAATTGTTTGGTAATATCGGCCTCGCGGTCGGGATAGCGGGCCGCGCTCGCAAACAGGATATGGCCGTTGGCGAATTCATAATTGGCCCGGACTGCCGCGCCAATGCGATAGTCGCCGTCTCCATCGATGAGATTTATCATCCGCGCGGACAAAGTTACGCCCTGCGCGGCCATGTAAGAAATTCCCGGTTCAATACTGGCGGATATTCCGCTTTTATATTTTGCCAGACGCAGATCAGCGGTTCCCCGCAATCCCGGGGTCACGAGAATCTGGCCACCAGCAACCAGCCGCCATTGATCCCGGAAATCCGCGTTGGGAGTGATGCCGGCTCCCAAATAAAAGCTGCCATTGCGAATGCGGGTCGAAGCCCGGCCTGACAGTCTCACATCGGTAGCCGTTCTGCGCTCGGCGTCTGCATCCAGCTCGAAAATCGTGCGCTCTGCATTTCCGAAGGCCACCGCAACCACCGCATTTTGCCAATTCTGGTGTCGACCATTTTCGAAGACAATATCGGACGTGCCCAGCACGGCGCTGAACGAAAGCGGCTCGAACTTCGAGACTTCGGCGTGGCGCCGTGCAAATGCGCTATCAAATCCGGCCAGACCCGGATAATCGGGATCAACCACCCGCACCTTGTCGGCTTGCTCGCCTGCGAGAGAAAGCCGGTCCTGCCAAAGCAGGATATTGGCGCGTGCGAGCTGAATATCGCGATCATCCGGAGCGAGCGATGTCGCCCGACCTATCGCTGTATATGCCTTGTCGAGTCTGCCATCGGCGGCTTCTGCTGCCGCAAGCCGACGCCATAGATCGGCATTTTCCGGCTCCGTTTCCAGTTTTTGACGGAGAATTTCGGCGTCCCGAGCATGGCTCTCTGAAGCGGAAGGCCCATCGACGGTTGTGATCGCCTGTGCTTGCAACGGCGCAACTATGGCTATCGCCAACGCAGGGGCCGCTATCAATTGGTTAAACAATTGATGTAGCTCCGTTTTGCCTTTTTTGCAGTTGCATGCTGACTCTGGTCAACAGTTCCTGAGGCATGAACGGCTTGGTGAGATAATCACTTGCCCCGGCTTGCAGAGCATCGACAACATCCGCTTCACCCTTTCGCGCAGTCAGCATGATAACAGGAATATCTTGCATTGCCGGTGTTCGTTTTAAGATACGCAAGACCTCCATCCCGGAAATGATCGGCATCATGGAATCAAGCAGGATAAGGTCGGGCACGCGTTCCGCCAGCACCGCAAGCACAGCTTCGCCATCCGTTGCAGCCACAACAGTATGCCCCTCGCTTTCCAAGCGGAAGCGAATGAGATCGATGATAATCTCATCGTCATCAGCAATCAAAATTTCAGCCATATAATAACCTTACTCAACTATGGAGACGGGAATATCAGAAAATTATTAACCATTGATCACCATTCGGGTCGGATTCACGTCCCCGCGCCGACCTGGTTTCCGCCCATAAAATCACTTGAAAGTCGCGCTTTTCCAAGGATTTTCACCCTTCGACTGACAATGTTTTTTTGTACTAATCTGAGGACATTTTTGACTATCGCAGGCTACCTGCGACCGCGGGCCGGTTTCGAATGTTCCGACATCCTATTCACAGGCTCACGGCCAAGCGTGGGCTATCTGCTTTCGAGGGCAAAACGCAGACCGAGGCGACCGACAAATCCGTCAAAATCGCGCACCGGGATGTTTGATGCGTTGCTGACATAACCGGCTTCGGTAAATATCGAGACCTGATCCCATGCCTGATAGTCCAGACCCCCAGTTGCGCGTATATGTGTATCGGACCGGTTCACCGGATAAAGGGATGAAAAATCATCCTCATAATCCCGCTGCACAACAGAGAAGCGGGCGAGACCGGTCAGTTTTTCAGCCAACGGCGTGCTGCCGACCAGTCGAAAGCCATAGCCGGTATAGCTGAAGCGATTTTCTTCCGCATCATGTTTCAATCCCAGCAACGAGATATTGAACGATGTCGGACCACCGTCCGGACGCCAGTTGTGACGCAATTCGGCCAACCACTCGGACTGATCAAAGCCGGTGAAACGATCCTCGGACTGATTGCGAAAACCATAGCGCAACCGTCCAGTGGTCGTATGTTCTTTCGAATGGCGGTGAATCAACTGCGCCTCTGCCCGCGGGCGGTCAAACACGCGTCCGTCTTCGCCGAGAACATATTGATATTCGGCGCCCAGCCGCAATTTTGTGGCCTCATTTTCGCCCAGCGGCAGATCGGCGCGAATCCCTGGTCCAAATGCATAGCGGTTGAACCGGCTGTCTTCGGGATAGACGGCAATTTCTGCACCGAAGTCGAGCAACAACGGTCCCAGATCATAGCCCAGCCGGATCTCACTCTCGACAGCACTGGCAATACGATCCTGGTCGATCCCGTTTTCGATGATATCAGCTGGTACAACATCCCGTCCTGCCGACAATTCTGCTGTAGCAAAAAACTCGTTATCCTGTGCAAGAGCAGCGCTGCTTGCATCGGCTCCGAAGGCTAGTGTCATTGTCAGAAATGGTATTTTCATGGTCTTGCGTCGCTTTGTGTCGAGAGAGAAGGCTTGCGGAAGGATTTCGCAGTCCGGTTGATCGGAATGGTCAAAACAGATTCTAGGGTGAACCAGGCGCGCATGGCCCGGAACAGTATATATTCCGGCAATCCCAATAGCGCATCGGGCCGGCCGTTGATCAAGATTGCGGCGATGGCCACCAACATCGGCGCGCCGATCAGAACGGCGGCAATGGCCTGCCATACCAGCGGGCTGGTCGGGTCCGTATCGGTAAAAAACTGGAATATGCCGAACAACAGGATCGGTACCATCATCGCGCGACGGGCAGAATTCAACAGCATATAGGGTAGCACGAGCTTCCCGCAAATATTCATCGAGGAAGATGTGATGATGTCCTGACAGCGTGAAGAGACGTGATAGACAGACCGGAACCAACGCAGACGCTGCTCCCGCAAATGGGCAAAGCTGGTCGGCACTTCTGAAACATAGCGCACCCGATGGTCGACAATCGCGCGATAGCCCATTTCACCGATCCGCAAGGACATATCGGTATCTTCGCCATTCATCCCTGATGCGAATTCGCCGACGCTTTTCAAAGGTCCGGTCCGATAGACCGCGAACATGCCCGGAACGCCGACGAGTCCCCACAGCGCGCTGAGCGCCGGTGAATAATAGCCGTGCTTTACCAGCACCTCTACCAGACGGGCCCGGTCAAAAATCGCCCCTCCCGGTGGCAGGGGTATGCCGCCGACCACACCTATTTCCTCGTCGGAGAAATTCTGTACGGCAAGGGTGATATTATCCGGTGCGATAAGCGTGTCGGCATCGATGCGGATTGTGATCGGGTGAGTGGCTTCCGCGATTCCGCGATTGAGAGCATGGGCTTTACCGCTTTGCGCGACGTGAATAATCCGGCCCTGCAATGCAGTAGCCTCGGCAATCGCCTGTCGAGCCACCGCTTCGGTATCGTCGGTCGAGCCATTGTCCAGAATGATGAGCTCGACAATTTCACCATAATGTTGGGCGGCTATGTCGATATGGCGGATTGTCTCTGCAATAATATAGCGCTCGTTGAAGGCTGGCACGATGATGCTGACGGGCGACCGAAAATCATCTTTTGCGTCCAGTCGTCGTTCAATCAGGCTGATCAGATATAGCTGGAGAAAAAGCACGGGCAGAAACAGAAGAACGCCCGGGCCAATGCCGCCCAGCAACGTGATATCCCGCAAACCTTCCACCACCGCAAAGTCGGAATAACCGACGAAGCCAGACAGCGCCGCCGCGATCACCGCGGTCGATGCCAGACGCAACACCGGACGGAGATTTTTATGCTCGCCCACATTCATGACCACTTTTTCGGGCATCGAGCCGCGCTCCAGCAGCATCAGCGAGAATAAGGCAAAACCAACCAGTCCGGCAATGATCTGTACGACTACCAGGGCATAGGGATCGCCAACCAATGACAGGAAAATCGTGTTCAAAAGGTCGAGCAAGAAACAGATCAAGAGAAACCGCAGCACAAGATCAAAGGCGAAAAGCAGCCGGGCAATGGCTGAGCCGCTGCCAAAACACGCAAAGGCGATGTAAAAGGAAACGATATAGGTACGGATAGCGATCGAATGCTGACCGGTATAAGGCACAAATATGTAATCCCGCTGGGGAAAGAGCCAGTCCAACTCACCTGTGCCAAAGGCCCATAGCTGGAGCAAAGCCAGCAGGCAAAAAGTCAGGAGCATTGCCGGCACGCGCAGGGGTGATACCGACGCAGCCAGCCCCCGCGGGCGACTGTCGACCGATCCATATTGCGCCTCTCGCCGGGAATCACTGGTCAGCGGGGTGGTCAACCATCATTTCCCGCGGGACCGGACTCTCCATCATCCCCGTTTATGGAAACAAGCAATGCCACAGCCGAACTGGAAAGCGTCACGATTTCCCCGACGGGTCGAGCGACGACGCCGCCGTCACGATCCGGTGATTTGTAGACGATCCAGTCATTGGGCTGCACGCCCTCTTTTGCGATTGCGGCAACAATATCGCCGCTGACCACGCGGATTTTCGCAGCCGTGCTGCCAGTTACGAAGGATAAGCCGCGAGGGTCCAGTTGCCCCAGCAATTGCGCAGCGGCCTGAGCGTCGACCGCAGTATCTATTTCGCCGAGCAGCGCGACCGTATCGACAGCGGATAATTTCGCGCGCAACAGAGAGAGACTATCAGACGCTCTCTGCCCTCCACCTTTCAACACGGTTTCCGGCAGGAGCTCGGCAATCGATTGCGTATCCGTACCGCAACGATTGAGATTACCGTCGCCCGAGGCCAGGGATATTTCCACCTTGTTATCAGCCCGATGGAGCGCAGCCGGAAGAGATATGGATTGGCTGACACGTTCCGTCTGGGGCGACAGGCGGCGAGAGAACAACATGTGATCATTGAGAGCGACGGTGAGGTCATAGCGTGCGTCATTGCCCGTCGGCCCTACCACCAGGCGCAGATCCAAAGCAGATGGCAATATCTGGTTCGGCAAATCCGTAACGCTATAGTGATAGCGCCAGCTGGTCTGCCGGTCGAACTTTCGCATGCCCCGATTGATGTTTTTGCCGGTAAACGGGATTGGATAGGCTGGCTGGATAAAAACGTCGCTATAGGGCTTCGCTTCGCCGGAGAGTTTTGTCAGGGCGTTACTGTCGAGGCCATTCGGACCGAAATGCAGCAAATAGCCCTTCTGTACGAGCCGGGCACCGTGCACCAATGATACCAGGGCCTCTTCATTGCTGTTGCGTTTATTCCATGACACCGGAACCCGGCCACCCCAAAGAGCGAGACGGTCGCCTGTCGTTTCAACCGCTTTGGCAAGCTCTAGCCGCAGCCCGCTTTGCGGCTTGATCTCGACCACAGCCGCAATGGAGTCATTGGGAGAACATTGGGCGATCTCGCCACGGCCTTGCAAACTCAACCCGACATCAAGAGCACCGGTCGCGAGCTCGCTTGCGGTCAGCTCGATTTCGACTTTCTGCTGACCTTTGGTCTGATTTAACAGAATATCCGCGCGCTTGACCCCATTGATCGAGACACGCAAAACCCCTTCGACGCCGTCGGTAATCCGGCTCGAATATACCAGTTCATACCGTCCGCTGACCGGTCGGGAATCAGTCGGCAGGTGAAATACCAGACCGGCGTAGGATGGCAGTCCGCTGAGAATGAGCGGCGTGTCGGAGTCTTGTCCCGTCGTGAAAACGCTGGTTCCGCTGGTATCAGACCCCAGACCCGCCGCACCTTCATAATCGGAAAATTGCTGCTGATCACCACCACTGAGCTTGGTCCAGCCGGATTTGAAAGCACCGCCCTGTCCCAACAGAATCAGAACTCCCGCCAGTACAAAAGCTAGCAACCCTACGCCGATTAATCTCATTACATTCTTCTTTTCATTCTAATGTTACGCGGCTTGCTGACTTTGCTTTTGTTCCTGTGGATCGCTATCCTGGCCATCGATGTCCACGCGGCTTTGATGGTCCAACGCGTCGGACCGGTCGGCATTCCAGGCCGTACGGGCGGGGATTTTGGCAAGGTTGATCCGGTCTTTGTAACGCGATGATATCTCTATCGTATCGTCGAGCAGGCCGGCGGCCAGCAATATGGGATCAAGGCCCAAAGCACGCAAATGTCTATTGCTGACATTCAGGTCATTTTCTTCCGCTTCCTTGCGCGGGTTGGGTACATAAGCGATTTCAGCGCCAGTCAGCGACGAAACCAGTTGCGCCAGTTCCTTGACCCGCAATGTTTCCGCAACCTGGTTGAGGATCTTGACCGGACTACCGGCTTCCGGCGGATTATTGACGGCTAGTTCAACGCAGCGAACAGTGTCCTGTATGTTGATGAAAGCGCGGGTTTGGCCCCCTGTACCATGCACTGTCAGCGGATGACCGACAGCGGATTCCACCAGGAAGCGGTTCAATACCGTGCCATATTCACCATCATAATCAAACCGGTTGACCAGCGCGGGGTGGCGCCGGGTCTGATCGGTCTGGGTACCCCAGACGATGCCCTGATGCAGATCGGTAATGCGCATCTTGTCGTTATTTGCATAAAATTGAAACAACAGCTGATCAAGAGATTTGGTCAGGTGATAGACGCTGCCGGGGCTTGTCGGATAGAGAATATTACGCTGATGCCTTTTTCCTTCGTCATCAGCCACTTCTACCGGAAGATATCCCTCCGGTATTTCAAATCCTGCACCGGAATAGCCGTAAACACCCATGGTCCCCAGATGCACCAGATGGGTGTCCAATCCGAGATCGTTGAGAGCCACGAGAACATTATGTGTCGCCGAAATATTATTGTCGACGGTATAGCGTTTTTCTTTGGCGCCGCGCATCGAATAAGGTGCCGCTCGCTGTTCAGCAAAATGGACAATTGTGTCTGGCCGCAACTCTTCCAGAAAGTCCGAGAATTCCTGATATTCCTTGGCAATATCGATGACTGCATAGTCGATCCGGTTTCCGGAAACTTCTTCCCATGCCTCAACCCGGACGTCGATTGGCTCAATCGGTGTCAGGCTACGGATGCCGAGTTCAAGGTCGATCCGCCGACGCGACAGATTGTCCAGAATTGTGACGTCATGACCTATGGATGAAAGATGCAACGCAGTCGGCCAACCACAGAATCCGTCTCCGCCAAGCACAAGTATTTTTTTGCCGTTCATAAGATAGGGCCCCTATTCTTCAAATATTATTGTACAATCGGGCTAGTATCCCGGCCAGTTACTACTGGAGCGCAATAACTCTCTGCGCACGATTGGTCTGTAGATTTCCGATCGTCATAACAAGGGCAAATTACATTCCGTTAGACTTGTTTACATTTGAATATTGCGGCGTGACGGTCGCATAATTCATCAATTAGGACGCTAAGGCGTTGTAAAACTCTTACAATTTCTTGAGAATCAATAGCCGTTGACTTTTCAGAGCCATATCAGCTTAACCTGTGACATGCGACAAGATACCAACTTGATGGAGCAGGCATTCACCCGCAGGGATATGTTGCGCGGTACGATCGGTACAGGATTCGCGCTTTGCTGTCCGCTTCCGGCTCTCGCGGCAGTAAGAACCGAGAGCTCACTGGCCGCTATTGCCGCAACCCGCGGTATTTCATTCGGCAGCACGGTGTCGGCGCGATGGCTGGGCAATGAAAAATGGACCCGGCTTATTGTTCGCGAATGCGATACCATCACGACAGAAAATAGCCTGAAATGGAAATATCTGGAACCCGAGCGGAATAATCGGGAGAGCGCACCCGCAAAGGCTCTGGCGAAATTCGCACGGCATAACGGGCTCGATACGCGTGGGCATTGCTTCATATGGAATCATGATGAACGCATGCCTGCATGGCTCGTCGAGATGGCCGGCGAATTGCGCCGCGAACGACGCCGCCCATTGACCAGTCGGATGTGGCGGCATGCAGCCTATCTAGGCCGGACATTCCCGGAGATCACCTCCTGGGATGTTGTGAATGAAGCTATCAACCCGCGCAATGGCCGGATCCGCCATTCCGGCTTGAACCGGCTCATGGGTGAACGCTTTATCGATCTGGCTTTCGAAATGATGAAAGCAAAGGCGCCCAATGCGCAGCTGGTTTACAATGACACGATGAACTGGGAGGCATCGCCATTGCATCGTAACGCGCTGTTGCGACTGCTCGAGCGGTTGCTGTCGCGCAATGTTCCGATTGATGCCTTGGGAATCCAGAGTCACCTCGGCAATACGCTGGGCCGGCCGCGGGATGAAATTGGATGGCGGCTTTTCCTGCAGGAAATCAAAGCCATGGGCCTGGATATCATATTGACCGAACTGGATTGCAGCGATCGCAATATCGATGATCCGGATCCCGTCCGCCGCGACGCAGAGACCGCCGCATTTACCAAAGGCTATCTCGATCTGACGCTGGATTTTGCCAATGTGAAGCAGGTAATCTTATGGTCCTTGACCGACGGGACCAGCTATATGAACCGGCCCGGCTATCCGGATTATAAACGCCGCGCCGACGGCCTGGCATTGCGGGGACATCCCTATGATGATCGCTGGAAACCGAAAAAAATGCGCACAGCCATCGCTGATGCATTGCGGTCAGCTCCGCACCGTCGATAATCCTGCCACTTAACGCGAAGGAGCGAGCCTGCCTGGCCCAGTTGGGACCCCGAGGCCTGACACTGAAGTTTGAAACAAGTGGCACCTGTGCCTCCCCATCGGCTTCATGGCTACTTGCTATGAAAAGGGTTCGTTGGAGGCAGCGACATGGCAGAAAAGATCCCCGCTCAATTTATATCCACAATTAGTCCCTATCAATCGGGATTGGATGGATCGATAAGCAATCAATGACACTAAGATTATTTCACAAATTGTTCCTGTTGGTGGCGGTTACTGCACTTGTTGCCTCTTTGGCGATGGCGACGGTGATGGCGTGGAATCTCAATCGTGGCTTTGCCGATTATCTCGAGGCGCGGGATGCGGAAACAATTGATGCCTATGTGAGCCTGATCTCGCAAAAACTGGAGGAACAGGGCGGGGTTGCCGCACTGAAAACGGGCAAGATCACCCTAGAAAGCCTACATGGCGACCTGGTACGGGAAAGTTTCATTGCAGATTTTGGCGCCGGCAGACGCCGGCCGGACCGGCCACTCCGTCCGTTTCCACGCGATGTAATGGATCGCCCCCCACCGCCACCTCGAAGTGGTGGGCCACCCGGTTTCATAGCACCCCGATTGCTGCTTTTCGATGCAAGTGGTGAACAGATCGCCGGCCCGCCGCCGCCTCGGGCAGGTGGGCCCGAAATGACCGCGCGTGCGATCAGTCTGGATGGCCAAACTGTCGGGACGGCCAAGATCATTCCGCATGCCCCTACGCCCGGCGGCGTGGATACGCGGTTCCTGCGCAGTCAATATATCAACGCAGCGCTGCTAGTGGGTGCGCTGATGATATTTGCCGCACTGGCCGCCTGGGGGTTCGCCCGGGTCGGCACCAGGCGGCTGGCGAATATGGAAGCTGCAACCAAAGAGATTGCCAACGGCAATTTTGCCGTCCGCACCGATTCTGCGGGCGCCGACGAAATTTCGACCATGGGTCAGAATATCAACCAGATGGCGGAAAGCCTGGCACGTGCGGACCAGGCGCGGCGCGGCTGGCTGGCCGAGATCGGCCACGAACTGAGGACCCCGCTCACCGTCCTCTCGGGCGAACTGGAAGCGCTGAAAGACGGCATAAGGCCACTTGATCAGGACGCGATCCTTTCGTTGCAGGAAGAGACAGGCCGGCTCGGGGACCTGATCGAGGACCTGCACTTCATGGCTGTTTCCGATCTTACAGATGCCCCGCACAAGTTCACGGCGAATGATGCGGTAAAGCTGGTTGGTAATGTGACCGAGCGGTTCCGACCGCTATTGACGAAAGCCGGACTGAAGCTGGACGTTGACCTGGGCAGCGAAGCTGCGCTTGCGGTTGTCTGGGATGGCAAGCGGATCGAACAGCTGTTGGGTAATTTGCTGACCAACGCCCTTCGCTATACCGACGCGCCGGGGACTGTGCAGGTCAGGCTCGAACGCGCAAGCGATCGCATCATTATTTCAGCGGAGGACAGCGCTCCCGGGGTTCCGGTTGATGCCTTGCCCCGGCTGTTCGAACCGCTGTTTCGGGTCGATGAGGCCCGGGACAGATCATCCGGCGGCAGCGGCCTGGGCCTGGCTGTCTGCAGGGCAATTGTCGAAGCCCATGGCGGCCGGATTTCTGCGAGAAATTCAAATCTGGGGGGACTATTGATTGAACTGAACCTGCCACAGGAGCCCCACCGAGCATGATCAAGAACCGCACTATCTTCATCGTCGAAGATGATCATAAGATCGCCGCGATATTGTCCGACTATTTTAGCAGTGCCGGCCATCATCCGCAAATATTTGCGGATGGCCGTTCCGTGGTGTCGTCGGTACGATCATCACCGCCGAGCGCGATCATATTGGATCTCATGCTGCCGGCATCGGATGGCATGACGATTTGCCGGGAATTGCGAAAATTCAGCGCGGTGCCGATTTTGATGCTAACTGCCCGGACCGACGAAGTGGACAAGCTGCAGGGCCTGACCGACGGTGCAGACGATTATGTTACCAAGCCGTTTAGCGCGCGGGAAGTGGTCACCCGAGTGAACGCGCTGATCCGGAGATATGAAGGCCGGGTAACCAGCGATCCGGCTGCCAGTAAATATCTGGTGGATGATGCCGGGCAGCGTATCGCTTGGCGGGGCACATGGCTCAAGCTGTCGGCATCCGAATATCATATATTATCGACGATGATTCAGCACGCGGGCCGGGTGTTTTCGCGCGATCAACTGCTCGACAAGATTGGCGAGCAGTCTCTGGAATCCGGAGACCGCGCGATTGACAGCCACATCAAGAATATTCGTCGAAAACTGGCAATCGTTGATCCTGAGTCGAGCTGCATTGCCGCCGTCTACGGTTCTGGCTATCGCTTCGACGCCGAGTAACAGCGAGAATCGATCAGGTCATTCTCCGTCGGGGTTTGGTGGGCGTCTGCCCCCACCCGGTGGCGGACCGCCCCCACCCGGGGGGCCTTGCCTGACAGTCGCATCGCAGCTTTCGCCACTACCCTCGAAAGAGCACCCCTGCTGACCGGTCAAACATCCCAATATCTGGTTCGACCCGGCTGCGCCCGCGTGATAATGATAACCATATTCTGCTGTGCTGTGCCCCTGGCAACTATCAAGCTGCGTGGGCAGCTCACCATTGCTGAGCTTATGCGTGAGAATCTTGTAACCATCCATCGCCAGCCCGATGACCGGCGCATCGCTCTTGTCCGTGGTCTTGGACGATTTGTCGACGAGGCAATCGGTCACTGCGTGATAATGATAGCCGACGTGCAAATTGACATGACCACCGCAATCATCAAACGGGGCTAGCGTATGCGCGCCCAAAATAGCGTCCACGGGAGCCGGACCATCGAGCCGGATACCATTTATGGCAACACCCGCACCACCCTGAGCCCGTGAGCTTGATTTTGATGCAAGGGGTCTGACGGGAATGACATAAGTCATGCTGCTTTCAGCGGGCATGTAGTCCAGCTGGCACTCGACACAGTGATTCTGATATTTCTCGTCCACATCCGGCCTTGCGGCAGCCGCGCATTTTTCCTTACTGTCTGTGACGTTTATCTTGCCAGTTGCGGGGTCAAATATCTGCCACTCGTCATCCTGATAAAAGTCGCTCAGATTCTGCAAAAACTTCCCGTCAGCGTCATATATTTTTCCTCCTTCCAGCCAGATTCCCGATTTTTCCTCGCCATCGCCGATATTGCGCGGGCACCAGGGTCCGGGCGTATAATCACCGGGGGTCGGTTTCACTGTGATGGAGAAGCAGGTGGTTTTAGCCCCTTCGGACAAGGTACAATCGACGAGAGACGGAGTACCGATGATATTGGCCTGTTCGAAAAATGTTGCGGCCTCCTGCAAGTAATTTTCGCGCTCGGCGGGAGAAAGCGTTTCGAGATCGACCGAGGCAATATCGATCGGTGCCGCAGGACTGGCCCCGCACGATGCCAGCAATAGCGACATCGACAATAGCAATGTTCTCTTGATCATTTTTTGCCCCTGACTTTTAACGGTCGCGTTTGAAGTACCCTGATTCCGCCAATCGCGATTTCATACCAGTTCCGTCTGGCGTAAAAACAGTATCATGCCAACGGCCAGCGCGACGATTGATGCCAACTTCGGTATATAATGGGTCCAATCGCCCGCACCGGCCTTGCGGAAAGCGAGGATGATCAACAACACTCCGGCAAGAAAGGCAAACTGGCCAATCTCGATCCCTACGTTGAATCCTGCCAGCGTGGTAAAAAGACTGCTCGTGCCCGAGAGCATCGAACCAATAGCAGAAGCGAAACCAAATCCGTGGATCAGTCCACAAGCGAATACGATGGATATTCTTCCCCAACCAATATTGGCGCGATCATTGGGACCGTATTTCAGGTTGAGCGCCGCCATCAACACGATACTGGCGGCGATAGCCGGTTCGACAATGGTTGCGGGTATCGAGAATATCCCGAGTGCGGAAAGCGTCAGCGTAATACTATGCGCGATGGTAAAGCTCGTCACGACACCCAGCCAGTAACGCCAGCCGGCCCCGGCAATGATGACCGTGAGCAGAAACAGCAGATGGTCCAAGCCGCCCAGTATATGTTCGATGCCCAACCTGACAAAATCACCAAAAACCGCTAACGCCCCTCTGGAAAATTCATGCCGGCCGTTGCCTGCGGTGAGTATCGCTACTTCCTGCGCCCCGCCCAGAGTGGCGCGCATGGTCATTTGATCTTCGCCATCGCCGGTACCGAAGAGGTCAGTCGCGACCATCGGGTTTTGTGGCGGTTTCTCGAACGCAACCCGGTGCAATATGACCACATAATCACTGTCCAACGCATCGCCGTCAGTTTGCGGCCGGACAACCCAGACCATCAGGCCTTCGCCAGATTGGCCGGCATCTGTGACGGTGAACCGTGCGGTGAATTGCTGCTCGATATCCTTGCCGTGCTGCTGGATTTCCTCAGCGGATAACAGCCCGTTCCGATCGTCGTCGACATTCACCAGTGCAGAGACGGGAACAGACACGACGAAATTGGCGCTGTTATCGACGATTTTCATGGTCGCGTTCTGCTTCGGCAGCAAATGCGCCTGAGCGGCCCCGGCAAAAATCAGTAACGAAAGCGCCAGCAGCAGACGGATCATCGTCTACCCTGCCCCGGCGGCGGACGCTTGCCGTCCCTCTTGCCTCGCCTTTCACCGTCTTCGCCACGTCGCTGCTCACGACGGGCAGTTGGCTGGCTATCGGTAGAACCTTTCACACAGCGCTGGATAAAGGGGAAACTGTCTGTCGCATAATAATGATATATGCCTTCGGGAAATTCAGGTGTGACGTCGAACCGGCCGTTGCATTCGTCGAGATCACCCAGACCGGCGACATATTCATAATCCTGGGTGAAAGCCCCCATCGGGATGGTCACTGTGCTCGGGCGTCCCGCATCCGCTGCAGTCTTAAGACGATAGCTGGATTTCATCGGCCGGAGCGTACTGGTCATGAATTTCGCGAGATCATGTCCATAACGCGCATAGATCGGGAACCCGTCTGCCGCCCAGCCGATCAGCTGCATCGACTTACCCGCTTGCGTCTGAGCTGACAGCATCGCTTCGGGTATACCGTGATAATGATATTTGCCGCCGGGCTGCACGTGGGCGTGGTTATTGTCTGTGCCGAAGTCGAATATCGATTGGCCCAATGCCTCGATACTCCATTCGCCTTCATGCGCCCTGCAAGCCTGTTCATCGGTGGCATTATCGGGACAACGCTCTGCCGTGCCGGGATCAAAGGGAATACCATTGAGCGCAAAACCGGAATCCTTGACCCGCACTCCGCTCCCCGTGTGCGCAACCGGGTCAACCGCAACGGCATAGCTGAACGATTGCACCGCAATGCTATTGGGGTTTCCCGGGTTGGGGAACCTACCAATGGCATGATCGGGGATACCGTTTGAAACCAGCAGCCGCTGACCTCGTGCGCAGGACCATTTCGCTTCGCTCTTCAAACCGATTTGCCGGTTCAGAACGTCGGTTTGGGCGCTGCAAAGCACCCCGAATGTTTGCGCCCGGGTTGCCTCGATCGGAGCGCCAAGATTGGTCTGTTCCTGTGGAGGACGATTGACTGGCCCCATCGCTCCGTTCGCAGGGCGGCAGGCCAGCGGCCGACCGGCTGGTGCAAAGCAACTGCCCGCGACCTGCTTGCCGTTCGGCCCTTCTGCAGAGCATGGATCATCGGCCTGCTTCGCCGTACAAGCCTTCAGCATGGCCTCTGTCGGACCTTGTCCTCCGGCTGGTGGACCGCCGCCGGGGCCGCGCTGCGCTTCGATCTGGGAACCACCAAAGATGGTGGCCACGATGGCTGTGCCAAGAAATCCCGTCCACAGCACTGTTCGATTTGCTTTGCCCATTTTAGCTGACATTCCCTTTGAGGCAGCGGCTCATGTAGGGATAGCTGTCAGTCGCCATATAATAATAGATGCCGTCGGGGAATTCCGGCGTCACACCGGTCCGGCCATTGCAGTCATCCAGATCACCCGAGCCGGTCGAATAGGTCCAGTCAGACAGAAACGCGCCAAGCGGAACAAGGCTCGTCGATGGACGCCCTGAATCCGCGACGGTGTCCTTGATATAACTTCCGGTACAGACCTTTAATGCGCTCGTGGCATCCATAGCGCTGGAATAACAATAGCGGCCGTAAACCGGGTATCCGTCACCGGCCCAGCCGATCAGCACCATTTTCTTGTTGCTGTCTGATGCTCCTGCATTGGTCAGAATACCTTCCGGCATTCCGTGATAGTGGTAGACACCGCCCGGCTGAACATGGGCGTTGTTTGAATCTTCGCCAAAATCAAAAATGTCCTGCCCCAGCGCTTCGACCCGCCATTGGTCCGTGCCATTTGCAAGATTGCAGTCGGAAGACGACGTCATACCGCTCGGACAGGTGCCCGCCGTGCCGGGATCAAATTTGACGCTATTGCGCGCATAGACTGATGCACCGCCAGGACCGCCGATCTGGGTGTTCGTCGTCCCCATCGTCGGAGTCAATGTCATCGAACCGCTGACCGTCTGCGCTGAAATCATATTGGGGTTTCCGGCATTCGGGAATATACCCACAGCATGGTCCGGAAGGCCATTTCCGGTAAGACTGCGATTTGTGCCGTCGCATGCCCAGCTCCACGTCGCGGTCAACATGCCAGCGCTGCTGTAATCGTCCATATAACTGCCGCTATAGGGGCAATCAACGTCAGCTGTGGTGACCCCGGCGGGAGTGGGCGTTGGCGTCGGTGTTGGCGTAGGCGTTGAGGTTCCGGGCAGCGTTATCGAAGTGTCGGTGCCGGTTGAATCATCTCCCCCACAAGCGGATAGCGCCAATATCAACAGGCTTGATGTTGCCCATAGGGGCAGATTCCTCTCAATGGCAGTCAGCATTTTCGGTTCTCCACATTCGACAAGATGTGGATTGCAGATAGAATATCATTGTGGATGGAATATGGATCACCAGCCTGTGTCGCAAAGCCGGGGAACAACGCCCTGCCCGTCACACAATACGTCCGCGCTTAATTGTCGTCAGTACGCCGTTCGTCAAACCACTGCCGCATGATCGCTGCCTGACAGCCGCTGAACCCGAATGTTCCGACAACCGAACAGCTATTCGGGCGACCGGGTCTGGCTGCTTCTTCGTGAGAAGCCACCATCGAACTCCAGCTCTGCCCGCCAACATCTTCTTTTTCGGCCTCGCGGAGTTCTTTCGGAATCCGGTACCGCTCCGATTCGGGTCTTTGGGCACAAACGACAATTTCATCGCCTTCTGCTTCCGGGCATTCGTCCTCGCCATAAGTAACCAGGATATTTATGCGCTCGGGCATATTGATCTGATCGCTGGTTTCTGCGTTCGCGGCGACACAGCAGAAACAGCAGGCAAGTCCCGTGGCGATACTTTTGAGAGCATTATAAGATTTCATGGGCTCGGCCTTTTCCTTATCGCGCCTTCGGGCAAGCAGCAGCACTGCGATCGACTGTCGCGGCAGTGCAGCACCCCAGCATGGAATCCCCTCCGCTTGAACTAAAAAAGCGGTGCCGCCGCATTGACCTTTGGGGGAGGGACTGGTCGTGGCCATGGCAGCGGCACCTTCACCGCAAGCTGGGTAGGGAAAATCCAGCCTGTGCTACGGTGTAACTCGGGAAATTAAAGACAAAATTCTATACTATATATTCCTTGAACGCGGGCGAGACCGACAACGCCAAAAGCGACATTGCCGACTGTTGCGCTGAAAGTCCGATTATAACAGGAATGTGGAGGCAATATGGATGGATTGCCCAAAGATATTTTTGTGGAATTAGCGCAGGTCAGTTGATGTTTGTTTCGGGGACGATCTGTTCCAACCAACCAGCCAAGCCGACATAATCAAAATGACCAATGTGCCGGTAATTATAGACATTCAACGCTTGGCGTTGTTCATACCGGGACGTTTTCAGCCCAGAGCCAATCGTTTAAGAACTGTTAGAGCCGATACCTTGGCTGACGGGCTACTGTCGAGATTATGTTCAGCCATGCGATAGCTGTCCAATAGCAGGCAAGTTGCGCTTAGTCTGACAGCAACCTATAAATACGTTTATTGTGAAGAACCAAGGATTATGGAAGCGATGACCGTCCGTCCAACTGCTGGCATCTACACGCAAAAATTTTGGCGAATATGGCGTACGTCAGCGGGGTGCCGCTGGTGGGGCATGACATTTTTAATAGCCGCTTCTGCGCGTCTAGCTGCCTGTTCGGCTTTGAGGTTGGTAACCCCGGTGCGGGCACATGCGTGGATCGCATCCGGTCGTGTGCATATTGCAGGCATGAATACGAGCTTCCCGGATTTAGTCAGCATCAACTGCTGGACGAATGTCGATATTCCCGCTCCTGCTAATCCTATATGACTGGATTTGACGATCGCATCTCGACCCAGGCCATTGGTCGTGAACAAAACCGGATCGCATTCGTGCACGATGTGTTCCAGGACCCCGACAGTGTCATTTCCCTGGCAGATACCGCCAAATATACCTCTAAGAATAAAGCTTATCCCGGCGTCCGTTCTCCGGTCGATAAAGACATTGCCATTTTGGTCAAATCAGCGATTACCGCGGCGGTAAAGCAACTATTGCCGGACGAGATTTCGAGGCTGTCTGGCGGTGTCCACTATTCGATAGTGACCCAACGCTCGTTTGATAGCTTGGGTATTGTACGTAGGCCGCATTCTGATGACTCTACCGGACGCTTAATAGCCGCAGTGTTGTACCTTAATCGAGGGCCGCATGGTGGTACCGGTTTTTTTCGCCATCAAGGTACGGGTTTCGAACTGATTACCAGAGATCGAAAATCTTTCTATGACACAGTCGTAAAGGTGGAGCAGAACATCCCCGCTGATATGGAGGATAGTCGGTCGGGGGTAGATCATCCACGTTATACTAGGATTGCCACTGCAAAGCCTGTCTTTAACAGCATGGTCGTCTATCCGGGGGCAATTCTTCATAGCGGTGATATAGATAGAATTGCACCAATTCCGCTCGATGCTCGAAACGGCCGACTTACTATCAACGCCTTTTTTACGCCTGCGTTGCGGAATGAAGATCTCCAGCGTAATAGTGCCTGACCATTTGGGGGCCGCGCGATTTGGTTGGTGCGATAGCGTTAGCCTGAGCATCATAACGATAGGGGTGTAAAACATGCAATCGAAGGATGGTCGAATCGAGTCGGTATTGGTGGTCGGGGCGGGTACAGCCGGGTTGGTATCAGCGTTGATGATACGTCAGATGAACCCTGACCTTCCAATCACCGTCCTCTATTCCTCGCGCATTGGGCATATCATGGTCGGCGAAGGCACCGTTGCCACGACACCAGCGTTGTTCCACGAACGCATGGGCTTGGACAGGCAGGCATTTTACTCTGCCGTGAAACCGACACCAAAACTCGGAGTACGGTTTTTGTGGGGGGAAAATGGCGATTTTCATTATACGTTTGAGCCTGCATTTTCTGCGGGGGGTAACGATTTTAACCAATTGCCACTCGGCTATAGTTTCCCACTGGACAGGCCGGTCACCGGTTACAGCATGAGTTCCGCGTTCATGGCCGCGGGTACGCTTGCGGACTCGACCGTACCAAATGCAGCGTCGGTCGAACCGCCACCAGCAGCTTATCATATGGAGAACCAGCTGTTCGTCGAATTCCTCATGCAGACCTGTGCCCAGCGCGATATTTCGCTTGTGGAAGCAGAAGTTTCGAATGTCGAAGCGGGCGAGGCGGGGGTAGAGCGGGTCGTTTGCCAAGACGGCCGCGCGTTTACAGCCGACCTGTTCGTCGATTGTTCGGGCTTCTCGGGCGCACTTATCCATGGCGCTTTGGATGAACCTTACATCAGCATGAGAGATCACCTTTTTTGCGACAGGGCGGTCATTGGAGGCTGGACGCGCACGAACGAACCGCTGCGTCCCTATACGACTGCAGAAACGATGGACGCTGGCTGGTGCTGGCAGATCGAACATCGCGATATTGTGAACCGGGGCTATGTGTATTGCAGCGACTTCATTGATGACGAAACCGCGGAAGCGGAGTTCAGGCGTAAGAACCCGAAGGTCAGCGAGACACGGATCGTGCGTTTTGAAACGCGCCGTATTCGCAGATCATGGGTTAGGAATACGGTTGCGATAGGCAATGCCAACGGCTTTGTCGAACCTTTGGAGGCCACCAACATCCAGCTTATTTGCAATTATGCCTTGCGATTGGCCATCGCCTTGAGTGTCAGTCGGAGGATATTGCCTGCCCAAGTAGAGGCATTCAATAAATATACAGAGCAAAGCTGGCATTCGGTGCGCGATTTTCTCGCCGGTCATTACAAATTTAACACATTACTCAATACACCTTTTTGGCGCCACGCGCAGCAGGCTACTCCTTTGGGTACGGCAGCGGCGGCGGTCGATTATTATCGCACGGTTGGCCCCGATCCAACCGGGATGCGCGCAATGTTACCCGAGTATTGCTTGTTCGGTACCGACGGATGGCTGGCCATATTATTAGGTTGTGGAGTGCCCTATGCCCAGAATCGACCTTTGCCAGAAGATGAGGCCGGAAGGATGGCGTTTGTGCGGAAGGTTAACGCCAATTTGGCAGCACGAGGCATGGATCCGGCAATGGCCCAGCCCGAAGCATGGTCGCCCAAGCCCCGACAGTCGCAGGGCCCAAAGATAAATCCGGCAAAGGCAACATCGTGATGCAGGGCAATTCAGAAGGTCGAATAATTCGGCGTATTTTCGAACGATCCGATTCAGAAGAGATTGGCGTATTACCGCGCGTAATGAAACCGGCTCTTGTCCGTCACCTCAACCCAGTCGATATAGCATCGCTAAAAGCGAAAGTGGAATGCCTGTCGGAGACAGCCTGGGCCAAGGAGGACGAAGCAAAACCCAATAGTTTTCCTTGTTTTCACCATACACAGCACATCCTGTTTCGCTTCATCCCGGATAACCAGAATGCCGCAAATTTCGTATCCTATACCAACTGGCCGCTTTGGGCGCCGTTGCTGCTACCTGTGATGCATGCCGCGATTGTACCTTATGATTTCGTCAGGCCGACTTTTCCGAAAGTAATGCTCGCTCGACTGTTGGCCGGAGGGCACATCGATCTTCATCGGGATGGCGCGGGTGCGAATCTTTTTACGCACAAAATCCATGTGCCGCTGCAGACAAATGCAGGCGTGCGATTCCAGTTTGACAATGAAGAATTTCATCTATCTTTGGGCGAAGCCTGTGAAGTGAATAATATTACGCGGCACGGTGGACGCAACGATGGGGGCGAGCACCGCATCCATTTGGTTTTCGAAGTCTTCGACGCGGCTGCATCCAGGAAGGCCACTCGCTAACATGAAGCAATATTATCGTGCCTATGGGTTGGTTTTTGAATCCGAAATCACACTGCCGTTCGAGCCGGTGGAAGCGGCGAAAGCTGATGTGACCGTTATACGGGGAGCCATTCCCAAGGATCTCGGCGAAGATACGCGTGGTCGGGGACTATGGTGGGCAAAGCCCGGCAGCTTCCTGATCCACCATAGTGACGGTAGCGGCGTGCTGGTCCGGGATGGTAAGGAAATGATCGTGGACGGCAACGAGCCCGATATGGTTCGGCTCTTACTGACCGGATCGGCCCTTACTGCTCTATTGCAGCAGAGAAATATGGTCACACTGCATGCCAGCGCTGTCTTGATTGACGGTCAAGCAGTTGGCTTTTTCGGCAATTCGGGTGCAGGAAAATCGACGACTGCGGCAGTTCTGGCGCAGCGAGGTTTTTCACTGATCGCCGACGATGTGTTGGGCTTGCAGGTAGGAGAGGACAAATATGTTTCGGCCGTGCCCTCATTCCCCAAGATTGGGTTATGGCGCAATGCGACTGAAGCATTGGGCATGTCGGTCACCTCAAATGATCAACGTATGAACGGAGTAGAAAAATATCTTGTCGCGCCGCGTCGGTTCCATACCGCGCCCGTGCGATTATCACATCTGTTCAAGATAGAACCACACATCACAGGCAGTTTTGAATTGAGGACAATCGAAAATGCCGCGCTCCACCGATCGCTGAGTGCGAACATTCATCGCAAGCGTACGGCTGTGGCTCTGGGCGAGTGGCCGAGGCTTTTTGATTCCTCGGCCGCTATTGCCCGCCAAGCACACGCCTATACCCTGACACGCCCCCGCGATGGCATGCGGTTTGCAGAGTTGGCGGACACCATTGTCGATCAGGTTCGGTCGGATATTGCGAAAACTCAATCATGACCGACAGGTTGGTTTGGTTGGCGTCCTATCCCAAGTCAGGCAATACATGGGTGCGCGCGATCCTTACCGCTCTGTCAGTAAAATCGGAAGACATGTTCGACATCAACGCGATGGTTGGCGGAAGCGGTCCGATAAGTCCGAATGAATTTGAGGATATTATGGGCGTGTGCTGGAGCGAGTTGACGGTTCGCGAACGGCGGAACCTTTTGCCCGATTTCACGGCTGAACTGGCTCGCGAAACCCGCGGGTTTGGCTATCACAAAACTCATATGAATTTCGGATTCAGTCCATCCGGGAGGCCGATATTTCATGGTCGGGGCGGGACTGTAGCGATCTACATTGCGCGCGATCCACGACAGGTAGCGATTTCGCATGCGCATTTCTTTGGTACGAATATTGATGAGTCCATAGAGATAATGAACGACCCCAAACGTCGAGTGGTCATGGGTGACCCTGAAATGACGGAAAATGTTGGTCGTTGGACGGACCATGTGACCGGTTGGATTTCCCAGGATCACGTCCCGACCCATGTCGTGCAATATGAAATGTTGAAGGCCGATCCGCTTCGAACGGTAAGGGACATGCTGGACTTTGTCGGTGTTGATGTGTCCCGCGAAATGATCGAAGCTGCCATCGCGACCACGCGATTTGACCGGTTGCAGAGCCTGGAACGCGAAGAAGGATTTGACCAACGATCCACCGCTACGGATCGCTTCTTCCGGAACGGAACAAGCGACGAATGGCGCGACGTGCTGACGAACGAGCAGCGGCGCCGGATTGAGTGTGATCAGGAGCCGGGAATGCGTCAGTTGGGCTACTTGACGGCTAATCCAGTAACAATTAGAAATTCTGAACTTAACGCCGAATAGAGAGCAAAGCCATGGACCAACTAACCACGATATATCGGAACCCCGATATAATGTTCACCGAACTTGGTGACAAGACGATGACGATGAATATTGACACTGGAAATTACCATGAACTCGATTCTATCGGCGCGACGATTTGGCGGGAAATAGAGAAACCCATTCGCGTCGATATGCTTCGCGATAGGCTGTGTGCCCGATACGAGGTTTCGCTCGACCAGTGCTTGACCGAAATGTCGACTTTTCTAGCGGAACTTGCCGAACTCGATATGGTCATCATTGGAAGCGAACTCACCGCTAAGGCATGACAGTCGCGATCATGTTAAGGTGTTTTAGAGGCTGTTCTCGTATAAAATTATTCACGCAAATTGGCGACCTTCATAATTGATCAAGAATTAGTTTATAATTGACTAAGTATTAAAATGTTTTAGCTTGCAGAAAGATGGGGACAAACAAATGACCAAAAAGTTCGAAAAAGCAACCGAGATCGATGTTGAAACGCACGAACTCTTGTCGTGGCATCAACCGACCATTAGAACTTTCGATGTGTTGCGTGCGACTGAAGGTGGCAGCTACAGTAATCCTATCAAGGGCGACGACGGTTGGTATGCAAGCTGAAGCAGTGAGCTTGGATATAGTAAAGCTCGCCTTTCTTTGACGATGCCGTGGCTCTCGATATAATTTTGCTTGTTTCAAGATATTTTGTTGGCGATCGCTACAGGACGCCACGTGGAGCATCACCCAGAGTTTCGATAACGTCGGCGAATTCCTCGAATCGTGCGCGCAGGCGGTTTATTGCATCATCGCTCAGCCGTAAAAATGCGTCGCCATTCATGTTACGAACGGTCTAGAAATAGAGCCGCTTAACCGGAATTGGGCGATCAGGCGAATAATCGTCGATCATTGGCATGAAGGCACGCATGTGCTCGGCCGTACCGTCTGGACCATCGACCTTATTTGAGCCGCAATTTGGCTTGAAATAGAGAAAGCTTTACAGATTGGTGTGATCCGTAAAAAGCTTTGCGCCCGATATGATGTTCCGCCCGATCAGTATTTGACCAACTGGTGGCCTTTCTCGCGGAACTTTCCGAGCTCGATATGGTCATCATTGGAAGCGAACCCACCGCCAAGCCATAAAGATCGTGGTGGCTTTAAGGTGCTTTGGAGGCTTTGCTCATATAAAACTATTGACGCAAAGTGGGGCGGCCTTCACACTCGGTTAAGCATTAATTTAGAATCGATTAAGTGCTGGAATGCGTTAGTTTGCAGTATAAATGGGAACAAACAAATGACCAGAAAATCTGAAAAAGCAACAGAGGTCGAGGCTGAAACGCACGAACTCCTGTCATGGCATCAACCGACCATTAGAACTTTCGACGTGTTGCGTACGACTGAAGGTGGGTCGTGGACTACTAATTCACCTGGCGACGACGGGTGGTATGCAAGCTGAAACTTTGCGATAGGAAACGGTCAAGCGCGCCTTGCTTTTACATTGCAGCGATCCGTAATATTCTATCGCTTGTGTACAGATATGTTTCTAGTGATCGCTACAAATTATCGCGCGATACATAGTCCAAAGCTTCGACAACATCGGCGAATTCAAAGTGTTCTGCGCACAGGCGGTCTGTGGCATCCTCGCTCAGCCGCAAAATTGCGTCACCATTCCTCTTGCGAACTGTCTCGAGATAGAGCCGCCTGACTGAAATTGCTTCGATCTATTGACGCGAAGCGTAGCAGGATATAGCAGCAAGCTGATGTTTAATTGCAGTCTTAGAAGGTAATAATCGGTGTCCAAAAAATTTGAAGAAGAAACTGAACTGAATACTGAAGCCGGCGAACGACTGTTATGGACTCGGCCAACGGTTAAAACTTTCGATGTGTTGCGTGCGACTGAAGGTGGCAGCGCTATATTTGACAGTCGGGGCGACGACAGTTGGTATGCAAGCTGAAGCTGTGAGTTGGGGTGTGAAAAAATACGCCTTTTTCTGACGATGCAGCGACCCTCAATGTTCTTTCACTTGTTCCAAAATTTTTTTGGTGATCGCTACAGGTCACCATGCGGGTTATAACCCAGCGCTTCGATAGCGTCGGCAAAATCAGCGAAGCCAGCGCGCAGGCGGTCGACCACATCATAATTCAACCGTGAAAACGCTTCGCCGTTCATATTGCGCACTGTCTCGAAATAGCGCTGCTTGACCGGAATCGGGTGATCAAGCGAATAATCGTCGATCATTGGTATGAAGGCACGCATCCGCGCGGCAGTGCCGTCTGGATCATCAGTCATATCTTCGTAGGTCAGCCTGAGTGCGGTTGCGCCATGGGTTGCTATATTGCCCAGCTGCCAGCGGAAGCAATGACCGATATGGTTGGCGACCATCCGATATTTGTCTTCGCCGCGCGCCAGATGTTCAATCGGCCGGCGCAGAATACCTTCGGCCACCGCATAGGGATCGCGCGTCAGAAAAATGAAACGCGCGTCATTGAAATGCCGTTCCAAACTGTCCAAATTCAAAAGGAAAGGCGGCGAAGATGTCACGAAAACCGGCGCTTCAACGCTCCGTGACCGGGCCCAAAAATACCACGCCCTGCGCGTTTGCTCCCAGTCATATGCTGCCGGATCGCGATACCGGGCCCGGCGGTCGGTAGAGGCGTTCCAGATCAATGCGTCATGCGTATCGCGGGTGTAGGGGCCGACGAAGCCAGGCATATGCTGGCCCTCGCGCGGTAACCACCATACCTTGTCGCTAAATTCGAACGAACGCCTCAGAAAAGTCGATCCAGAATTGTTCGGACTGATGATGAACAGGTGCGTGCGGATCGCTTGTGCCGGATCGTGCTGCGCGCCGAATTTAAGTGAGCTTGCCATTCGCGCGCTTTGCATGATAACGGCGCTCGAAGAAAGAGCTGAAGCAATAGAAAATAATAGGGCACGCCAGCAACCAAAATGGCTGTCTTATACTTCGAAGGGATCGTTATGTCGCTGTTTTGCGGTAGGATCAGGCTTTCTACCGACCCTCTTCCCGAGGAAGAGATGTTGACGCCGATGGCTGACTCCTTGGTCGGCAAAGGTGTGGGACTTCTCAATACCTTCGCTACGCCGGGCTTTCATGCGGCTTCCAAGCGCCTGACAGCCGATTGCCCTGTAGATGTGTCGGCACAATGCCTGATCGATCAACCGGGCGGTATCAGTTGCGTCGGATCACTGCGAATCGACAATCGGCGCGAACTCGCGGCAACTCTAGGAATTCCCGGCGTTCGTGCGGAGCGGGAACAAGATCTGTCGCTTGTCATTGCAGCCTATCGGAGATGGGGGACCGACTGCATCGACCATCTATACGGTGACTTCGCCTTTGCGCTCTGGGATGCCACAACGCGGCGTGCGCTGTGCGCACGGGATCATATCGGTGTTGCACCCTTTTATTTTGCCCGATCCGGCGACATATTGGTTTTTGGGAACGATCTTTCGGCGGTCGCCGGAGCGGCTGACAAATCCGAAGATATGGATGTCAGGTTGGTCGCTAATTTCCTTGATGTGGAGCTGTTGATCCCGCCAGGCCGGACCTTCCTTAAATCTGTTTCCAGATTGAAGCCTGGCCACCGTCTGGAATTTTCGGATAAAGGACTGCAAGAAGATCGTTGGTGGTCGTTCGAGCGCATACCACAGGTCCGTTTCGATTCCGACGAGGAATATGTCGATGCACTTGATGCGATTATGGCACGCGCGGTCAAAGACCGGCTCCCGTCCGACGGCCCGGTCGCCAGTCATGTTTCCGGCGGACTGGATTCTTCGGCCGTAACTGCAACATTGGCTAAGCAATGTTCGGCAGCTGGAAAAGCACCGCCGATAGCATTTACCTGGAATCCTGAGCCCGCAAACAAGGCCGAACGAGACCATCCCGAAGCAGCGATGCTCGAGGGGTTCTGTCGTGCGTTCGATCTGCCCATACATCGGCACCCGCCGGATGCAGCGGGCGTGTTGGAATTCTTTTCTCGCGATCCTGTACTGCACCCGACCTCAAACATGTTGATCATGGAAATCCCTGTTCAGAGAGCCGCGCGGGAACTGGAGTGTTCGATCATGTTTTCCGGGCACGGTGGCGATCAAGGTATATCCTATCGCAACAATGGCTATGCAACGTCGTTACTGCTGTCGGGAGATTGGCATCGTCTGGTAGATAATGCACGCGCCAATGGTATAGGCTCTATCCGCGCTTTTGTCGGTGCCTTGTATAGTTTGGCACGTACATTGCTATTTGATTTGAGAAACAGTTTGCCTTTCGCGATCGGGAAACCAGCAGGAAGCTTCAAGCGTTCGGCTTTTTCCCGTTTCAATCCGCGCAACCGCTTCACCAAAAACGTGACTGCTTCGCCGCTAGCGGCCCGCCGCAACATGCTCTTGGGTGGCTATCTCGATATGCGTATTGAAGCGTGGGCCGAGCATGGGTCTCGACGTGGCTTACGCTATGTTTACCCGCTTCTCGATAGACACCTGCTTGAGTTTGCACTTGGCCTTCCGCCTGAAATGTTTGCTCGGGGGAATCAGAGTCGTTGGTTGATGCGGCAGACGCTTCGCCGCCACGTCCCGGACGCTGTGGCCGAGAACCGTAACAAGACCGAACCCACGCGCTCGCTCGCCATGGTCGATGCGCTCGAGGAAGCTCGTCCACGACTGGTTACCGCCCTTGATGCCGACTTGCAACGTAGCGACATGATCGATGTCGTTCGCCTCAGAAACGACTTGGCCGAGTTCCCGATCCAACCCCGTGGAAACCGTAGTCCGAACTTTAGCCGCCGGCGGGCCGCGCTCGAAATGCTGGATATCGATCCGCGCGCATGAGAACGGTCGCATCGCATACCATGCAGCTGGTTACGGTTGCCACCGAGAGCTTTGTTCCGGGCGCGTGCGCTATGTTCGCCTCTTTCCTGCGCTTCCATCCCGCCTTTCAAGGCGAACTCGTAGTCATCACCGACGGGCTGAGCGTAACGGCTCAGGCATCTCTGAGAGCGGTTTCTCCGCGGATCAGAACCTTGCAGGCGGGGGACGACCTGCTTGAGAGGATCGGCCGTCTTGAACAGTCAGTTCCCGCGCTATCAGCGACCAGCGGACGTTTCCTGTCACTTGAGGCGCTACGACCCACCGGAGCGGAACGGGTATTGTTCTGCGATAGCGACACACTGTTTCTCGCGCCGATTGACCGCATGTTCGAAAGCGATGGAGATGTCACCGCAGCCGGGGATGGTTGTTTTCTGCGTGGGCATGCAAGAGACCGGGATACGCTGGCCGAAGTTCCCAGGGGTCCTGGCCAGCTCAATTCTACATTCAATGCCGGTATCATGCTGTTCGGCCCAGGTGCGTTGACTGGTAAAGATTTCACGACGGCGCTTGCCGAACTATCGGAGCAGCGCTTCAGCAAACAGCAAGGTGGCTTGCATGACCAGGCGATCTACAATGTGGTGTTTGCTGATCGCCTCATGCGTGTAGACTGGAGCTTCAACTATCTCCTGAAACATCGAGCATTGATTGAGCAATATGAACCGGTCGCGCCTCGCAACATTCGCGTGCTGCATTTCAACCAACGGACCAAACCATGGAATTTTTCGACCGGACAAGTTGCGACATTTGGCGATCCGTTCCGCAAATGGGCGGCCATGCAATGGCTTGCTGCGGCACAAATTCCTTCTTAGAGCAAAGGCATCTGATTGAGGTTTTGAAATATTTTGTGACAAAAAAAATGCGAGAAACCGGCACCTTGCGATCAGATGTCGGCTAAAACCAAAATATTATACACTTCGCCTCCTGTCGGTTTGGCACTCAATTTTCGTCATTCCCAAGGCTGACGTTCCTTCCTGGAAGCCATTATTGCCTGAACCCGATGCAATTGCATTAAAATGACAGCAACTGGCTGGGACATGAACCCTCTCACGATGGGTTCGTAAATCCAGTCCAACGCCAATACCACCAGCAGGACCTCGGCTAATTATGCATTAGCAAACAGAATAAGCCCACTCGGCTAGGAAAGCACCACCTTCGCCCTACCCAAGCTGTGGCGAGTTCCGGATACGGGCTTTTCCTATCGAAAGAGCTTTGGCTCAGTAATTACGCGAAAAGTGACCTGCGCTATGCCTGCAAAACCCATTGTCCATGCCTTGGTGGTTTTTCGTTGGGTGTCCTGACCAGATCCATTCTTTTCTTCGGTCTTGGACAAAGCGCTTATTGCTTCAGCGACTTTTATTGCTGCAATGTGCAGTTGCAAATCGTCCAGTTGAGCCGATATCTTTAGCAGCGCTTCCGTAATCTTTTAAATTCTAGCAGGCTTGTTCATTTTCCGATTTCCTTGCGAAGAATCCGGGAATGCGTAATTATATTATAAATAGCTGATCGACTTGCAATGATGTCGACGAAAATCCGCGGTCGCGAATATCATGACTTGATGTAATTTCACACTTATTGGACAGTGCGGGCAATATCCCTTTTCTGAAATTAAATTGCCTTTAGGCTATAATCTGCTCGATCGGCAGCACCACCGGATCAGACACCCGACTTTCGCAGATAGTGGCATATAGCGGGTTCGGCCGGTCGCTATGGCCGAGGATCGGCTTTGCCTTGATCACCGTTTATCGGCTTGCCGCCATCCCGGCCTATCCCGCCCAGTTCTCTTTGTACGCATTTCTCGAACAATTGCTGCTCGTGAGACGGGTTGTCATTGGCGACGCGGATGTTTTGGCTAGTCTCCCGAAGCGCCTTTCTGCCAACTGACATATTGAGTGTGTTCAGCAACATCTGCCAGCTATCTCTGCACGCGGCCAGATCCATCGCCGGACATAAGCTTCTCGACTTCCGGCACCGTGACCCGGTTGAAATCACCGAGAATGGAATGTTTCAGGCAGCTTGCCGCCACCGCGAACTCGAGCGACTGTTGCTTGTCGTCATAGGCGTTGAGGCCATAGATCAATGCAGAAGCAAAGCTGTCACCGCCGCCAACCCGGTCGACGATATCTGTCAGTTCATAGTGGCGCGACAATTTGAAACCCTGTTCCCGGTCACGCAGGCAGGCGGACCAGCCGTTGCGATCGGCACTGTGGCTTTCCCTGAGCGTGATCGCGATGGTTGCCATGTCGGGATAAAGTTCCAGCACCTTGTCCGAAAGCGCTTCATATTTACTGGTATCGAGCTCGCCGGTTTCGACATCGACGTCGACGCTGATACCGAGCGATTTCTGGCAATCCTCTTCATTGGCAATGCCGACATCGACATATTTGACCAGTTCGCTCATTACTTCTGGCGCGCTCTTGCCATATTTCCAGAGCTTGCCGCGGAAATTGAAATCGCAGGACACCGTCACACCTGCCTGTTTTGCCGCCTTCACGCATTCGATGCTGAGATCAGCCGAATCCTGGGTCAGCGCCGGCGTGATGCCAGTGATGTGCAGCCATTTCGCACCATCGAAAATGCTCGCCCAGTCGAAATCGCCGATCTTGCATTCGCTGATCGACGAATGGGCCCGGTCGTAGATAACCTTGGAGGGCCGCTGGTTGGCACCGGTTTCGAGGAAATAGATTCCAACCCGGTCGCCGGAGCGCCGGATGTTGGAGGTATCCACACCAAAACGCTTGAGCTCGCCAATCGCCGAAGCGCCGACATCATTGTCCGGGAGCGCCGAAACGAAGCCTGATGACAGACCATAGTTGCTCAGCGCGACGGCCACATTGGCCTCGCCGCCGCCGAATGTTGCCTCGAACGCGGGCGACTGGAAAAACCGCTCGTGCCCCGGCGTCTTCAACCGCAGCATGATTTCACCAAATGACAAATATTCCGCCATATTCAAAATCCTTATGATCTGGCGGCGCTTGCGAGAGCGACAGCTTCGCCGGCCAGCCTGGTTATTGCATCGTAATCGCCCGCTTCGATCGCCGCTTTGGGCGTGAGCCAGCTCCCGCCGCAGGCAATTACGGAAGGCACGGCCAGAAATTCGCCGAGATTGTCTGCGGACACGCCGCCGGTCGGCATGAAACGCATATCGCGAAAGACCGAACTCAAGGCCTTGAGCATCGGCACGCCGCCCGCCAGCTTGGCCGGGAAGAATTTCACCGTCCGCAAACCCAAAGCATAAGCGCGCTGCACTTCGCCAGCCGTCATTGTACCGCCATAGAATGGCAAGTCCCGATCGAGACAGAAACGCGCCACATCGTCGACAAGGCCGGGCGAAACGACAAACTGCGCCCCCCGATCCGCGACCGCTTTTGCATGATCCACCGTCAACACCGTGCCGGCGCCAACAACGATATCCGAAGTCTCCGATATAATCGCCGACATGCACTCTAGTGCGGCATCGGTGCGCAGGACCACTTCGATCACATCAAGGCCGCCCGCCTGCAGCGCTTTCGCCGTTGCCACCGCAACCGCCGGGTCACTGGCCTCGATCAGGGGCACCACCGGCGCAGCGGCAAATTTCGCCTCTAGTAGTTTGTCCATATCACTGGTCATTTCATGCTCGCAATTCTGGGGATCAGGAGAAAAATGTCCCGCCGTTGATGTCGATATTGGCGCCGGTAATGAAGCTGCTGTCATCAGACACCAGATTGGCCACCGTACGCGCAACCTCTGCCGTATTGCCCTGGCGGCGGAGCGGCGTACCGGCGGCAACAGCGCTGCGCACCTCGTCCTTGGTAAACGTATCGTGGAAGGCGGTGGCAATCATACCGGGGCAAAGCGAATTGACGCGGATGCCTTTGGGGCCGAGTTCCTTGGCCATCGCCCGGGTGAAGGTCATCACCGCGCCTTTTGATGTGCCATAAGCCGCCGCACCGGGGCCACCGCCGTCGCGGCCGGCTTGCGAAGCGAAGTTCAAAATGGCGCTTCCTTCGGGCATATGGGGCGCGACCGCCTGGGTCATCATGAACGTCGATGTGACGTTCAATTGCATGACATGGTTGAAAAATTCTTCGTCCATTTCGGCAAGACCCTTGCGCGCCACCAAGCCGCCGGTGACGTTCACCAAAATGTCGATCGTGTCGCCAAAGGCGGACACCGTTTCTGCGACCAGGCGATCAACATCGGCCTGTTTCGTCACATCGGCCTGGACCAGTATCGCGCTGCCGCCTGCCGCCTTGATCGCGTCCAGCGTGGCCTGGCCGTCCGCTTCATTGTTGCAGTAATTAACCACGACATTGGCGCCCTCGGCGGCCAGTTTTTCCGAAACGGCGCGGCCGATATCACGACTGCCGCCAGTTACGATCGCGGTTTTGCCTCTAAATTTGGTCATATTATTTTCCCTGTTTTTCAAATGAGGAGGAGGAGGAAGTGATCAAGAATGCTTCGGTTTCAGAGGCTTGATGTCGGTGCATAGGACCAGAACCGACAAGACGGTCATGATCGCCAGTCCGGCACCAACCGCAAAGGCCGGTGCGTAGCTGTTGATCGTGATGACCGGGATCAGGAAGTTAAGCCCCACCACGGCCAACTTGGCAGCGGTGCCGGCAAAACCAGCCAACGAGGCGACGGATTTTCCGCTATAGAAATCGCTCGGCAATGTCTGGATATTGCCGACCGCAGTCTGGAAGCCGAACAAAATGGCCGCCATCAGCAAGACCGCGATCAAGGGCGATGCCGCGACGATGGTCAGCAACAACGAAACCAGCATTATCAGACCGCCGAGAGCGATCACAAATTTGCGCGTCTTGTTGACCGTCCAGCCCGATTTTATCAGCCGCCCGGCCAATATTCCACCGAACCACGCACCGAACATTGCACCGACATAGGGTACCCAGGCATAGGTAGCGATTTCCTCTACGCCGAAACCGTAGGTTTCAAACAGATAGAGCGGCAGCCAGCCGACAAACAGCCACCAGATCGGATCGAGGAAAAAGGAGGCCATGATGACGCCCCAGCTTTCCTTGCGCGAGAGAATTTCGCCAGAATTTGGTGCGTAGGTGGCGGCCTCGTTGGTTTCGGCATTCTTCTGGCCGGTCAGGATATATTGCCGCTCGTCTTCCGTCAGCCAAGGATGGCTTTCAGGGCCGGACTTATAAATGATCAGCCATGGCACGAGCCAGAGGAACCCCAGCGCGCCGACGGCGATGAAGGTCGCTTGCCAGCTGCCGAGAAAGACAAAGAGGATGCCGATGATCGGCGCGGAAATGATACCGCCGATCGCCGCTCCGGAATTGAAAACACCCTGCGCCAGCGCGCGTTCATTGATCGGGAACCATTCGGCATTGGCCTTGGTCGCCCCCGGCCAGTTTCCCGCCTCGGACAGGCCGAGAAGCCCCCGGAACACAGCAAAGCTCATCAGGCCGGTTGCAGCGGCGTGCAACATCGTTGCCGCCGACCATACGACGATCGACAGCACGAAGCCGAGACGCGTGCCGATCCAGTCGAATATCTTGCCGAACAGCGTCTGCCCGAAAGCATAGGCGAAAGTGAAGACGTTCAATATGATCGCATAGTCGGTCTTCGTCAGGCCGATATCTTCTGAAATCTCAGGCCACAAAAACCCCAGAGCGCCGCGGTCAATATAGTTGATGATCGTCGCCAGGGCGACGAGACTGACAATGGCCCAGCGGAAATTTCCGACTTTTTTCACAG
>JBALUX010000013.1:11764-41905 GCA_036963725.1 Parasphingorhabdus sp. | reverse complement strand
GGCGATTACAAGATCGGACTTCCGGAGGCAAAGGCTGGCCTGCCCTTCCCACCGGTCCCGCAAGCGATCCTCGATCACTGGCTCGATCCGGTCTGGCGGCGGCGCCTCGCTCTGTCTTCACATTTGCTGACACCAATAGAAGCCTTGAGCGCCGGACTGGCCGATGAGCTGGCAGATCCAACTCAATTGCTGGACAAGGCCGTAGCATGTGCCCAGGAGCTGGCCGCACAACCGGGCTTCAAGGCCTGCAAACGGCAATTGCGGGCGAAGGCCAATGCCGAGATTGACGCTATATTGGCTTCTTGAGCGTCCCGCTGAACTGGATTCAGCCAAGGCATCGTTCCCCCTCGCTGGATCCTGAATCAAGTTCAGGATGACGATATCGCGGTTTGCGCCTTGAACCGCTGCCAAAGCGCTGCCAAAGACGACCCATGACATTAGATAAAAATTTCGACCCCGCCGCCATCGAAACGCGCTGGTATGAGCATTGGGAAACCAAGGGCCTTTTCCGTCCTGAGCGCGATGATCGCGAACCGTTCACCATCGTCAATCCGCCGCCCAATGTTACCGGATCACTGCATATTGGCCATGCGCTGGACAATACGCTGCAGGATATTATCATCCGCCACGAACGGCTGAAGGGCAAGGACGCGCTGTGGGTTGTCGGCATGGATCACGCCGGCATCGCCACCCAGATGGTGGTCGAACGCCAGATGAACGAGCGCCAGCAAAAGCGCACCGACTTTACGCGCGAGGAATTTGTCGAGAAAGTCTGGGCGTGGAAAGAAGAAAGCGGCGGCACGATTACCGGACAACTCCGTCGTCTCGGTTGTTCGATGGACTGGTCGAACGAACGCTTCACCATGGACGAGGGCATGAACGAAGCCGTGCTCAAGGTCTTCGTCGATCTCTATGATGACGGCCTGATCTATCGCGACAAGCGTCTGGTCAACTGGGACCCGGCGCTGAAAACCGCGATCTCCGATCTCGAGGTCGAGACGGTCGATACCAAGGGCAGCTTCTGGCATTTCAAATATCCGCTGGCCGACGGCGTCACGCTGGATAACGGGCAGGACTATATCGAAGTCGCGACAACCCGGCCCGAAACGATGCTGGCCGATATGGCGGTTGCCGTGCATCCATCAGACGAGCGCTACAAAAGCGTTATCGGCAAGGAAATCGAGCAACCGATTACCGGACGCCGCTTCAAGATTGTTGCCGACGAACATGCCGATCCGGAATTGGGTTCAGGCGCGGTAAAAATCACGCCGGGTCATGACTTCAACGATTTCGAAGTCGGCAAGCGCGCGGGCTTTGCCGCCAGCGAGATGCTCAACATGCTCGATGGCGAGGCCAATGTCTGCCAGACCGCCGACGGACTGGTGCCGGACGAATATATCGGGCTGCACCGGTTCAAGAAAGACGGCGTCAATGGCGCCCGCGAACTGGTTGTCCAGCGGCTGAAGGAACAGGGCTTCCTGATTCCGCAAGTTTCGAAAAACAAGAACGGCGAAGAAGTCGAACATGATGCGGAACCACGCACCATCGCGACACCTTTCGGTGATCGCGGCGGGGTCGTGATCGAGCCATGGCTGACCGATCAATGGTATGTCGATGCGGAAACGCTCGCCCAGCCGGCGATCAAGGCGGTGCGTGATGGCGATATCGAAATCGTGCCCAAGACCTGGGAAAAAACCTATTTCAACTGGATGGAGAATATCCAGCCATGGTGTGTCTCGCGGCAGCTTTGGTGGGGACACCGGATTCCCGCATGGTTTGACGAAAACGGCAAGATCTACGTAGCGATGGATGAAGCATCGGCACAGGCGCAAGCTGGCGCAGATGTCGCGCTCACCCGCGACCCCGACGTTCTCGACACATGGTTCTCTTCGGCCCTTTGGCCTTTCGGCACGCTGGGCTGGCCGGAGAAGACCAAAGACCTCGAACGCCATTACCCCAACGACCTGCTGATCTCCGGCTTTGATATTCTGTTCTTCTGGGATGCCCGGATGGCGATGCAGGGTATCAAGATGATGGGAGAAGTGCCGTGGAAGCGGCTCTACCTCCACGGGCTGGTAAGGGCCGAAGATGGTTCCAAGATGTCCAAGTCCAAGGGCAATGTCGTCGATCCGCTCGGCCTGATCGATCAATATGGAGCCGACGCGCTGCGCTTCTTCATGGCGGCGATGGAAAGTCAGGGCCGCGACATCAAGATGGATGACAAGCGGGTCGAAGGCTATCGCAATTTCGCCACCAAATTGTGGAATGCGTCGCGCTTCTGCGAAGCCAATGGCATTGGCGCAAGCAAGACGCTTGCCGCCCCCGAAGCCGTCCTGCCCGTCAACCGCTGGATCATCAGTGAAGTTGTCGAAACCCAGCAAGCGCTCGACAAGGCCCTGACCGACCTGCGCTTTGATGCCGCTGCGAACACCATCTATCACTTCACCTGGGACCGGTTCTGCGACTGGTATCTCGAACTGATCAAACCTGTTCTGCAGGGTGAGGATGTCGGTGCAGCGGACGAAACCCGTATCGTTGCCGGCTGGGTACTCGACCAGATCATCGTCATGCTCCACCCGTTCATGCCGTTCATCACCGAGGAATTGTGGCATGCGATGGGCGAAAGAAAATATGACCTGATCGTCGCGCAATGGCCCGCGCCGAAAGCATCCGTTGATATCGACGCGAAGTCAGAAGTTGACTGGTTGATAAAACTTATATCCGAAGTGCGCTCCACCAAAGTCGAGCTCAACATCGCTCCCGGCACCAAGATGACGGCGCATGTTCGTGATGGCAATGATAGCCTGCAAGCCAAGGTCGCCCGTCAGCACGCCGCACTCGATCGGGTCGGGCGTCTGGAGGCTATTTCCTTCGATCCGGCCCCGGAAGGTGCTTCGGCACAGATAGTCGTCGACGGCGCGACTTATGTGCTGCCCCTTGCCGGTGCCATCGACATTGATGCCGAGAAGGCTCGTCTCAACAAGGCTTTGGAAGCCGCACAAAAAGAAGCCAAATCACTTGGCGGTCGTCTCGGCAATCCCAATTTCGTCGAAAAAGCAAAACCGGAAGCAGTTGAAAAGGCACGCGCTGATATGGCGGATAAAGAGGCCGAAGCTGGACGACTACAGGCGGCTATCGATCGGCTAGGATGATACTTGCCTGCGCTAGGAGATATCTGCCTCCAGCAGGCTGATATGTCTGAGAATCCAGAACCGGGCCCCGTCAGCACGGAGACCCCGGTTGTCGGAATCCTGCTTAACTGTCGTCACCACGCCGCATTTTTTCGGCAGCAGCACGCATACGCTCCGCGCCTTTGCGCATTTTTTCTGCACCCCGCCGCATTTTGGGAGCGCTTTCCAGCAATTGCTGTGCGGTGATTTTTGTATCACTGCGGCCATTCTGCTTGATAGCTTCGCGTTCGCGAAATTCGGCGTCCCGCTCCAGCCGGTCGGCATAAGCCTCCATCGTATCGGCACCGCGCAACATTTCGTCTGCGCCCTCTTCCATGCCGACGGCGCCTTCAGCCAAACCGGCCTTCACCTGCGCCTTGATATCCCGAACGAGCGTTTCGCTCCACTCCTTGCCAAATTCATGGTCTGCATCACGAGCATGAGTCGCCATTGCCGGGACTAACGACGCCGCGACCAAACCCAGTCCCGCAAGCAGCGGGAAATAGCGCTTATCAACCATCGGATTCTCCATATCAGTCTGCCGTGCCCGATGCACAGCTCAATGACTACAGGCGTAATCGATGCATGGCGATTTGACAGCGGCTATCGATCAACAGCCGAGGAAAATGGATAAACAGTCCGGTTGCCGGTTAACGGCCCTGCGCTCTCCAGCGCTTGATTACCCGCTGGATAATCTCTTGCTCGCCGCCATGTTCGCGCCACAGATCGGAGAATACCGGATCTTCAGAGGCCGGACGGCGTTCCTCGGCCAGCGTATCCAGCGAGACGCGGATCGGGATTGCGACACCTTCACCACAGCAGATCACTTCGCGGTTGCGCAAGGCGGGTATAGAGTCGAGAAATCCGCGGGCGCCTTCCGGCATAGCGGCCTTCACAAAGGCCTGATCGCGGTCGTTGTTAAGACGCATCGACAGGATCGTACCGCATTGCGAAAGCACGCCTTCGGCAAGATCGGATGGTCGTTGCGTGATCAGACCCAGCGAAACACCATATTTCCGGCCTTCCTTGGCGATCCGGCTAAGTATATCGCGGACGGCGCTTTCCTCGGCAACATCATCATTGGGGATGTAGCGATGCGCTTCCTCGCAAACCAGAAGCATAGGCGGTTGCGGTTCGTTGCGGGCCCAGATTGCATAATCAAACACCAGCCGGCTGAGTACGGAAACCACGGTCGGTGTGATTTCGGACGGCATTGCCGAGACATCGATGATAGAAATCGGCCTGCCCTCGGATGGCAGTCTGAAAATCTTGGTCAGAAAGGCCGCCATAGTGTCACCGACCAACATGCCGGAGAACATGAAGCTGTAACGCGGGTCGGCCTTGATCTCGTCAATTTTCGATTTCAGCCGCTGATAAGGCGCGCTGTTGGTTGCCTTGTCGAGCTTACCCATTTCATTCTGCAGGATCGTTGTCAGATCGGAAAGCAAATAGGGTACCGGCGAATCCACGGTCAGCTTCGCGACATTGGCGGAACCTTGGTTTTTCGCCTTTGCCGCAAGCAGGCATTTGGCGAGAATATCGCAGTCCATCTGCTTGGCATCGCCTTTGGACTGGACAAACACTTCGCAATGCTCGCGAAAATTCATCAGCCAATAGGGTAGATTGAGATTGTTCACGTCGAACAATTTGCCGTTATCCTTGAAAGCAGCGGAATATTCACCGTGCGGATCGATCATCAGGATGTGGCCTTCGGGCGCAAGATCACAGATTTTGTGGAGAATCAGCGCTGCTGCGGTCGACTTACCGGTACCGGTCGAACCGAGAAGGGCAAAATGCTTGCCGAGCATGGCGTCGACATAGAGCGCGCCGCGTATATCGTTGGTTGGGTAGACTGTACCGACTTCGACATTGGCGCGGCCATCCGACGCATATATTTGTTTGAGGTCTGCTGTCGTCACGGCATAGACCACCGATGCCGGGGTCGGATAGCGGGTCACGCCGCGGCGGAAGTTGTAAATCTGGCCGGTCAGCTTTTCCTCGTCGCCTTCGCCGAGAAAATCGATTTCGGCAACCACCAGTCCCGACTGACCTTCATAAAGCCGCTGGGTCCGGATATTCGCCAGCAACCAGGTCTGGCCGACACGGATTTTAACCTGACTGCCCACCTGGCCGGCCATTTTAACAGTCGGATCGACATGGTCGAGCAATGCCCCGAGAATTCCCGTGTCCATGACTATCTTGGAACCGGAACCGGCGATTTCGATGACTTCGCCAATTTTGTGGCCTTCGCTACGCCTTGAAACGGCCCCCCGGTTCTCATCCTCTTGCGGTTCAATTTCAGAATCCGCGAGAGGCCTTGCGGCGGGGAAATCATGAGAACCCATATCGGACATTGGCGTTTTTCCTGTTTTGCTGGTCAGGCCACCGGACTAGTCGATCATGGTTAAGGAAGATTTACTGGAGCTGCAAAAAGCCAGGCCGAAGCTGGTCGCCGTCTATCAGCATTACATCTTGCGGAACAGATAGCCCGCTGACCAGCCCAGGAATACCGAAATAAACACGGCGATAAGGCCATATAGAAAGCCGTTATTCTGGGAAAGATTTGTGATGAACCGCCCCATTCCGGTCTTCTCGATGGTGATCTCCTTGACTTCGGCAGCCTCCACCCGGCCATCGATAACAAGGAAGGTTTCTGCGGTATAATCACCAACCGGCACGCTGGCCGGCAGGTTGATCCGCGCCTGATAGAGCACACTATTGGTGATCTTGACGCTGTTGGGCAGGTTCTTGAACAGATTTCCCCGGGAGTTCAGGTCGACCAGTCCGTCAACGAAACGATCGAGTTCACGGCTGTCAATCGCACCAGCCGGGGAAAGCTGCAAATGGTGCAGCCCCAGTTCGTAAATGTCCGCCGTCTTGCCATCGACGATCTCGTCAATCGGCTTGGAGGAAGCAACCGCGTAAAAGCCCGGGGCCGAGCGGAATTCGCTGCTTGCCGCATTGATCCAGATACCGGCGATCTGCTGCTTTTCGCGCACGACTATCGATTCAACCGGCCCCTTGAGCACAACCACGATATCGGCCTGATCGGTATTGCGGGTACCCGGTGGATAGGTGATGGCTCCAAAAAGCAGCAATTGTGCGCCGTTGAAATCGCCTTTGATACTGATGCGATCCTGCGATACTTCGGGAACCAGCACCGGGGTCGCGGCCACCGTCAGCAGGGCGATGCCGAAAACCGCGAGCAAGCGGGTCAAAAGGCTGTGACGCTGCTTCACAAGAGTTGCACCGTGTAGATTTCGTCTGGCTGGAATCCCAGCCCCAATGCCATGCGTATCGCAACCAGCAACACCATCGATGCAAGTGCCAGCCGCAGATATTCGGGCCGCATCCGCTGCGCGAATTTGGCGCCGAGCTGCGCGCCGGTCACACTGCCAAGCAGCAACAGCGAAGCCAGAACGATATCGACTGCTCGCGTGGTCATGCTGTGCATCATCGTCGATGCGATGGTCACGAACAGAATCTGGAACAGCGAGGTTCCCACCACCACTTGTGCGCCCATACCGAGCAGATAAAGCATCGCCGGCACCATGATGAAGCCGCCACCGACACCCAGCAACATGGTCAATATACCGGTGAGCAGGCCGAGGATGAACGGTGCAATCGGTGAAATATAGAGGCCGGACCGGTAGAAGCGCCAGCGGAAGGGTAGATTGGCGACCAGCGGATGATGGCGTCTCTTGCGGGCAGGCATCGGCTTGCCGGCGCGGAGGGCGCGGACGCTCTGCAGGGATTCCTTGAACATCAAGCCACCGATGCTCGACAGCATCAGGACATATAGAACATTGATGACGGTATCGATCTGCCCCCAGGTTTGCAGAATCTGGAAGAGCCCGGTGCCGATTATCGTGCCGACAATGCCGCCGGCCACCAGGATCGCGCCCATCCGGAAATCGACTCCCTTGCGGCGCATATGGGCGGCCACTCCCGAAATGCTGGCTCCGGTAACCTGGGTAGATGCTGATGCAGCGGCGACTGTTGGCGGTATTCCGTAAAAAATCAGCAGCGGCGTGGTCAGGAACCCGCCACCGACGCCGAACATACCGGATAATATGCCCACCAGCCCGCCGAGAAGGATGATGACAAACGCATTAACCGATAAATTGGCGATTGGCAGGTATATGTCCATATAAGCAATGGACTAATCTCTTTTTGTTACGGGATAAAGGGCGTTGCTGCCTCGAAGCTACGAAATAAATCCAGCCACCGGACAGGATCAGATCTCAGGTCCCTCAAAAGCCTGAAGAAACCGTAATGGCCGCTCCGTTTCCGGGCCTGGCATCACCCGCCACCCGCAGCCGCCAGTCAAGCGCTATGCGCGCTGCTATAGGGCCTAGCGGGACACTCAAACCGACCCGCGGTCCGATATCTATCCGGTGGACCTTGCGTTGGCCGCCGGCCCAGGCTCCCGGACCGACGGAGAGTTTGGCCTGCCCCAGTTCCGCTATCGGGCGCTGCAAGGTTGCTGACCCGTCAAAGAAATAGGTTTCATCCGGACCAAGGACATATCCTCCCTGTGCATAAGTCTCGAGCTTGAAATTTTCTACGACCTGATCCGGCCCGGTCCCGCCCGTCGCATAGATAGCGGTTCCGGAAACGCCCCCATCGCTTATATCAAACCGTTGCTCAGCGTGGAGAGCGAGAGGAAGGTGCCGAACTGGCTGGATGCGGGTGCCCAATGCAGCCTCCCTTTGGCTCCACCGATCCAGTGCTGCCGAGAGTCGACCATAAACCGATATTTCCGGCACCGGCCTGTCCAATATTTGATAGGACAATATAGCTCCGGCTTGGCTGCCACCATATTGGCCGTTGGATATCGATTGCCCTCCATCATTCCGAACCGCCTGATTGGCTCTGGAATTTTGCCGCGCGAAAATCCAGAAATATGCGGCGACCCTGTTGCCTTTGTCCAAAGCGGGTGGAGGTGGATAAGGCGGGCCGGTTCTGGCGTCAGCAGTTGAAACAGCGCCAAAACCGGTGGAGGATGTTTCCAGGAAAAAACTGCGAACCGCGTCAGAGTCCTGCCACTGCAATCGGGACCGATCGGGTGCAATTGCTGCTGACCGTTCCGCAATGGGTGCATGGCCCGCACTGCGCTCCGCAATATAGACAGATTGATATCGATATTTTTCTCCTATGTCCTGTCGCCCTTCCATTAGGGGTATCAAGGACTGGCCGGGGGCCACCCGCACCTCGTTGTTCACAACTTGATTCGCCGTGGTGGTGACGAACGGCTGCGGCGGTTCCGGTACAATATTTGCCGAGCTGTGCCATGAGATGACGCGCACCAAAATCCAGATCGCTGTCAGACTGGCCATTGCCCGTAACGGCGCACCGGCGGTGGTCGGTAGCAAAAGGTCAGCCTCTGCTGTCCGCGGTATTTTGCGGCCTAAGTTGCTTGATATTCCGGGCGTCTGGATAAAAATGGCTGGTCTTTTCCCAATGAGCAGGCTGTCCGGCCAGCTGGCCAATATATTGGCTGAGCGCGCGCCAGACCGCCATGATGTTGATCAAATTGGCGACCACTGTCCGGGGTATCGACAATGATGCTTCGCGCAGGCCGTACAGAGCAAAAACAAAATAGAATTTCATCAACAGCCGCCACACCAGAAACCCGCCGTTAAGGAGCAGCAATAGCCTGAGAAAATGGGAAACCGGCTGGGGATGGTAAATCCCGATCAAGTCAGCGAGAAGCAATATACCCATCAAGATGACGGCTATATAGGCGATAGCCACCACAATGGCGGCAAAGCTGGCCTTGCGATCCCGCAGCCGCATCCAGTTCTCCCGCCAGCTGTTCTGCCAGCCCAGCCGGTCCCATCCGGACAAGGAAATGCCTGCCATCCACCGGCTTTTCTGGCGAATGGCGTCTTCCAGTTTTTCCGGGAAAAACTCCTGGGTTGCAACCAGTTGGCCGTACTGGTCACGCAACCGGGCAAAAATGCCGCGAGCGTCTCCGCCGGTCAGATGGAGCCCCAGTTCATAATCTTCGGTCAGGCTGCCCGCATCGAACGGTTTCCCCCTGGTTTTGACCGACAGCTTCTGCAGCCCGTCCCGCGCGAAGGCACAGCCGACACCGGCAGAGGGTATGGACGCGCCGAGCGCTTCTCGCAGCACCATTTGCTTGCCATGCAATTCGGCAAACTCATCGCCATAATGGCCGGCGATCCAGCGCGATCCTTTCGCCCGTCGGGGGATGACCGGCAATTGAACCAATGCAGCGCGTCCAATCAGATGTCTGAAAAGTCTCAATGCCTCGGGATGCACAATATCCTCGGCATCGTGCAATATGATTGCAGCGTAATTTCTATTTTCTTCGATCTCGTCGCGACAGAGAGCATCCCAGAGATGATTGAGGCAATCCGCCTTGGTGGTCGGTCCGTCTCGCCGACATATAACGAGCCTGATTTTAGCGCCACCGGTGGATGCCGCTGCCACAGCCGCAATGGTTTCGGCATCATTGGGGTAACAACCCACGTAAATCCGGTATTCGCTCGCGGTCCATTGCTGTAAACAGCGCTGCAGCATCGCGCCAATAACAGCAGCCTCTTTCCAGGCCGGCACGAATATCGCCATGCGGCATTCGGATGTTGGGCTTTCGAGGCTTTCCACGGTTGCCCGTTCGTAGCGTGAATAGACAAGCAGCCTGCGTTTCAGGCGGTGGAAAAGCCACAAGCCGTCGAACAACAGATCGTCGACCGACCCGATCAGAAAGGACAAGCTGGCGAACAGCAGCAGCTCCTTCTGGAGGAAGTCGAGAAACGGCAAAATTTGATCACTCGCCATGAACATACTCCGGGTGTTCGCAGAAGCGGTACTTCTGCGCGATATTTTCTAGAATCACTAAAATACAAATGGTTGGCTGCGCGCCGACGCTAACCGGACTTTATTATGCGACCCGCCAGCAAAGGTTGATTTTCACGGGATCCGATCGCCAGCGCCAGCAGCATCGGATAGGCCCAAAACACAGACCCAGTTGCAAAAGCCCATGGAGTGATCTGTGGTGCCACCATCATCGCCGCATGAATGGTTACCGCAAGCAGATGAAAGGCGGTCGCCCATATCGGCCAAAAGCGATCGGATCTGAGTGTTAGCCAAATCAACGCAATGAGCGCGACAACATCGATAGCGAATATTTCCGCTTCCAGACCCGTCCACGGCGTTCCCAATAAACTGCCAACAGCTAAGGATGATAACGACCCTATCATCATAATCGCTGTCCCTATATATTCCGAACGAGCACCGTGCAAAATTGCATATCCACAACAGGTGAATAGAAACATATAATAGACATAAGCCCAGATCGCGTTGTGGATCACCGCATCATGCCCAATGCTGGCTTCGGGTCGTTCATAGTTGCGATAACCATGCTCACGGGCGGCTAAGCCGCATGGTCAACCATATTGACGATATTCTCATCCACCATCTGGCCAAATTCCGGTGGTTTCATATCACCGCTCCCCATAGCCATCGTCTGTAGTCCAATTTGGTCGCGGGTTTCTGCCAGATGGTTGTGGCTTGCGACCAGATGCCCTCTGGCTGCAACCAATGCAGATAATGTTTCCGCTGCCTGCTCAATCGCATCCTGCCCGACGACAGCCGAGAGTTTGGCGTTCATTCGCGCAATCGGCAAATATCCCGCCAAATCAGACACTTTATATATTGCATCATCAATGGCCTGCTCTGCCGCAAACAGTCTTTTCGCCACATTCTCGGCTGCGTCTCGTCGTTGCTTTAGCATCTTCGTTCCTTTCCTTAGGCTACAACATCACACGTGCACTCGGGTAATATCATCAACGGGCGAATGCGTTGGCCGGAGGGGGTGTCGCTTATCCTTTTAGCCGGGAAAGCGCTTCCAGCCCTGCTACAAGTCCGCCGAAAGATAAAGCGGACCCGATCGCAATGGCCAATATCCAACCCAACCGCTCGACCGTAGCAAGACTGTTTTTCTCGCCACGAAAGCGTGGAATGGGAAGCGGCCGATGCCGGATTTCGGATTGCTCCAAAGCCATGATAGCGCTGCCGCTATCCGCATTCGCACCATCATCCGTTTTGCCGGTTCTTTTGCTTCTGGTTCTCCCGGATGACGGTTCCTGTTCCCCGTTTTCCCGGGCCGGCTCAACCGGCGACGATTGATATATCAATGGTTGATACGCTTGTTGCTGATCTTCAGCGGCGAATTTTCTTGCCGCCTCAAAACGCGACTGCGCATTCAAAAGGCGCATGGCCGTGCGCAATCGCTGGTCCACAGTGTGCGGAGACACGCCGAGGTCGCGTGCAATTTCCTTGGAGTTGAGATGCGCCAGCACCAGCCGCAAACAATCGCGCTGGCCGTCATTGAGCTTGTCAATATTGCTTACCGTCATCGCGGACAAAACCAATCGAATCGGTTCTGGGGAAACCCGAAAGTTCCCGAACACGCATAACAACGTGGCCAGTCTTGTTCCAATATGGTCGAAATTGACCACCCTATTGCCATTGAGGCCCCCTAATTTTTCAATTAGCTCCATGGTCTTCTGCATGACCATTAACAGATACTTGGAAAATTTTGAAATATTATTGAAAGCTGGATCAACAGTCCCGCTTCAGAGAAAATTTTTGAATGACGGAGCATAGTCTGAAACACAAAGTATGCTGGACTTGACCACAGGTTCAGGCCATCAATCAAAGAAAACGATGGAGAGAGCATGAACGCTACACAGGCAGGGCCGCTGACGAATACCGGGCTGGCATATCGATCCGATGGGTATCGGAACTATGTAATAATCTCCTTGATGCTTCTCTACACCCTGAACTTCATCGATCGCATATTGATCGGCGTCGTCGCCCAGCCAATCATCGAAGAATTCAAGCTGCAGGACTGGCAATTCGGATTGCTGTCCGGCTTTGGCTTTGCCCTGATGTATACGGTAATGGGCATACCGATCGCCCGGCTTGCCGAGCGCATGAACCGTGTCAAAATTATCGCTGCCAGTGTCATCCTGTGGTCGCTCATGACCGCATTATGCGGGATAGCCGGCAGTTTCGTTGCATTACTGGTGTTCCGCATCGGCGTCGGCATCGGGGAAGCGGGCCTGACCCCCGCAGCCAATTCGATCATCTCGGACTATTTCCCGCCGCGCAGCCGCGCCAGGGCAATCGCCATCTATACCATGGGCATCACATTGGGCGGCGTTCTGGCCAACGCCTTCGGCGGGCCGATCACCGAATTATTTTCTTGGCGCGAGGCGTTTCTGGCGCTGGGCGTGCCGGGCGTGATTTTCGGCCTGATCTTTCTGTTCACCGTCGAGGAGCCGCCCCGCGGCTATGCTGACCCTCCGACCGCAACCAAACCGAAGAAAATGGGCATCGCAGAGACGGTCAGCGAATTGTCGGCCAAGCGCAGCTTCTGGATCAACATGATCGCCGCGGCTTTGGTCGCCTTTGTCGGCTATGGCGTCAGCAATTTCCAGGTCGCTTTTTTCCAGCGCGTGCACGAAATGTCGATCTCGGAAGTGACGCTGCAGATTGCCGTCCCGCTGGGGCTGGCCGCATCGGTCGGCGCTTTCTTCACGGGATATCTGACCGAGAAAATGAGCGGTCGCTATCCCAATGTCGTGGCCTGGTTGCCGGGCGTCATGCTGATCATTTGCGTACCGCTTTACTGGCTGGGCTTCACCACGGATAGCGTCCCCTTCGCCTTGACGGCGTTGCTGTTCGCTGCCGTCCTTCACTACGGCTATCTCGGCGCGCAATATACAATCTGCCAAGGCGTTGCGAGCCCGCAGTCGCGGGCAACCGCCGTTGCCCTGTTTCTGTTCATCGTCAACCTCATCGGCTATGGCTGCGGTCCGCTGGTCATGGGCATTGCCAGCGACATGCTGATGAACGCCAATCTTGCCAGTTCGCAATTTGCCACGGAGCTGACCGGCCAGATCTGCAAAGGCAGACCAGAAGACCTGATCGCGACCCTCGGCGCAGCCAAGGCCGGAGCCTGTCTGACGGCGAGCGCGGAAGGGCTGCGCTGGTCGATGATCTACATTGTCGGTATATTCTTCGTCGCGGGTGGCCTCTATATCTTTGCCTGCAAGACGCTGCAAAAAGACCTTGTCGCGAAAATGAGCTGAAGCAATATGGCCCGTCCTGAACCATGGCAGTTGCTTGCCGAAAATTATCCCGTTTCTGTCGTAACCCAGACGCGCTTTCAGGATATCGATCCAAACCGGCATCTCAACAATGTCGCCTTCGCATCGATGTTCGAAAATGCGCGGGTGCGGCTGAACCGTGCACTACGGCCCTGGGGCGACCGCCCCAGAAACGAGCGGAGCATGGTCGCGGCGGTGACGATCAATTATCTCCGCGAAGGCCAATATCCCGACGATGTCGAAATCAGCTCCGGCGTCAGCACGATCGGCAGATCAAGCTATGTGATTGCGCAAGCCATGTTCCAGAACGGTCACTGTATCGCCACCTGCGATTCCATCATCGTTTGCCGCACCGATGGCGAAGGCAGACCGCTGCGACCAGAAGTCGTCGCAGAACTGGAGAAGATGCGCACCACCGGTTAGCGCCTTCTCGTCAGTCTTGTCGTTGCACCGAGCCTGTCAAAGTCTCGAGAGGTCCTTCGACAGGCTCAGGACGAACGGTATCAGGCGAATCAGTCCGTAAATTTCGCCGCGCGTTTCTGCATGAACGCCATCACCGCCTCGACCTGATTGGGCGTGCGGCTGACCTTGTCCTGACCAACCGATTCCATCATCAATATCTCGTCTTCGTTCATATCGGGCAGCTTGTTGATCAGCTCCTTGGCGATCTGTACGGCTTGCGGATGCTTGCTGGCAATCTCGGCCGCGATCTCCATGGCTTTGGCATGCGGATCATCCGACAGATGAGTGACGAAACCCAGCTCCTTGCCTTCTTCACCGGTAAAGATCCGGTTGGTATAGGTGAGCTCGCGCAATATATCGTCGCGGACAAAACTGCGCCAGGTGGTGTAGCTGCCCATATCCGGAATCAGGCCCCAGCGCATTTCCATGATCGACATTTTCGCATCCGGCGCGACCACCCGGATATCGGCGGCACTGGCAAATTGCAACCCGCCGCCAATGCACGGACCGTGGATCGCCGCAATGACCGGTGCTTTCAATTTCCGCCAGAGCAAGACGATATGCTGATATTTATTGGCATTGCCAAAGGTACGCTCGGTCAAGGTGTTGGCGAGCGGTGACTTGTCGCCATCCTTTGGTTCCGATGCAGCAGCGGCCGATGCGGCAAAGCTGCCCATGTCGAGGCCAGCGCAGAAAGCCTTGCCTTCGCCGGAAAGAACGATGGCACGAATGCCTTCCATCGCAGCCAGCTTTTCGCCCGCTTCGACGATGGCATCAATCTGCTCGGCATCGAGCGCGTTCATCTTGTCGGGCCGGTTGAACCGGACATCGGCGATATGATCTTTGACGGAAATGGTGACGCGTTCTGACATTTTTTATCCTTTGCTCTTCCCCGTTCGCTTCGAGCGAAGTCGGGAAGCTTGATATTCCCATGTGTCTCGACGGCGCTCGACACGAACGGAAATGAAGATTCGCTGTTATGCTGCGCTCTGTTTAATCGCCCAGTTAACCAGCGGCAACTGGTCATTGCCAAAATACATTCTTTCGCCCTCTCCGAAAGGCACGAAGATGCTCGGCGAACCATAAGCGCCGCGGGCGATAGCCTCTTCGGTATTGGCACGCAGCCGGTCCTTGATCTCTTGGTCTTGCGTCCGGGCCGCCAGAGCAGCACCGTCCAGGCCGATCTCGCTGGCAATCGCGATCAACACCGCCGGATCATCCAGATTGCGCTGCTCGCCATAATAAGCGTTGAACGCAGCGGTCGCAAACCTGTGCAATGCCGCCTGATCATCCTCCAGCGCGCAACAGATCCGCATGGCATGGACCGACTTGACCGGATGATGTTCGCTCGGAAAATTCATCGGCAGCCCCGCGAGCTTTGCCCAGTCCTTGAGTACCCGGAAACTGTGGACGAATTTGCGATTATCCGGATTTTCCCGCGCGGCGTAGACGTCCTGGTTAACTGCGTTGAACACGCCTCCGACCAAGAACGGCTTCCAAATGATCTCCGCACCATTGTCCTTGATGATTGGCTGAATATTGTGGAACGCGAGACATGTCCAAGGCGACGAGAGATCGAAATAGAAATCAACTTTTGTCATATATCAGTTCCTTTTATCACTCCGTGTTCCGCACTAGATGCGGAACCTTGGCGGCCAGCGCTTTACATCGAGAGCTCCGCATCAAGTGCGGAGCACAGCGCGATCGACCTATTCCTCCAACCCGAACAATGTCTTGCGCACCAGCGCATCATCCTGTGGGTTGCGATTGATCTTGTCGCGGCCGACGGCCATCCCCCGGCGCAAGCCTTCGCGCTGTTTCAGCCTCTCGTACCAGCGCTTCACGTTAGAAAATTCGTCGAGGTCGATTTCCTGACGCTTGTAGGTCTGCACCCAGGGAAAACAGGACATATCGGCGATGCTATAATCTTCACCGGCTAGATAGTCGTTATCCGCCAGCCGCCGGTCCATCACCCCGAACAGCCGCAGCACTTCCTTGCGATAACGCTCGGTGGCATATTCTATCCGCTCCGGTGCATAGAGTTTGAAATGACCATGCTGGCCCATCATCGGTCCCAGTCCGCCCATCTGCCACATCAGCCATTCGGTCGCGGCAATCTGGCCACGCAAGTCGTGCGGCAGAAATTGCTCCGCCTTGTCCGCGAGATAAAGCAGGATCGCACCGGTCTCGAAGACAGACACCGGTTCGCCGCCATCTGCAGGATCATGATCAACGATTGCGGGGATCCGGTTGTTCGGACTGATAGCGAGAAATTCCGGCGCGAACTGGTCGCCCGCGCCGATATTTACCCATTTGAGATTATAGTCGAGGCCGCTCTCCTCGAGCATGACCGAGATTTTCCACCCATTGGGCGTCGGAGCAAAATAGAGATCGATCAAATCGCTTCACTCTGCCCCGGTGTGTTGACACCCATTTTCTGGAGATATTTCTTCACATTGCGCGCGGCCTGACGGATGCGTTGCTCGTTCTCGACCAGCGCGATGCGGACAAAACCCTCGCCATCTTCGCCATAACCAACGCCGGGCGCGACCGCGACACCGGCTTGGGTCAGCAGCTGCTTGGAAAATTCGAGGCTGCCCATATGGGCGAGCTGCGGCGGCAAGGGAGCCCAGGCGAACATTGATGCGGCCGGTGGCGGGACTTCCCAGCCTGCCCGGCCGAAGCTTTCGACCAGCACATCACGCCGTTTGTGATAGAGTTCGCGGTTCTTGGCGACCTGATCCTGCGGACCATTGAGCGCAGCGCAGGCAGCGGCCTGGATCGGAGTGAACCCTCCATAATCAATATAGCTTTTCACCCGAGTCAGGGCTCCGATCAGCGTCTTGTTGCCGACTGCGAAACCGACCCGCCAGCCGGCCATGGAATAAGTCTTGCTGAGCGAGGTAAATTCTACCGCGACATCTTTCGCGCCCGGCACCTGCAATATCGAAGGCGTCGGGTTGCCGTCATAATATAGCTCGGAATAAGCCAGATCGGACAATAGCCAGACCTTGTTTTCCTTCGCCCAGGCCACCAATCGCTCGTAGAAAGCGAGATCGACGACTTCGGCGGTAGGGTTGGATGGGTAGTTTACCACCAGAAGCGTTGGACGCGGCACGGTAAAGGCCATCGCCCGTTCCAGTGATTCCCAGTAATGTTCATCGGGCGTCGTCGGCACGCTGCGGATGGTCGCGCCGGCAATGATGAAGCCGAATGTATGGATCGGGTAGCTCGGATTGGGCGCAAGGATACAGTCGCCCGGCGCGGTTATCGCCGTGGCCAGACTGGCCAGACCTTCTTTCGACCCGAGGGTCACAACCACTTCTGTTTCAGGGTCGACATCCACGCCAAAGCGGCGACCATAATAATTGGCCTGCGCCTTGCGCAGACCGGGAATGCCTTTGGATGCGGAATAGCCATGCGCATCGGGTTTTTGCGCCACTTCGCACAGCTTGTCGATGACATGCTGTGGCGGCGGCAAATCGGGATTACCCATGCCGAGATCGATAATGTCTTCACCGGCCGCTCGCGCCGCTGCCCGCATGTTATTGACTTCAGCAATCACATAGGGTGGCAGGCGCTTGATGCGGTAAAACTCTTCGGACATTATGGTTCGTTTCTTGCATTAAATGTTAAAGGGCCCCCGCTTTGCGTAATTTTATCATGAATGTCGAGGGCTGGCAGGTGGTTTCCGCAATTTGTGCACAGCACGTGCCGCGTAGTGCTGATAGCAATTGGTATCGCTGTCCATCAGCTGTGCCTATGCGCACGGAGCATTCAAGCTTGAAGCCGGTTCGCCCCGCGCAAAACCGTCTGACTCTTGCTGCCACTCATCGTAATAGACTTCTTCCGGATCGTATCCAGAAAATGCCAGGTCGAAGTTGCTTTTTCGGGGGTCAGCGCCACGCTCATATAGCCGCGATGCTCGGTATCCGCCCATTGCAACTGCTTGTTGGCATCGACGACAGCCTTGGCGACAAGGTCGGGGCTGACACCCTTGGTATAAGCTTCAAAGCCCGGCGAACTGACGCTATGTCCGGCAAACTCGACGCCAGCGGCGCCATCCTGCGTCTCGAGGTCGAAAGCCCAGGCATTGTGACTGTCACCCGACAAGACGATCAGATCCGCATCGGCCTGCTGCGCGGCAGCCAGCGAGCGGGCACGGGCCTGCGGATAGCCATCCCAGCTGTCGAAATTGATCGGCAGTCCGATTTTTGCCGCCAATGCACCCACCGCTACACGCGCCTGCGCTATAGGAGGAGCATCTTCGGGCACCCAGTTTTTCGCATCCTGCGGCAGCACCAGCTCGCCCATGACGCACTGCTGTGACCAGACTTGCCACTTCGTGCCAGAGGCTTTGGATTTTAGTAGCGCATCCGCGAACCATCGTTCCTGGACATTACCCAGCATCGAGCGGTCCGGGTCCTGCCAGACATCGTCACGAAACGCCTTGAGCGCCGCGGCGACATCTTTCTGCCCCTCGATTGCTTCGGCCAGGTCCACCGGCTTGTCGCGTCCGCCAATCCGGCTCTCGGTAAAGAACAGGGTCGCCAGATCACCGATCTGGTATTCGCGCCAGCGCGGGCTGCCGAACTCCATATCCCGAACCGGCATCCACTCCCGATAGACTCGCTCGGCGACGCGCTTGCGCACTTCCCAGTCACCCTCGCTCGGATCATGGTTCTGCGCGCCATCCTTATAGGCGTCATTGGCGAATTCATGGTCATCCCATGACGGTATCATCGGCAATACCTGATGGATGCGCTGCAGGTCGGGATCGCTGCGATAGGCAGCATAGCGGAGCCGGTAATCGGCGAGCTGGACCATCTCGTGGGCGGGATCGATTTTCCGGCCGGCGAGTGCCTCTTCTTTGGAAGGATAAGTTCCAACCGGATATTCGTAGAGATAATCGCCGGTGTGAATGATCAGATCGAGATCTTTATTTTGCGCGGCATGGGCATAGGCATTGAAATAGCCGAACGGCATGTTGGAACATCCGACAACGCCGATATTGAAATTCTTGACCGGTCCCTGCGGCAAGGTCCGCGTGCGACCCGTGACCGATTTGGAGCCGTCCGGCCCGACGAAGCGGAAGAAATACCATTTGTCGGGGGCCAGCCCCTGCACCGTGAGCTTGGCGGTAAAGTCCCGTTCGGCTTTTGCCTGCACTTGGCCGACCATTTTTGCGCCGGCGAAGTCGGCATTGTCGGATATCTCCGCGGTCAGACTGGCGTCCCCGCTGCCGACATAGCGCGTCCAGAGCAGCACGGAATCCTGTCCCGGTTCACCGCTGGCGACGCCATGGGTGAATCCTTTTCCGCCCATCAGCGATGCCGAGGCCGGCACGCTGAGCGCCCCCAGGCCAAAAGTTCCCAGCGCCATCAACTGGCGGCGATCGATATTCATGGTCATGATTTTATCCCAAAATGCCTAGTGCGAGCAAAATAGCGAAGAATAGAGACAGGCTGATGACAGTGAAGATAAGCAGGAACGACACCCGTAACAGAGCTTCGGGGCGGGACATCTTGTACGCATGCCTGAGTTGCCGATAGATGTGGAAAGGCGGATAGAATATCAGCAACGTCCCCCAGACGGACGCGGGAGCTCCGATGGCAGCCAATATGGCGCAGGTCACAAACAACAGAGACATGAAGGCGATGGAATAGGTCGCGAAAACCGCGTGGTCATAAAAGTGAAGACCACGTCGGCCGATCAGTGTCAGCCACACGAAAGGGATTGAAATCGGAATCAGGAGCCAGGCAAATTTATAGCCATTGGCTTTCAGTTTGTAGAGAAGCAGAGAGGGGTTTTCGGTAGCACGTTCGAGACCGCCCTTCAGCATCTTGCCAATCGAACTATCCTTGAAATCGTCCCAAATCTCGACCTGATTGCCGTTGCCGCCACTGATATTTCCTGCACCCGCAGCGCTTTCCGTGTTTGAGACCAGCGCCTCATCGCTTCCGAATTCTCCGCTCCCCGCGCCATTCTCACCCATTCCGGCTTCCGGATAGGGAATTTCGCTCATCGTCATGGTTGCCATGATATTGCGGGCCCGCTTGATATCGAGAATTTGCTCCCGAACTTCCGCCTTGTCTTCCTCTGTCGCCGTTTCCAGTTCCTTGATCTTGTCCTGCAAACGCTTTTCATGCTCTTGGGTTTCTGCCCCTATCGCACTGTTGAATTCGACGCCTTCGCTAGCACCACCCTCTGTCGAAAACGGGTCTGCGATGAAGGAAAATACCGCAAACATCATGAATACCGAAAAGAGGAACAGAGCCATCGGAGAGATGAATTTGGCGCGTTCGCCTTGTACATAGCGACGCGTCAGATCACCCGGCTTCCAGACCAGCAGTGGCAATGTCCGCCAGAATTTTCCCTCAAAATGCAGCACGCCATGCAAGATATCGTGCCAGAAGGCGCCGATCGAACGGTGGACATGCAGAGGCTGGCCGCAATCCGCGCAATAATGGCTGGTCACCAGCGCGTTGCAGTTAAGGCATGTTCCGCCCTTGCCCCCCGATGCGCCGGTATTTTCATCTTCCACCGCCTTGGCTATCAAGCTGCCTTCGATGACGGTTCCCATGGCTTCCAGTTCTTCCGACATAAGCCGCAGTTTTGGCCGATTTGGCTAATAAGGCAAGTGGCTTTTTGTAATCCGGCCGATGTTATGATATATGTTATATCGTATCATAAGTCAGGAGAGACAGAATGCGCAGCAGGAAGCACTTTCTTCGTCAAAAAGCCGCCGCCGTCAACGCGGACAAGCCATTTGCGGAACTCAACATCACGCCGCTGATAGATGTATTGCTGGTTCTTCTGGTGATGCTGATGCTGTCGATCCCGGCGGTAACCCACAAAGTCGCAGTGGATCTGCCAAATGGGACTCCGGGAACCAGCACTCCTATAGTCAACAAACTGTTTCTGAATGCGGCTGGCACGGCGATCTGGAACGGCATACCGATGGACAGCGACCGTTTGCGCGGCCGGCTGGAAATAATGGCGAAGGATCCGGCAAAGCCGCAACTACATTTCGAAAGCGATGCCCGGGCGCGGTATGAACGATTTGATCAACTCGTGGCTATGATCAAACGAGCCGGCGTTGAAGAAGTCGGTTTCGTGGGCAACAAGCAATTCGCAAGTTGGGACAGCCCTTGAATCTTCGATTCACACCTTGATTTGGCGAAAGCGTGCAGCGGATCAAAATGACCCGAAACGATTTGTCACTGATGTGAATGCCCAATCCGATCGGGTAATCAGGTATGTTTTTATGCCAACGCCCGGTTTTGAAACCAGACTTGAAAGGTTCCCAAAGCGGAAATCCAGCCCATGAACCAGTTTTTTCTTAGTTAATCAGGCTTTGCTCCGTTCACGCTAAGATGAACAAACTAATTAGCTTCGGCGGCCTATGACAGCCCGCATAGCCCGGCATAGGCGCTTTCCTTGCGTACCGGCCACTCTTCTGGTGTCGGCAATTTTCGGGCTTCTTGCCTGGGGTGGCGTCAGTCTCACGCAGGACGAAAGCAGGATTGCGGTCGTCTGGTTGGCCAACGCCTTTCTGGTAGCCGTCATTCTGCGGTCAACCAAAAGGCATGTACCTTATTATCTCGCTGGCGCGTTTCTCGCGAATATTGCCGCAAATCTCCTGACCGGAGACACGGTGATCCGTGGGACAGCATTGGCCGCCATCAACCAGTTCGAGATGATTCTGATCTGGCTCCTCATGCAACGGCTCGGCGCAGCCAAGCCGGATATGCAGAGGATTTGGGACCTGGGAAAATTCTGTCTCGTTGGCGGACTTGTGGCTCCGCTGGCATCCGGGCTGCTAGCCGGACTGCTATTTTCTGCTGGGACCCTGCAATTATTTTTGATGTCGTGGCTTCAGTGGACCGCGACCAACGGTCTTGGTATGATTTTACTCGGTCCGGCGGTCATGGTAGCGATAGATGCGATCAAGCCTGCGGACAGGCCAGGTGGTCGGCGAAGCGTCTGGCTGTTTAACGCCAACCGCTGGGAGTGGCTGGCAATTCAGGCATTTACCCTGGCAGCCGCAGCCACAATTTTCTGGCTTCTCAGCTTTCCGGTCTTCTTCCTCGTGGCACCTTTGGTGCTGCTGAATGCCTTCCGACTGGGCACGCCCGGCACGTCGGTTTCCATCGTATTGATTGCTATCGTCGTGGTTATTTGCGCGGCCTTCGAGACCGGGCCCTTTTATTCGGTCGACCTTTCACTGACCGCAAAATTGTTCATCCTGCAGTTTTTTCTGCTGAGCTGTTTTGCAGTGGGGATGCCTACTGCGGCCATGCTGACCGAGAAGGCGTCGATCCGGCGCTCGCTCAGCGTCCACCGCGAAGTCTCCAACTCCATGCTGGAAAATATGACTGAGGTTCTCTTTCGGACAAATAGCGATCTGCAATGGTTGTTTCTGAACCCCGCTTGGCAGAAGCTGACGGGCCGGTCGATCGAAGACAGTTTGGGACGGGATATGAGCGAGATATTTGCTGTCGACGATTTTGAAGCTCTTAAAATGCAGCTCGATCCCGTCCAATCCGGGGCAATCCAGCGCGCTCGATTTGAAGGCTCCATCTCTCACGAAAACGGCTCTATCCTTGCCGTCGAGTTGAGCTTTTCCAGACTGGCTGGAAAGAATGGAAGCTTCCTCGGTATTGTCGGCAGCATCAGAGACATAACCGAACGCAGGCAAATGGAACAAAATCTGGTTGCCGCGAGAGTAGGCGCCGAAGAGGCGGCAGATGCCAAGACGCGCTTTCTGGCCAATATGAGCCACGAAATCCGCACGCCAATGAACGGAGTATTGGGTTTCACCCAGTTGCTGCTCGACGCCGATCTCCCTCCGGAACAGGCCAGCCACGCCAAGATGATATTGGATTCCGGCAAAGCCATGATGCGGCTGCTCAACGATATTCTTGATATATCCAAGGTCGAGGCCGGTCAGGAGAATAGCAATATTGCCCCCATGTCTACGCAACATGTGCTGCAGAGTTGTGTGTATCTGATGGCCCCGATCGCAGATCAGAAGCGGCTCGATCTCAAGCTGGAAGTTGAGGATAATGTACCCGCAATGGTAATGGCAGACGCAAATCATTTGCGTCAGATCGTATTGAATATTCTCGGCAACGCCGTCAAATTCACCAGCAGCGGTTCGGTCACGGTTTCCGCCAGCGCCAGCCTGGCCGGTGCCGAGACAATTCAGATGCAGGTGATGGTGAAGGATACTGGAATCGGCATTCCATCCAACCGTCTTGCGGCCATATTTTCTCCGTTTGAACAAGCTTCTCCCCAGACGTCCACAATGTTCGGTGGAAGCGGCCTGGGATTGACGATCTCCAAACAGCTGGCCTCGATCATGGGCGGAACGATCGAAGTCGAGAGCATCGAAGGGGAAGGCACCACCTTCTCCATCCAGTTCCCGGCGGGAATAATCGCAGCCCCCTCGGCCAAGACCGAAAAATCAACAGGAACACAATCAATGCCCTCTATAAATAGTCCGATCGAAACACCTTTGGCTCAAGCCAATAACGGCAAGATTTTGATCGCCGAAGACCATGACATCAATCAGATCCTGATAGCCGAAATGATCAAGAAGCTCGGTTATCAGCCGGTGCTGGCGGTCAACGGTGAGGACGCCATTGCAAAGGTGGAAGCCGCCGCGGAAGGGAATACGCCTTTTGATCTGGTGCTTATGGATGTTCAAATGCCGGTCATGGACGGCTATGAAGCGACGGAATCTATCCGGAAGAAGGGCTATCCGAAGGAACAGTTACCGATATTGGCGATTACGGCAAATGCCTATCCCGAAGATATCGCCCGTTGCCTGCAAGCCGGTATGCAAGGCCATATTGCCAAGCCGGTAATGTTCGACAATTTGAAAACTTCGCTGCAGAACTGGGCGATGTCGAGCCAAACAGCATCGACCGGAATCACTGCAATTGATTGATCAGCGCGATACAAAGCACCAATTCACCTCATCTTGTTCCTAAAATAGCCAAGGCATATCGCAGCCTTTTATAGTTGCTCGCTTACCATCAACTTGGAATAGTTGGACAGACCTATTCCATTCATCAGATCAACAGACTAGGTTCAGCCTTGAACCAGTTACAAATTTGAAGCGGTTATCAAGAAGTCGATCAATTCGAATAGAAGATAGGAAATTTGCATGCGGAAAGTCCTGATTTCACCGATATTGCTACTTGGTATTGCCAATATGACTCCGCTTGCCGCACAGCCATTGCCGGACCAAACCATCGATTCATCGAAGATCCTTCCCCATTTTAATGCGGATACGGTCGATGCAACGCTCAAGACCGTGACCGGCAACCATCTTGCTACCGTCACGCCCTCGGGCGAAAATATCGTAACCGCCTTTGCACCAAATGGTCTGCAATTCACCGTCCATTTTCGCCAATGTGATGAGCAGGAACCTGCTCAGTGCAAAGCACTGCAGCTTTTGACCAGTTGGAGTCTGGAAGGCCGGGACGTAGATTTGCATAATATGATGCCGCAGTTTCAGCGCAGTCATTTATTTGTAAATAGTGGGATATTGGAAGATGGTCGCCCCTATATGACGCGGATCATCGTCGCTGACCAAGGTCTGGCACAAGGAAATCTTGCGACAGAAGTCCGCAATTTTATCAACGATGCTACCGACTTTAACGGTCGGTTGACAGCAGCGACCCGCTAAAACTACCGACAACAACCGGCTACCCATAGCGCTTTCCCTGGAGGCTAATAAAGCCAGATGGCGGCGCGCTCAGAACGAGGGCGCGTGTCGCCGAGCATCACTTTTACAGAATAAATATGACACCAACCAGGCTGCCCAAATCCTTGAGTTTCCGCGAGCAGCATAGTGCATTATTTATCTCAGCGTTACATGCATTTACAACTCCTAATGCAATAAATCACTGTAAACAATGCGTCTATATTAATGTAAACATGCTTATATCCATGTAAATATGTATCTCCTATATTTGGAGAATCTTCCAACATACTATATCGACACCGGTGGGGTCGCATTGTTGTCAACAGACTATTAGAGGGGTTAATCATGAAAAGATTGAAACTATTAGCAACAAGCGCGGTCGCCATTGCAGCCACATTTACCACTTCGGCGCCGGCTCATGCACAAGCCGATCCGTTTCTGGGCCAAATGATGCTTTTCGGCGGTAATTTCTGCCCGCGCGGTTGGGGAGATGCTTCCGGCGCTTTGCTTCCCATCAGTCAATATTCCGCATTATTTTCATTGCTGGGCACCATGTATGGCGGTGACGGTCGCACCTCATTCGCCTTGCCTGATCTGCGCGGTCGCGCGCCAATAAGCATGGGCGCAGGGCCAGGGTTGCCAGCCTATCCCACGCAGGGTGCCAAAGGCGGTTCGACGAGCTTTACGCTGACGGTCAGCACCATGCCGACCCATAACCATAGCGGCACAATGAGAGCCCGCCAGTCGCCGGGCGATACTGCCAATCCCAAAGACAATAGTTTGGCAACAGCTACAGGTACAACGATATACCATACCGGTGCTCCGAATGTGAACATGGATGTCGGCACCGTTGTTATTGGTAATACTGGAGCCAATACTGCGGTTAACAAGCTCTCGCCCTACCTGGTGATGCGCTGGTGCGTTGCCATGCAAGGCGTATTCCCTTCACGCAACTAATACAGAAGGTTTTGATGACCTTATTGTTTTTTCGAGTGAAAGGAAATTCCTCATGAAATTAAGTAAAACGATCTCGATCGCTATGGCCGTTGGCGGCGTTTCGCTGGCGTCGACAGCACCGGCCCACGCGCAGGCTGGCACCCAATATGTTGGACAAGTATCGGCTTTTGCTGGTAATTTTTGTCCCAGAGGCTGGATGGGAGCGGACGGCACCTTGCTGTCAATCAGTCAGAATACTGCTTTATTTTCGCTTTATGGGACATATTACGGAGGAGACGGACGCACCACATTTGCTTTGCCGGATCTCCGCGGACGGCGTCCGGTCGGTTTCGGTGATGGCCCCGGTATTGGGAATTACGCCATGGGCCAACGCTCCGGGGCCACCCATTTCACCCTCACCGCCAATAATTTGCCGTCCCACAACCATATCGGCGCATTGAGAGCCAGCCAGACGCCGGGCGATACAGCGAATCCCAACGACAATAGCTTGGCAACAACCGCAGGTACATCGACATACCATACCGGCGCTCCTGATGTGGATATGGACGTTGGCACTGTTACCACCAATGGTGCCGGGGGCAATCAATTGGTCGAAAAGCAGTCGCCCTATCTGGTGATCCGCTGGTGTGTTGCAACGGTCGGGATATATCCATCGCGTAACTAAATAGGTTTGGCTTAAAGCCAAGCAACTGTCGCTATGCCAGAATTCTCTTCACACTTATGGGAAGTGAATTCTGGCAAATGCTGCATGCACTTGCTTCAATAAACACGCTTGATATGGTCGAATCTCCTTTACTCATGCACTAATATCACGCGCCATTTAGCTCGATTGATAGTATACTTCTGCGCCTTGATTGGCCACATTGCCGCCATGGAACTGAAACTCGAAAACAAGAATGTACTGGTTACGGCCGGCAGCAAGGGCATCGGACTGGCAACCGCTGTCGGGTTTCACAAATGCGGCGCGAAGGTCACGATTTGCGGAAGATCGCAGGATGCGCTCGACGCTGCAGCTGCGCAGATGCCGGGATGTCTGGCGCTGGTCGGGGATGTGTCCAGAGCGGAGGACATCGAACGGGTCGTTGCTGCAGCGGTCGAAAAATTCGGCGGCATCGACATATTGGTGAACAATGCCGGCGGACCGCCGCCCGGCCTTTTTGTCGACCTGTCGGACGAGGACTGGGACAAAGCCGTCGAGCTGACGCTTAAATCCGTCATCCGCGCGACCCGCCTTGTACTGCCGCATATGCGGACCCAGAGATGGGGCCGGATCATCAATATTTCGTCGACCGGCGTCAAGCAGCCGGTTCCCGGCCTGACCCTGTCCAACAGCATCCGGATGGCGGTGCTGGGATGGGCCAAGACGCTCGCCAATCAGGTGGCGGCCGACAATGTACTGGTGAATACGGTGTGCCCGGGATTTACCCAGACAGATCGCATCGCGCAGATTTTCGAGCAGCAATCCGCAGCCTCCGGCAAGAGCATCGAAGAGATTTCCGCCACCATGGCCGCGCAAATCCCCATGCAGCGGATCGGCCAGCCGGAAGAGATTGCCAATCTGGCGGTGTTCCTCGGATCGGAAGCTGCCAGCTATATGACGGGAACGTCGATCCAGGTCGACGGGGGATCCGTACAGGGCTTCTGAAGCCAATCGATGGACTGACTATTGCCCGCAAGATATGCAACAATTGTTTCCCACCGTTCAAAAGACGGCTAATGGGCGCGGATGACCGCAGAAAAACCAAAGCTCATCATCCGCATGGCGGAACTGGAAGATGCCAGAAAAATCTCTACCTTGTCCCGCAAGGTTTACGGCAAGGGAGAAGGCTATACGGCCGAGGAAGTCCGTGGCCAGATCAATAATTTCGCCGATGGCCAGCTGGTCGCGGAATATGAAGGCAAGATTGTCGGCCATTGCGCGACGTTCCAGATCTCCGAGAAGACCGCCCGCGCTGCGCATAGCTGGGCGGAAATCACTGGCGGCGGCTTTGCCGCACGGCATGATCCGGCAGGTGAAATATTATATGGCATGGAAGTCAGTGTCGATCCCGATTATCGGCGCCTGCGTATCGGGCTTCGCTTCTACAAGGTCCGCCGCGAGCTCTGCCAGCATCTCGGGCTGAAAGGCATTATTTTTGGCGGCAGATTGCCCGGTTATGAGCGGCGCAAGCGCAAATTCCCTGATCCAGCGGATTATCTGGCGGCGGTTCTGGACAAGCAATTCCGCGACCCGGTGATCAATTTTCAGCTCAACCAGGGCTTTGTCCCGCTAGGCATTTTGAAAGACTATATGCCGACCGACAAGCCGTCCGGCGGTAACGCAGTGCATATGTTCTGGGAAAACCCGCTGGCGGTCGAAGCGAAGCTTGTAACTCAATCCCCGCATGACCGCCTGCCGCAGTCGGTGCGCGTCGCGACGGTTCAGTTCCAGATGCGCAAGATTGCCTCGCAGACCGAATTTGAAGAACAGGTTGAATATTTTGTCGATGTTGCAGCCGATTATGGTGCGGACTTCGTGACTTTCCCGGAATTGTTCACGCTGCAATTGCTGTCGCTGGAGGGCGAAAAACTGGACCCGGCGCAGGCGATCGAGAAAATCGCCGAATATACCGACCGGTTCAAGGAAGTGATGGAAAAGCTCGCGGTCTCCTATCATATCAACATCATCGGCGGCTCCCACCCGACACGCATGGAAAATGGCGATATTCGCAACATATCCTATGTCTTCCTGCGCAACGGAGCGATTTACACGCAGGACAAGCTGCACCCGACGCCGAGCGAAGTGCGCTGGTGGAATATCAAGGGCGGCTTTGGCGCGGAAGCCATTCCGACCGATTGCGGACCAATTGGCGTGATGATTTGCTATGACAGCGAGTTCCCGGAAATGGCGCGCCATCTGGTCGATCAGGGCGCGATGATATTGTTCGTTCCTTTCTGTACCGACGAGCGCCGCGGCTATTTGCGGGTGCGCTATTGCTGTCAGGCGCGGGCGGTGGAAAACCAGTGCTATGTCGTAATGTCGGGCGTGGTCGGCAACCTGCCCAATGTCGAAAATATGGACATCCACTATGCCGAGAGCGCGATATTGACGCCATCCGACTTCCCGTTCGCCCGGGACGGCGTCGCGGCTGATACCGCGCCCAATACCGAGACCATCGCTATTGCCGACCTGTCGATGTCCAGTCTGCTGACCAGTAGGCAATCGGGTGCCGTGCAGAATCTCAAAGACCGGCGTTTCGATCTCTATCGGGTGCTTTGGAAGGGTTAGGTTCTTTTCGGAGCAAGTTTCAATGACGCAGTATTCGCCGGGCCTTTAACTGCTGGCGTCCATGATATCCGCCCATTTCCCGGCTTCCTTGACCCGCCCGTCTTCCAATATGATCAGCTGATCGGAATTTTCCAGCGTCGGTAGCCGGTGACCGATCACGATGACAGTGATGGCATCGTGAAGCTTGTCAATCGTATCTCGGATTCGGGCCTCATTCTCGATATCGAGCGCGCTGGTTGCCTCGTCCAGAATGATGAGTTCCGGCTTCTGGATCATAGCCCTCGCCAAGGCAATTCTCTGTTTTTCTCCACCCGACAGGCGTTGTCCGGCATCGCCAACAACGGTATCAAGCCGTTCGGGCAGGTTGAAAACGAAATCCGCAGATGCAAATTTCAACGCCTTTTCAAGTTCCTCATCCGTGGCATTATCGTCGGCCCACAGAAGATTATTGCGGATCGTGTCGTGAAACAGGAAAACATCTTGCGGCATATAGGCGATGGATTTTCGCCAGTTCAGCCGGTTTTTCTCGTCGAGCAAAACGCCGTCAATCTCGATGGTGCCCGCGTCTGGGGTGAGCAGCCCCATGATCAGATCGGCCAAGGTCGATTTCCCTGATCCCGATGTCCCCATTATTGCGGTGGTTTGCCGGCTCGGGATCTCGATGTCGATGTCACGGAGAGAAGGTATACCGCGAGTCCTGTAACTGAATGAGACGCCGGACAATTTGATGGACTTGTTGAACTCAATTTTGTCGCCCAGATTCTCGGATAGCGTTTCTTCCCGCGCGGCACCGGCATCGCGCATCAAATCCGTATAATTTGACAAGACGGAATCGGAGTGAAGAATATTATTGATCTGCGCCTGAACTTCGCGAATCTGCGGAGAAAGCCGCGAGAATATCAGGACCAGAATAAGCAAGGTGGGCAATGTCAGATCGAATGACGTAACCCCGATATAAAGGAGCGTCACCATGAACAGAGCGACCAGAATCTGGAAAATAAAGGTCATCGCCGCATTCAGATGAGTGAATTGCAGTGACCGTTTGCGCAAGAGGCTGCGTATTTCCAGCATCAGCTGACTCTGGCGGTTCTCGCTTCTGAGAATCTTGATCAGCTTGATCCCGGCCAGGCCTTCCTCAACCGTCTGTTGCACTTGTCGGTTCGCGATGCTCAAAAGCTTCCCCTGTTCATGGGCAAGCTTATGCTGTCGCCGCATGGCAAAGAACAGGCCGCCGCCCAGAACCATTGCAGCAAGCGTGAGCGGAAACGAGAGACTGAAAGCGACTATGATATAGGCTGCGATCGAAAAGGCCGACACGATGAAGCGAACGGAAAACATCAAGGCGCTTCCCAGTCGACCGATCTCGGTTACCAGCAAATTGGACATGTCGGACTTTTTCTGGGTTGTCAGCCATTCCCAGCG
>JBALUX010000013.1:0-11754 GCA_036963725.1 Parasphingorhabdus sp. | reverse complement strand
CGCATTGAAACTTTTCGTACGAAGATCATCCAGCAACTCCAGTCGGAAACGTTCCGAAACAATCGTTTGGCTATAGCTTATAAGTGCGCGAACAATATTCAAAGCGAGGAATGTGCTCAACAGCCCGATGAGGGTGATGGGAATGCCGACGAAGGACAGAGCATCGACGATCATACCGACAACACCAGACGTTTCAGTCTGGGATTTCTGCAGCGCTGCCAAAAGTGGAACCAGCAGCACCAGCCCGATGCTTTGGGTAACGCTCGACAAAATCAAAAGTCCGGCAAAAAGCAGCGAGCGCGACCGTGAAAATTGCCACATCATTTTCAGATAAGTCAGAATCAGCATGATGACCGTTTAGTAGAAGTCCGGAACTAATCAATCGAAAGGCGTCTGGCACCTTGCCCGCTCTGACGATTTCCATTCGAGCGCAAAATGGCTCGGTGGCAGATGGGCCATCTTCTGAATCAAAATAACAAAAACCGGCGAACAGATTAAAGTTTCCGGAGAAAAGGTGGCCTTGCTCGACCCAATTGCTTTCGACCGAAAATCATTATCATATTCGAACGAATACAGAGTTCAGAACACGCGCAAGTATGACATCAATCAAGCCCATTTTGCCTGAAAATACGATATCAGCAGAGCCCGAGAGTATGAAATTCTTCAACGGCAAAGAAGGTCTCCCATTGGCGTCGGCCGTCAGAGTTTCATAGAAGAGGGCTGCCATCTTTTTCACCGGCTTGTCTTTTCGATAGGGATACAGAAGCAGATGCCATTCATCGTCCAGGCTGTCAGGAAAGACATCTTCGGTCATCAGCAAGCTCGCGGCGACCGCCTTGTCACAGCCGTATGATGTCGCGATGTCCATCATTTCCAGTCGAATATGCGCAGGCATAAGTCTTGCCATAACCGACAAATCGACCACCCATTTCAATCTGGGCCACATTGCAAGAGCGCCATGCAGGACAAGATAAAGGCAGTAGAAGCTGTTTGAAAGCGACGGCGTCGCATTGAACTGGACGGATCCGTTAAAATCAGTTGTCAGGGTTTTTGGTTCAAATTTGAACAATCTATGATGCAATTCTATCGGCACCGAATAGGCCGGATCAACGAAGGTAATGTCCTTGAAGCGCTTGAGTTCCCTATCCTGACGCCCCGGTTCAAGCTTTTCTCTGCGCCTTACTGTGTTGGTCTTGAAGATATATCCTTCCCGGTTCAGTAGCTCTATGGCTAGACGAGTTTTATCCGTCGGGATGAGGATATCGACATCTTTTGATTGCCGGGCGGTTGAATCATCGTGCAGCTGTTCCGCCAGCCCGCGCCCTTTCAGAAAAGAGAAAGGGACAGAATGGGTTGTCAGCAAGTTCGATATTTTTTTTTCGGCAGCTTTTTGCCGCAGGCCGGCATATACATTTTTCTGATATGCTGATTTCAATATCGAAGAGGCATTGTTTTCCGCCGTGATATCCGCGCAGCTTTGCGTCGCTATATGCAAAAGCGGACCGACGCGATGGCGGCTGACTGCGAATGTTGCGAGCGTTTCGCTGATCGATTCCGAACCGCCCATAGATGGTAAGGACATGGCGGGACGCAGATATCTGCTCAAAGATATTAGAAGTGCCTCGCTGTTTTCATCCATCGATCATGCTTAGAATGTAACAGCTGCTTAGGCGAGAGCAGAATGGTTCCAAAACCGGATTTTGATCGCGATAGTCAGTTTTCCGGTTTGCTATACGGCTGCGTTGCCGCATGATAGGAGAGAACAGCTTAGACTTACTCCTCTGGATTCGAGCCAGTGTAAATTGCGACAGGCGAGCTCTAATCTTTCAATTCTTACGATCTTGGCGGCATATATGCGAAACAGGAACTCTCATTCAAACATTCAGGCACACCGGTCGGACCTAATATTGCCTTCGGACCGAAAATTCGGAACCATATTTTCTGGCCTATTTGCGCTCGTTGCCATTATTATTTTTTACCGGGTACAAAGCCTGACCCCGGCAACATGGATTTTCGCGTCGCTAGCCCTGCTCTTGATCGGTCTAGCCTGGCTATACCCAAAAGCGTTGCGACCGTTTAACGTGGCATGGATGACCCTTGGCTTGTGGCTCGGTAAAATTGTCAGCCCGATTGTTCTGGGTCTAATATTCCTGTTGGTTTTCATTCCCCTTGCGCTCGTTTTACGGCTATTCGGGCGTGATGAACTATCGTTGAGGGGCTCGCCTTCTTCTTCAACCTATTGGAAACCGCGCAGTCCGGAAGATCTGGATATGCACGGGCTCAAGCACCAGTTTTAGGGCCGGACATGGATTTTTTGAAAGAGCTTTGGACGTTTCTGAAGGTACGAAAAAAACTGTGGCTGGTGCCTATCATATTGGTGATGGTCATTCTGGGCGGGCTGATGAATTTGGCCCAGGGCTCTGTGATTGCGCCATTCATTTATACGCTATTTTAGCGACACATGTATTGTCTGGGAATATCTGCTTTTTATCACGACAGCGCGGCCTGCCTGCTGAAAGACGGGGTGATTGTAGCTGCAGCGCAGGAAGAGCGCTTTACGCGCATCAAACATGATGCCGCTTTCCCGCAAGATGCTATCCGATATTGCATCAGCGAGGCAGGAATCACACCTTCACAGATTGATCATGTCACCTTCTATGAAAAACCGTTTCTGAAATTTGAGCGGCTTATCGAAACCTATCTGGCCTTCGCACCGCGTGGATTTAAGAGCTTCGCAGCCTCCATGCCGCTCTGGGTCAAAGACAAATTGTTCCAGAAGAAAATGCTATGTGAAGCTTTGGCCGAGACTCTGACGTCTGAAATATACTGGCAGGACAGGCTGTTGTTTTCGGAGCATCATCTGAGCCACGCCGCCAGCGCTTTCTTCCCCTCCCCGTTTGAAGAAGCCGCCATTTTGACGATGGACGGGGTCGGCGAATGGGCCACCAGTTCGGTCGCAATCGGGCGAGGTGCTTCCATCTCGATCGAAAAGGAAATTCACTTCCCCCATTCGCTGGGCTTACTCTATTCCGCATTCACCAGCTATGCGGGTTTCAAGGTCAATTCGGGTGAGTATAAATTAATGGGGCTCGCGCCTTATGGCGAGCCGAGATTTGCCGAGCTTATAAAATCCACGTTGGTTGACATCAAGGACGACGGCTCTTTCCGGCTGGATATGAAATATTTTTCATATTGCACAGGGATGACCATGACCAACCGGCACTTCCATACCCTGTTTGGCGGGTCGCCGAGCCAGGCGGAAAGTGACCCGACCCAACGCGACATGGACATTGCCGCCTCGATCCAGTCGGTGACCGAAGAGATCGTCCTCAAAATCTGTGCCGAAATCGCTCGTGAGACAGGCCAAAAAAACCTCTGTCTCGCCGGGGGCGTGGCTTTGAACTGTGTAGCCAATGGCAAATTGCGCGAAGCGGGGCTGTTTGAAAATATCTGGGTGCAACCTGCTGCGGGCGACGCCGGCGGCGCACTGGGTGCCGCGCTGGTCTGTCATCATATGCATTTGCAGAATCCGCGCACAGTGACGCTCGGACAGGACAGCATGTCAGGCGCTTATCTTGGGCCCGCCTTCGAAGATCAAGATGCAGCCTCGCGGCTGCAAGCCATAGGTGCGAAATTCGAAACCCTGTCGCCGGAAGAGCGCAATGCGCGCACGGCACAGGCGCTGTCAGAGGGCCAATGTATCGGTTGGATGAACGGGCGTATGGAATTTGGTCCGAGAGCTTTGGGCGCGCGCAGTATATTGGCTGACCCGCGCCGTCCCGAGATGCACAAAAAGCTCAATCTGAAAGTCAAATTCCGCGAATCCTTTCGTCCCTTTGCCCCCAGTGTGCTGGCCGGACAGACTCAGGACTATTTCGATCTGGACGGCGAAAGCCCCTATATGCTGTTTACCGCAGATGTTACGAAAGCGAGGCGGCACAAACCGGAGACGAAAAGAAAGAGCGACTCTGGCCTGGCAAGACTATATGCAAAACGCTCTGATATCCCGGCGGTCACCCATATTGACTATAGCGCTCGCGTCCAGACCGTAGATGCAAGATCCAACCCGGATTTCCACACCCTTTTGTCTGCTTTTCATAATTTGACCGGCTGTCCGGTCCTGATTAACACCTCTTTCAATGTGCGCGGTGAACCGATCGTCTGTACTCCTGAAGATGCGTTCTACTGTTTCATGGGCACGGGTCTGGACATGCTGGTAATCGGCAATCTTGTTCTGACCAAAGATCAACAAAACAAGGCGCTAATGAGCGACAATAAGGACAGGTATGACCTTGACTAGACAATTCCGAAATGTCGCCGACATCGTGCTGGTCACGCTATTGCTTTTACTGCTGATTGAGGGAGTGTCCTATTTGGCGATCCAATCATACGGAGTGGTTAAGAACGAAGAAGAGGAGGCTTCCGGGCGCGGCTCAACAGGCAAGGAAAACCATGGGTCGGAACAGCAAAAAGTCTACGCGGAACAGAAACAACTGCAGAAATATGAATATAAAGCCTTCATTGGCTGGCAAGCCACGCCTGCAAGGGGAGAAACGATCAATATCAATTCTCAAAGGCATCGGGTTACGGGATTTGAAACCGCCTTTCCCGGCCAACCTACAACTCATTTATTTGGCGGCTCAACCATGTGGGGCACCGGCGTAGCCGATAGTGGCACTATTGCCGCGCTGCTCGCACCAAAGATTTCTCAGAATACAATCAACTATGGCGACAAAGGCTATAATTCCCGCCAGAGTTTGAACCGTTTGATCGATAATCTGGAGAATATTTCCGAAGGTGATACCGTCATATTTTACGATGGCGTGAACGATGCGATGCAGAATTGCCGCTCCAACAACTCGCCGGACGGACATTCCCGCGAAAGCCAGATCAAGAGCCTGATGGAAGATGTGGGCGAATATGACTTTATGAGCAATGCCACGGCCTTATTCCGTCAGACCCACACTTACACCGTGCTAAATAGGCTTCTTTATCGGAATGATATTTCAATTGAAAAACAGCGCCCCAACGTCGCAACCAACTGCACAGATCCTGAGACCGCTGAGGCAGTCGCGCACTTTCTGGTGAAAAATTGGAGTGCTGCGGAAGATATTTTACACGCTCGCAAAATTAAATTTGTCTGCGCCCTGCAACCCAACCCCTATACCGCAACAGTCTTTGTACCGACTTATTCTAACGAACGACGAAAAAGCTCGGTGGTCAGCGTCTACCCGCTCGTCCAGAAATTGGCGCGTGCCGAAAACCTTGCTTGCTTCGCGGATATGACCGAAATTTTTGATCGCGACTATTATCTTGACCATTGCTGTCATGTGAATCGGGAGGGCAACCAAGCCATCGCCGACCATCTAAAAATCGAAATGAACAAGAAGCGCCAATATGCCGATCTGCCCGCAGCCGCTTATTCCGTGCCCAGACTTTCGGAAACCGATTGAATCAGTTCTGCGATACGCACAACCCGCGCGGGCAGGATACGGCTTCGTCGAGAAATCATCCATAGATCGTGATGCAGCCCGTGGCGGAGCGGAGCGACGCTAAGCTTGTCTTTGTCAGCATAGCTGTCGACGCCGCTGCGTGGCAGCAAAGTATATCCGATACCATGCGCCACCGGTGAAGGAATCTGGCTGATCTGGTTTACAAAGCTACGGATGTGCAGACGATCCGAGCCGCGGAACTCCTCCGGAAAATTCATCGAGAACAGATCATCGGCATAGGAAAATCCGTCAGGATGCGCGATGAAGCCGAGATCTTCCAGCATCCGGAAGCTGACCGGCGGCGTCATCGATCCCGCAGGAACCACGAGGCACAGCTCCTCCTGTCCCAAATGGACTGCATCAAGCCGCGGGTGGCGCGGATCATGATCGGCAACTCCAAGATCAAAGCGCCCCTCCAGCACACCGGTCAGAACTTTGTCTTGCGGAGCCGCCTCAAGACTGATGGTCAGGCATGGGGAGGTCTGCATCGCCGACAGGATGTGAGGATATAACAGCATCGCGAAACTGCCGGAGCAAGCGATGTTCACCTCCCCGACCGCCGGATCATCGCGCAGGATCGCCTCTTGCAGCGCCTGTTCCTCGGCGCGCCTTGTCCGGCCGACTGCGAGAACAGCTTCGCCTGCCGGCGTGAGGCTGAAGCTCTTGCCCTGGCGCGAGATCAGCGGTTGACCGACTTGCGCCTCAAGCTTCCGCAGATGCTGCGAAACGCCCGGCTGAGTCATATTCAACAGGCTCGCGGCCTTGGTAAAATGACCGGTTTCACAAAGTACGACAAAGCTTTCCAGCCATTGAGAATTCAACATCATTGATTACTATATGTTATGATTAAATATTGAAATCATTATTTTACATAATGGAATGATCGACCTATTTTCATCACCACAGAGAATGAAAGGAACCCCACCATGCTGCCTACACCTCGCGCTTTTTCCCATATTGGTCTATCCGTCCCTGACCTTGATGCCGCAGTCAAATTCTACACCGAGGTACTCGGTCTCTACACGATAATGCAACCGACCGATGTCACCGAAGACGACAGTGCAGTCGGCGTGATGTGCACCGATGTTTTCGGTGCCGGATGGGGTAGCCTGCGCATTGCCCACCTCGCCACCGCCGATCGCGTCGGTATCGAGATATTCGAGTTTCCGGAAAATCATGCGCCCGATAATAATCTGGACCACAAGCGCCACGGAACCTTCCATTTTTGCATTCAGGATCCGGACGTCGAGGGACTGATCGAGAAGATTGTCGCCGCCGGAGGAAAACAACGGATGCCGGTTCGCGAATATTTTCCCGGAGAGAAGCCCTATCGCATGTGCTATGTCGAGGACCCGTTCGGTATCGTGTTCGAAATTTACAGCCACAGCTATGAACTGACCTATTCCGACGGCGCCTATTCGTAATAGACAGGTTCGATATGATGCGCGGCCCGGAACCTCGGAATGATCAACAGACTCCCGGCCGCGCAACTTAACCGCGAGAAGTGCGTTGTCTGCGAGAAGAGCAATCAAAACAAAAAATAAGGCAAAAATCATGAAAATCCTAATGGTTCTCACATCGCACGATCAGCTTGGCGACACCGGTAAAAAGACCGGCTTCTGGCTCGAGGAATTTGCCGCGCCATATTATGTGTTCAAGGATGCCGGCGCCGATGTCACACTGGCCTCTCCCAAGGGTGGCCAGCCGCCGCTCGATCCGTCCAGCGACACAGACGACGCCCAGACCGACGACACAAAACGGTTCAAATCGGACGAAACCGCGCAGGAAGAACTTGCCAATACAGCGGTATTGTCTGCTGTTTCTGCTGAAGGATTTGACGCACTATTCTATCCCGGCGGTCACGGACCGCTGTGGGACCTGGCGGAAGATGAAGACAGCAAGGCGCTGATCGAGGCATTTGCCGAAAGCGACCGTCCGTTCGGTGCGGTCTGCCATGCACCGGCGATTTTCAAACATACGAAAAATGCAGACGGCAAGCCGCTGGTCTCCGGAAAGAAAGTCACCGGCTTTACCAATACCGAAGAAGAAGGCGTGGGCCTGACCGATGTCGTGCCATTTCTGGTCGAGGACATGCTGAAGGAAAATGGCGGAGACTATCGCAAGGGCGACGACTGGGCCTCTTTCGTTGTCGTCGATGGCAAGCTAGTGACCGGCCAGAACCCGGCATCGTCGGCAGAAGCCGCGCGCAAGCTACTGGACCTGCTTTAAACCGAAATAAACGGAGCGACTTATGAATATTCTTATCGCCGGCGCGACCGGCAACACCGGGCTGCGGCTTGTCGAACAATTGCAAGCCAAAGGCCATTCCCCAATCGCGCTGGTCCGCGAATCCTCGGACACCAGCTCACTGCCTGCGGACGTAAAGCAACGCCAGGGCGACCTGACCGACCTGCAAAGCGGCGTCTGCGATGGTTGTGATGCGGTGATTTTTGCTGCCGGCTCCGGCGGTTCCACCGGCCCTGATATGACCGACAAGGTCGACCGCGATGGAGCCAAACGGCTTGTAGACCTGGCCGCAGAGGCGGGTGTGTCGCGTTTTGTCATGCTCAGCAGCGCTGGCGCGGATGATCCGGATCCCGAGAGCGATCTTGCCCATTATCTGCAAGCCAAGCACGAGGCAGACGAGCATCTGAAAGCCTCCGGCCTGAGCTATGCCATTGTTCGCCCCGTCAGCCTGACCGACGATGACGGCAACCGCAACATGCTGTTTGGCGACGATGTCGATCCAAAAGGCAAAGCGGCGCGCGGCGATGTCGCCGCTGTGCTGGCAAATGCGGTGGACGACAGTGAATGGACCGGCAAGGCACTGCTGATGCAGTCTGTCTAGGCCAGTGTCTGACAACCCGGGCCTGACCGACGATAGTGCAGGCTATAAGTTCAAGCAGCACGAATTGCCGATCTTGCCCGGGTCGCCGGCCAACCCGGACCATCCCGCACGCCGCAAACTGGCCTATCTGGTCATAGGTCTTTTCTTGGGACTCGTCGGGGGAGCCCAGAACGGGTTCCTGCTGGCCAACACCGCCGCGCTTCAAGGCGAAATGGCGCTGACCCCGGTCCAGGCCGGGTGGATCAGCGTTGCTTTTTACTCGACCTATGCCTGCATGAGCATGTTGCTGTTCCGCGTCCGGCAGGAATTCGGCATCCAGCCGTTTGTCAAATATGCGATGATCGGTTTGGTCGCGGCCAATTTTGTCCAAGTGCTTGAACTCGGCTATTATCCCGAAATTGGCGCAAGAGCGATGGCCGGGATCGCAGCCAGCGGCCTGTCGGCGCTTTCAATCTATTATCTGATGCAGGGACTACCGGCATCGGCCCGGATCGGCGCACTAATCCTCGGTATCGGACTTGTCCAGACCGCCTTCCCGCTAGCGCGCGCGATATCTCCCTATCTGCTGGTCGACGGCAATATCAGCCGCGCGTTCCAGCTGCAATTCGGGCTGTCGATAATTTCGCTTGGCGCGGTATATCTGTTGCGCCTTCCCATTGGTTTCCGAAAGCAGACATTCGAGAAGCTTGATTTTCCCAGCATCACATTGTTCCTGGTCGGCGTAGCGGCATTGCTGGCCTTCCTGATTCAGGGTCGCATTCAATGGTGGGATGCCAGTTGGCTGGGTTGGGCACTGGCGCTCGCTATCCTATGTCTGGGCGGCTGTCTGCTGATCGAGATGAACCGGAGAAGCCCAATGCTCAACACGAGCTGGCTTTCGAGCCGGGCGATCCTGTCCCTCGCGATCACCGGTGCGGGAGTGCGGGTCCTCGTCGCCGAGCAAAGCTTTGGCGCGAGCGGTCTTTTTTCGGCGCTCGGCTATGGCAATGAGCAATTGACCGGCTATTATTTTGTGCTGGCCGGGGCGACCGTTGCCGGCAGTATCCTGTCGCTCGTACGCCTGGACCCTAAGGACCTGACCCGGCCAATCCTGTTCGCCATCTTGGTCATCGCGATCGCCGCCTTCGCGGATACGCGCACCGGTATCATGTCCCGTCCCAGCGATCTGTACTGGACCCAGGCTGCGATCGGTTTCGCTGCGGTTTTTGCCATGGGTCCGGTGATGATGGAAGGCATGTTGCGCGCCCTTGCGGCGGGCCCGGCCTATGTGATCAGCTTTATCGCGGTCTTTTCGCTCTCCCAGACGCTTGGCGGCCTGGCCGGCGTATCGGCGCTCTCCGCTTTTCATACGATCCGGCTCAAGACTCATCTGATCGACGCAGGAGCCACGCTTACTGCGACCAACCAGCAGCTTGCCAGCGAGATCGGGCAGATTTCGACGGATTTTGCGGCGACTATTTCCGATCCGGTGCTACAACAACAGGCGGCAGCGGCGCGCATTTCTCAGGAAGTCGGCCGCGAAGCCGCAGTGTTGGCGTTTAACGATGTCTTTTTCCTGATCGGGTCACTTGCTTCCATCGCCTTCGTGGTGGTGCTAGTACCCTGGGTGATAAATCGCGTCCGGGGACGCAATCCACTGAGCAAGGAACTGGTCTTTCTCGAGAATATGACCGCCAGGAGCAAGCGATGAATCAGCCGGAAAATAACGACCAGCCTGGCGCCGGGGATCCGAAAATGGAAAATAGTTCCACTGCGGACAACGCGCCCGAGGATGCTCCCGAACAAGAGGGTGGCTGGAAACCCAACGTCTCCCGCAAAAAACTTGTGATGGGCATATTCGTTATATTCGCCGGCGTGTTGATAGCGCTTTTTGCCTGGGGACTGACCCCGTTCAACAGCGGCAATCAAACGACCAATAACGCCTATGTCCGCGGCATGACCACTGTGATCAGTCCGCAGGTCTCCGGCTATCTGACCGAAGTGCCGGTGAAGGATTTCCAGCGCGTGAAGAAAGGGCAATTGCTCGCCCGGATCGACCCGGCTCCCTATCGCCAGCGACTGCAACAGGGGCGAGCGAATACCGCAGCCCAGTCCGCGAATCTTGCCAATAGCCAGCAGAGCCTGCGCTCGGGTCAAGCACAGATGCGTCTGCAAGATGCCTCTGTTGCCGCGGCCCAGGCGGGTCTGCAGAAAGCACAGGCCGATATGCGGCGGATCGAAGAACTGGTTGGTGAAGGATCAGTGTCGCTCCGCGAAAGGGATCAGGCGCGAGCAGCGCTGAAACAGGCAGAAGCGGGCGTACTGCAGGCGAAGGCGCAGCGCGCTATTGCGGCCGAACAGGTGCGCTCGGTTCAGGTGGGACGCGGTGCGCTCGAGGCGCAGGTGCAGGGCGCTGCTGCCTCGGTCGAGCTGGCAGAAATCGAACTGTCGCGTACCAATATCCGGGCACCCCGCGACGGCAGGTTGAGCGAAATTTCGGCCCGCCTGGGCCAGTTGGTAACCGGGGGCACCCAGTTGATGTATCTCGTCCCCGACGATCTTTGGGTCACCGCCAATTTCAAGGAGACCCAGACCGCCAAAATGGCTGTCGGCCAGCGGGCCACATTGACGGTCGATGCGCTCGGCGGAGAGGAACTGACCGGCACGGTGCAAAGCATCGCGCCCGCCGCGGGCAGCGAGTTCAGCCTGGTCAAGCCGGACACCGGTGCCGGCAATTTCGTCAAGGTCCCCCAGCGTATCGCAGTGCGGATAAAGTTCGATCCTGATCAGGATCTGGTCAAGCGACTGGGGCCGGGCATGTCGGTTATCGCCACAGTGCATACGCAAAAAGGGAAGTGACCCGATGATCCTGTCATCTCGTCTCGTTCTGGCTGCAGCCACGCTGGCTGGTGCACTCGCGCTCGGCGGCTGTGCGCCGACGCTGCGCCCCCTGCCCGCGTCGGCTGCCGTGCAACCTTCACTCGAATGGCGGACCGTCCTTCCGGCCACAGAAAAGCTCGAGCACAGCTGGTGGCAGAGGTTTGGCGATGCCCGGATGGTCGCGTTGGTCGAGAAGGCGCGCAAGAATAATCCCGACATTCTACTGGCCGCTGCAAGGGTGGAGGAAGCCCGGGCGACGGAAGCCGTGTCCCGCTCGCTGCTATTGCCCACCATCGAAGCCGGGGTGGCAGGTGGCGCGCGGCGCGAAGTGTCACCCTTTGGCCAAGGGCAGAATTCACTCGTCGCAGAACCGGCCTTCCGCGCGTCCTATGAAGTGGATCTTTTCGGCAAGAACCGGGCGAATATCGATGCGGCGCAAGCGGGTGTCGCAGCGAGCGAGGCGAGCGAGGAAGCTGCATTGCTATCGGTCAGCGCCGCGACCGCGAGCGGCTATGTCAGCTTGCTGGCGCTCGACACCCGCCGCAAGGTCCTGAG
>JBALUX010000012.1:0-42008 GCA_036963725.1 Parasphingorhabdus sp. | reverse complement strand
GCATTTATAATCGCGGCAATATCGAGATAGCTCTCCGTTGCCGGCGCGGGACCGATACACACAGCCACATCCGCCTGTGACACGTGCAGGGAATCGGCATCGGCTTCAGAATAGACTGCAACCGACCGCATCCCCATGCTGCGTATGGTTCGGATAATTCGAGTGGCGATTGCGCCGCGATTTGCAATGAGGACCGTATCAACGCTCATGCGGTAACGATCATCCGTACGGGGGTTGGATCGAACCCGTTGCACGGATTGTTGATCTGCGGGCAGTTTGACACTACCACGGTGACGTCCATTTCAGCCCGCAGGTCGACCGTGAGACCCGGGGCCGAAATCCCGTCGACGATCCCGAGCGCACCGTCTTCCTCGACCGGCACGTTCATAAAGAAGTTGATATTGGGAACAATATCGCGCTTGCCGCGACCTTCGGTCAGATTGGCTTCGAGGAAATTCTCGACACAGGCATGCTGGTTCTTGGTGTGGTGGCCATAACGCAGCGTATTCGACTCGCAGGAGCAGGCACCGCCGATCGTGTCATGATAATCAACCGACGTGGCGAGGATGGTCATCATCGCCCGCCCCTCGTTCGATCGCAGAACGGTACCAGTGCGGAGGAACAGATTGGCCTGCGCAGCCACGGTATCTTGCGCGCTGTAGCGTTCGGCATCGTCAGCCGTCGAATAGAGCAGAAAGTCGACCGCCTGGTTGCCTTCCAGATCGACAATATGCAGCGTTTGACCGGCAGCGAGATGATGAAGCCACGGGGCCCGGGCGGGCACGATTTCATCATGAACGACAGTACCGGACAATTCGGGAGTTTGTAGGGGAGTTGTCATTTTGGAGGCTCGATCCCTTCCTAGCGACGGAAATAATCTTCAACATTTTGAAAGGCACGCAAGCCCTCTGGCGTAGCAATACGAATATCGTCGTCTTCGGACGTCACGGCCCCGCGCCATGCTGAAATACGTAACGGGGTGACCGTCCATTTCTCGCGCGGATCTAGAACGTGCGGGCAATTGGCGATAACGACAATCACATCCATCTCGGCGCGCAGGACCAGTTCCCGCCCGGCATCAAAAGGACCGACCAGGGGTGTAATAGTCCCGTCGGCTTCGATCTTCGTTCCTTTGAAAAAATTGACGCACGAATGTACGTCACGTCTTTGTAAACCGTGTTTGGCAGAGCCCAGCAAAAAGCGGTCACGGCCGTTGGGAAAGGCACTGCTATTGTGACCTTCTCCATATTTGGCTTTGTTGGTCGCGGCGTTAGACGTGCCGCAAAATGCGTCATGGGTACCCGCCTCGTCCTTCAATATACTCATCATGACCCGGCCCATATCGGAGAGCAGTAATTTGCCGGCACCGAGATAGGCATTCCACTGCACCTTCACCGTGTCCGCGATATTGAGTCGTTCAGATGGCATTTCTGCATTGAAAATCAGGACTGAGGCGCAGGCGTCACCCTCAAGGTCGATGAGGCGCAGGCGCGAACCTTGCGCCAGCGTGCGGGTGGTATAGCCGCCAGCGGCTATCGTTTCTTCCCACAGCAAATCGTCGGCAGCCACATCGGCGGGCAGATCGTCGGCGACCGGAGGCAAGACCGGCATGGTGTCGACCTTCCTGCCGGCCATCGCACGCGCATGATCACGCGCCGCCATAGGATCCGCCAGTGGCTTGGTCATGCTGCGGCGCTCCTGGTCTTTTTGCTCTTTTCAGTTGCCTCGTCCTGTTCGTGAAGCGGCGGCAGCAAGGCTGTGGTCGTGACAAGCCGTAACTGATGCACGCCACGAATGCGCCGCAAGGAATCGCAAAGTCCCTCGAGCCGCACCGCTGGACCCTGTACCAGCAACACCTCGAGCGACTGGTCATCCTCGAGGAAAACATGTTGCGAGGAGATGACTTCTTTCAGATAATGTAGCTGGGTCGTCGCGAGCTGTTGGCGCACGCCTGCGTGGTCTCCACTATAAACCAGCGTAATAGTACCGGCGAGCATCTCTTCGGGCCGGGTCAGCGCCTCATGTTCAGCCAGCGCATGACGAATCAGCTCCGACATCAGCTGCGACCGTGACGGCAGACCGCGCTCTTCGACCATATTGTCGAGATGGAGCAATAATTCTGCAGGCAGGCTCATACTGAGCCGGGCTAGTTTTGTGGGTTCCGATATCATGATTTTCTCCTCTCAGTTATTATTAGTTGTGTCAACAGTAATACTGCTGACAAATTCGACGCTGCTATTGCCCACAACATCGATGCCCATATCTTCCGGTAGCACGTTCTTTTTCTCGATCGGAATATCGTAGGCCACGGACGCACCATAGCGGTGCGGGGCGTGCGGATCCTGGCGCAATTTGTCCAGGGCCAGGACTCTGGTTCCAAGCGAGAACGCTTCGCGGATATCATGGGTAACCATAATTATAGTCAGGGAATATTCGCTCCACAACCGCGTTATCAACGCGTGCATATCCGACCGGATGCCGGGATCAAGCGCGCCGAAAGGTTCGTCGAGTAGCAGGATACGTGGCCGTTTTATGAGCGCCTGCGCGATCGCCAGACGCTGTTGCATGCCGCCGGACATTTGCGCCGGGTAGAGGTGCAGACTGTCGCTTAGGCCAACCGCCGCCAGCATCTCTTCGGCTTCCGCAACCGCTACGCGACGCCGCGCTCCGAATAGCCGTGCCGTTAACGGCGCCTGGGCACATTCGAGGCCGAACAATACATTGCCGAGGACCGTCAGATGAGAAAATACGGAATAGCGTTGGAACACGACGCCACGGTCAGGCCCGCATTCGGGATTCAGCGGTATATCGTCGAGCAAGATGGTCCCGGAGGTCGGTGCTTCCTGTCCCAAGATTACCCGAAGCAGGCTGCTCTTGCCTGCCCCTGAAGGTCCGATGATCGAAACAAAAGAGCCTTCTTCAATCTCGAGATTGATACGCTCGAGAACCACCTTGTCGCCATATTCGACCCACAGGTTTCGCAAGCTGAGTACGGTACTCATCGGCCTGTTCCATGTGCCCATGGAAACAGGCTGCGACTGGAGCGGGCGAGAAGAAAGTCCATCGCTACTGCGATCAACGCAATCCACGCCACATAAGGGAGAATTACATCCATTGCGAGATAGCGACGGACGAGAAAGACGCGATATCCGAGACCAATATCGGACGCGATCGCCTCGGCAGAGATAAGGAATACCCAGGCCGGCCCGAGTGACAGGCGCACTGCCTGGATCAGCCGTGGCATGGCCTGCGGCAGCGCTACCCGCAATATCAGCTGCCAGGTGCTTGCGCCCAGAGTCTGCGCCTTGACAATCTGTTCTCGTGGTAGCCCCCCAATATGGGCAGCGATATCGCGGATCATGAACGGCGCAATACCGATGACGATCAGCGCCACTTTGGACGCCTCTCCAAGACCGAAGGCGATGAACAATATCGGCAGCAAGGCAATTGGCGGGATGACCGCGATACCTGTCACCAGCATGCCGAAGGTGGCACGTACCGGCGGGAGGATACCGAGCAATATCCCCACGAGTAGCGCCGACAGGGTAGAAATACCGAGTCCGAGTCCGAGACGCTGGAGACTGGCGAGCGTGTCCGCCCAGAAGAGTAACCGACCCGTGAGCTGGTCGGGTTCGAACAGCAGCCCCCACATCGCCTGAACCATGGCGCCAGGCAGAGGGAGCAGCTTGTCGCTGGGATTGATCGAGTGGCGGTCGGCCGCCGCAACCAGGTAGATCAATACCAGCAACAGGATCGGAATGGAGCCCAGTAGCAGATTGTTACTCCGACTTATGCGACGATTCACCCAGCGCATGATACTCCTATCCCGATCTCTCTGTTTGCAAGTATCAGCAGACTATAGCGCCCCATCAACCGCCATTTGCATATATTCCTCGTCGAAGCGCAAGGTGATATTATTCTCGTCCCCCAGCGTTTTACCACCCGGGAATGCCATACCCACAGCATCGGCCGACTTCGCGCCCTGACCGAACAGTCCCTGAGAGAAGCTGAAGTCGCGCACGCGGGTCATGGTTTCGATCAGTGATTTGTCCGATGTTGCCGCAACGGCAGACTTCGGATCCGCATAGAGGAAGGTGGTTGCAAGCTGACCGTCGAACATTTCCGGCGTTGTGCCGGCGAGTGCAGCCATTGCCGCTCGCGCCGCCTTGCCTTCTTCGTCCTGCTTTTGCATCAATGCGGTCGTTTCGTACCAGATTCCGGCGAGCGCCTTGCCAAGATTCGGGTTGGCTTTAAGCGTTGCGGTATCGACGACCAACAGGTCGAGAATCTCGCCGGGAATATTGGCCGAACTGAACACCAGCTCTGCGCCCGGCGCCTGCTTCATCGTCGACAGCTGTGGGTTCCAGGCGACCGCGGCCGTCACATCCTTCGACAAGAAGGCGCCAGCTATATCCGCGTCAGAAGTATTGACGGTGCTGACATCGGTCATCGAGAGGCCGACGGCGTCAAGCGCGCGCGCCAACAGATAGTGAGAAACCGAAAGTTCAACGAGGTTGATTTTCCGACCTTTGATCGCGTGAAGATCCTTGGTACCTTTTAGAAGTACGCCATCATTGCCGTTCGAATAGTCGCCAACAATGATTGCGCTGGTGTCCTTGCCGCCGGCAGCGGGGATGGTGAGCGCATCCATATTGGCAACGGTAACGCCGTCAAGTTGACCAGCGGTATACTGGTTCACGGATTCGACATAGTCGTTGACCTGAACGATATTGATCTTGATGCCGTATTTATCTTCCCATTTCTTAACAATGCCGGCTTGTTCGGCATATGGCCAAGGCATCCAGCCTGCGTAGATAGACCAGCCGATATTAAATTCAGTGCGTGGCGCGGCTGCTTCCTCGGCCGTGGGCGAGCACGACGTTATAATGAATGCACATGCCAGCATTGCCAATGCCCCTGCGCGGCGTATCCCTTTAATCATGATTCGATTTCCTTTCGCAGTTGCAGCATTGCGGGAAAACGACTCGTTGTCCATCTATATTTATTACTGTTGATATATTTAGTAATATCCGTATGTTTCTTGAATACGCATGCCGAATCATCTGGAAATCGGGTGAAACGCGGCGTCTCGGGGGAGTATGCATCGAAAGCAGTCGGTTAACGCCGCACTGGAACCTTAGTCAGGAGTATTCGATGCCGCAAACGTCAACACCAACTCTCAATCCCACCGCTTCCGGCAACGGTGATCCCGATTTGGCCTATAATACTCCCGGCGTCCGCAACACCGATTCAGCGGTGCCACTCCACCCAGCAGAACCAGTAACCCATAATTACAAGAGCGACGGGCCGGCTCCGGGAAGGCTGGCCTTTCGCTGGACCTACGGCTCCAACGTGGCGGCGAAGAACCGCGATCCACGCGTACAGGTGGTGCAATATAATGAGGACAGTTTCGTCCTGCGACAAAATGTCTGCGTGCATTGGGAAGCGCCCTTCACGTATCTTCTGTTTGGCAACAAAGGCGCCCTGCTGATCGACAGCGGCGCAACTGCCAACGCGAAACATTACCCGCTGCGAGAAACAGTGGATGCCATCATCACCCGCTGGGGACAGGCAAGAGGACGAAGCAGGGTGCCTCTGACCATCGCGCTGACATCGGGCGAAGACATTGCCCAGAACCAGGGGCTGGTGCAATTTGCCGGGCGAGCGGACACGACCATCGTGCCCACGCCGTTCGATGTGATGAAACAACATTATGGATTTCGCAGCAGCTGGCCTTCGGGTACCGGCACCATTGATCTCGGGGACCGGGTGATCGAGGTTATCCCGACTCCCGGCACCCATAAGGACGGCGTCTCATTTTACGATCCCTATTGCCAGATTTTGTTCACCGGCGATCTGCTATATCCCGGCAAGATCAATATCAGCAATGACCGCGATTTCGTAACATCGCTCGAACGGCTCAAGACATTCGCGGCGGCCCGTTCGCCCAAATGGATCCTTGGCGGGCATGTCGAGATGATGTTCGTGCCCGGCAGATATTATCCGCGTTTCGCAAACTACAAGCCTTACGAACGGATATTGCAGCTGGAGCCGGAAGTGATCAATGAAGCGCTGCAATATGCGCGCGAAATCCAGGGCAAGGACATGTTGCTCATCCGGCCGGATTTCGTGCTTTTCAACGGAGTCAGCCCCGACCAGCGGACGCCGGTCTGGCCTGAAGACGTGCCCCAGATCAATCCGCCCCGGCCGTTTTAAAATCAGAGAGGACTTTCATGGATCGTCGCACTTTCATATCATATAATGCCGCAGCCGCCACGGTTGCGGTTGCCGGTAATGCGCTCACCACATTCAGCAATTCGGCAATGGCCGCCACGCGCCCGGCGCCAATAGATTTCAAAAGCAATGTTCCCGCACCGGGGGGCTTTCCCAAGCGCTGGATCTGCGGTTCGACTTCCGCGATGGACAACACGGATCCGCCGGTTCAGGTCCACTGGTATAATGCGCACACCGCGATTCTGCGGCAGAACAAGGCCTATAGTTTCGAGGCGCCGTTCACGCCGCTCTATTTCGGTAATGATCGCGTCCTGTTGCTCGACGAAGGTTTCACCCAGTTGCGCAACGACTGGGACCTGCGCGGCGTGGTAGACGAGTGTATCGAGGACTGGTGCGCACGGAACGGGCGGGACCCTGCAAGTCTGGAACTGCTGGTTGCCTTCAGCCACCTTCACTCTGACCATTATGCCGCGGTCAATCAGTTCGCCGACCGGCCCAACACCCGCTATATGGGCCTGACCCATGAAGAAATGCTCGGGTTCTGGGGCATGACCAATTATCCGGAACAGCATGTGAAGCTCGATCTTGGCGGACGCGAGATCGAGATCTGGGGCTCACCCGGCCACGTGGTGTCGGAATTTGCCTATTATGACAATTACACCCAGATTCTCTACACCGGCGACATGTTTTATCGCGGGCGCTGCTACATCACTTACTGGGAGCCCTGGTTCGACAGCATGAAGCGGCTGATCGAATTTGTTGATACGCATCCCGTAACCCATGTCATGGGTTGCCACGTCGAGATCAGCAAGGATGGCAAAGACTATCCCTACGGACTCACCCACCAGCCGGACGAAGCGCCGGTGCAGATGACGGTGAAGCAATTGCGCGAGGCCTTCGCCTATGCGCAGACGATCACCGAGCCGGGCATCTATTTCACCGGCACGGTTTTTCTCTGCAACCAGACCCGCAGCACGACCACGATCGATACAAATCCTTATCGTTACTAACCAGCCATATCGGCGCTTCGCAGGAGTCTTCACATGAAACGTTCAATCGCCCTGATGCTGCTTTTCGCAGCGGCTTGCTCTCCCGCCGAACAGCAACCGGCTGATTCTCCCGCCACGCTAAAACCGGAAAACCTGGTGGAACAGACTATCGCAGTACCGGATTTTGCCGACTTTCTGGCCGTCGACGGCGATACGGTTTGGGTGACCAATCGGGGCCGGGTCGAGCAATGGTCGACCGAAGAAATGCTTGCATCGGTCGAGATGCCGCGCCCGTGCGGCACGATGGCCTTACTGTCCGGTTCGCTCTGGGTCGCCAATTGCGAGGATGCAAACCTGTATCGGATCAACCTTGAAACGGCGGAAGTGGAAGCAATGATCGCCACCGGTATTGCCAATCCCAAAGGCGAGACAAATGTGGTTGCCGGTGCCGGTTCGATATGGGTGCCGAGCGATTCTGAAGGAAAGGTCGCTCGCATAGATCCCGAAACCAATGAAGTGATCGCAACGGTCGACGTCGCTCCGCAAACATTTTTTCTCGCATATGGCCTGGACGCCTTATGGGCGGTCAGCAGCGACGAAAAATTGGTCCAGCGTATCGACCCAGCGACCAACAAGGTGACCGGTACAGCCGAACTCGGCAAGCAACCAGGCTTTCTCGCTGCCGGTGAAGGAGGCGTCTGGATACAGGAGCAGGGTGACGGAACGGTTGCCCGGGTTGATCCCGAAACCATGGAGGTTACCGGTCGCACGAAAGTCGGAGATAGCCTCTTGTACGGGGACATCGACACCGGGGGCGGCACGGTCTGGCTGCGGACGACCGAGGACCAGACCTTCGTCGCCATTGACGCCGAGACGCTGGAAATCCTCACCCGCGCCGGGCCGGCAGCGGGCAGCGGTGCCGTGCGCTATACGCCGAACGGCATTTGGACCAGCGCCCATGACGTGGAAAGCATTTCCTGGTGGAGCGCCGGCGAGAGCGCATCCGAATAAGGATTTCTGCCGACTGACATGGCGCGCGATGATTCGTTTCCCTTTCTCCATCTCCGCGAGAAGGGGAAAATGAACGCGTTAACAAGCGTCACGCAAGCCTGAAAACAGGCGTAAAAACACAGAAAATACACCATATATCAGCTACTTGATTAGTTTATTGTGCACCTGCGAACAAATCATGGTTATTACTCTTGACGCAATAGGTAATATCTATATCGTATGTGGTGTCGCGATTGAGAACGACGTCCAATGGGAGAAGAAAACCTGAGGCATTAAGCCGATTTCCGGCTTGATAGGGGGTTTTCTATGGGTCGAGTGTCGGATCGCAGCACACTATCAGAAAAGCGGGCAGCCAGCGCCGCGGGCTCTTATTCCGGCGCGCTATCCGAACGCCATTCGGACGAAAGTCCGATCAAGCGGACAATGATCAACCTTATTCCTCCCGCGACGGTCGTTGCCGTTGTCCTTTTCTGGATGCTTGCGCCGGCATCCGTGACCGACAGCCCCTGGTCCATTGTGGTTGCCGGGCTTGCCATCAGCTTTTTTGTTCTGGGTCTGGAACAATTGCTCGAGCGGCACGAAGGCTGGCGCTTGACGCGCAAGGAATTTGCCACCGATCTTTTCTATCTCACCCTCCAATATACCGCGATCGGGTGGGCGACGGAGACACTTGCAGACCAGCCGCTGGCCTCTTTCAAGGAGTCGATTGGAATCAGCACGGAATGGGCCATGCAGATGCCCTTTCTGCTGCAGGTCGCCCTGGTAATATTCCTCTACGAATTCGGCCAATACTGGATGCACAGACTGATGCACGACTGGTATCCGGCCTGGCTGACCCATGCACCGCACCATCACATTACCCAGCTCAATGCCATGAAAGGGTCTGTGGGCAATCCGATCGAACTGTTCCTGATCAGCCTCAGCGTCATTGCGATCTTCGATCTCGACACGGCGGCGCTGTTCTGCGGCTTCAACGTGCTCACCGTGGTGTCCACCTTCGCCCATGCCAATGTGCGTTCAAACCCGCCCCTATTCTATTCCTATGTGTTCACGACCATCCGCCATCACAGCCTGCATCACACGGCGCTGAGCTATGAAGACACGCGGTGTAATTACGGCAATTCCCTGATCCTGCTCGACCGGATTTTCGGTACGTTTCGGGACGGGGAATCCGAAGAGGTGGGCCAGGATGACCGCAAACGGCTGTCGATCTACGAGCAGTTCATCTTCCCGTTTCAACCATTGATCAACAAATTCAGTGCCACGCGCGACGAATTATCGCCGGCCGACATTCAAGGAGGAGAAAGCGTAGAAAAATAAGTTCGGGATCGCAAAAATCGGGCGGAATCATAACCGCAATTTCAGAAGTGCCAGCTTGAAAGCCGAATAACGGTAAGCGGGCAAAATGGAAGATCCTCATGACAAAGTCGCAGGATGAACGACGTACGTCTGGCCCCCGGGGGGCATTTAATATGAGGGATAAGAATAATGATAAAGGACGCAAGACTCAAGCTAGGCCTGCTTTCAGCGACAATGTTGACCAGCACTATGGTCGCCACGCCTGTGTTCGCACAGGAAATGTCAGAAGATATCGCTGCTGAAGCGGCCGGCGCTGACAATATGATCATCGTCACCGCAACGCGGCGAGCGACAACACTGATGGAAACACCCGTCAACATTTCGGTTGTCAGTGCCGAGGACCTCGAACGCAACCGGATCGACGATGTGCGCGATCTCGCCGATTTCACACCTGGGCTGACAATTTCAGACACGGGTCCAGGCTCGACAGGTACGATCGTCCTGCGCGGTCTCAATGCATCGGGCTCCGGTGATGGCGGGGCAACCTACGACGATGCTCTGGGCATCTACCTGGGCGAAGTCCCCCTTTATTATGACTTCAAGCTTATCGATATAGAGCGCGTCGAGACGCTGCTCGGACCGCAAGGGACGTTATACGGCCTCGGCACATTGGCCGGAGCGATCCGTTACATTCCCAACCGCCCCAATACCAGCGAGGTCGAAGGAGAGGTCCACGGTCGCGTCTACGCCAAGTCTCACAGCGACTCCTTCGGTGTCCAGATTGACGGTATGATCAACATTCCAATCGTGCAGGATCACGTCGCATTCCGTTCTGCCACCGGCTATTATTTCGATCCCGGCTTCATCGATTATACAACTCTGGTCAAAGAGCCGGGCGTATCCCTTCCGCAACCGGATGGTCCCGACAGCATCACTCCTCAAGGCTATGCTGCAAATCTCACAAGAGAAAAGGATCTCAACTACGAACGGACATTCACCACCCGCAACCAGTTGCTGTTACAGACCACGGAAGATTTGAAGCTGATTCTTACCTATGCATATCAGCAGACCAAGACTGGTGGCGCACAATCGAACAGTGCGGGCGTGCTCGGGACTGGCCGCTATGAGAATGCCAGCCGTTTCACTGAACCGGTCAACCGCGATGCTCATCTGTTCAGCGCCGAAATCAACGCCAATGTCGCGGATATCTTTGATATTGTTGCCACGGGTGCCTATACCAAGGTCAATTACCACGGCCAGAGTGACGTGACCGACCTGCTGCTCGATCTGGATTACGACTACGAGCTTTTCCCCGCTTTCGCCGGATATACCGAGTCGGATACCTCCCGCAAGCAGAAGAATGCCGAAATCCGCCTCGTTTCAAGGCACGGGGGCCCGTTTAGCTGGGTGCTTGGCGGATTTTATAACGAGAATGAATATCAAAGCGATTATGCCGAGCGTATTCCGAACCACCCGTGGGTAGACGCGGTGACCAATCCCGAAGCGCTTGAATATGTCAGCTATGTTAGCTCGAAAGTGACCGAGAAGGCGATCTTCGGCGAAGGCACATTCGAGGTTACGCCTGAGTGGCAGGTCACTGCCGGCGCGCGATATTTCAAATATAGCTCCACGATCGCTGGCGCGGCAGCCCTGCCGGTCTTGGGAGATCCGCTCAGTCCTTACGATCTGCCCGTGAACGGCGGGGATGCAGGAGAAGACGGCTGGGTATGGAAATTCAACACTTCCTATAATTTCACCCCGAATCTGATGGCCTATTTCACCTACAGCAAGGGTTATCGTATCGGCGGTCCGAACCGTGTCGCGCCTTGCCCGGATAACATCGCACCCGGTCAGCAGATCATCTGTGCCTTGCCCGAAGAGCTGCAATATGGGCCAGACACGACCAAGAATCTTGAACTTGGGATGCGGGCACAATTGTTCGACAACATGCTATCGTTCAATTTCAATGTCTTCCAGGTCAAATGGCAAGGCATCCAGGTCAATTCGTCGACGCTCTACGGTGCAACCGGTATTACGGTGAATGGCGGTTCAGCGGAATCGAAGGGTTTCGAGACTTCGTTCCAGTTCAAGCCGACTCCGGAACTGTCGATTCAGGGAACATATTCCTATACCGACGCCAAATTGACCGAGGACGTACCCGGCATCATCACCATTCGCGAGACACCAGGGGATTATTCCAATCGGTTCCTTCAACTCGACGCTTTGGCAGGGGATCGCTTGCCTGGCTCGGCCAAGAACACGGCCAGCCTCGGCGTCACCTACGTCACGCCGGTCATGGATGGCGATATCGTTGCTAACTGGACGGCAACCTATCGCGGAAATGTGGTGTCCCGTATTGGTTGGGATCGTGCCTATGGGGACAAGATTCCAAGCTATATCCTGAACCGTGCATCGATCTCTTACGACACCGAACGCTTCACTGTCGGTCTGTTCGTCGACAATGTTTTCGACAAATATGCAGTGGTTTCGGTCGCCAATGATCGCTCGCGAATTGGCGTCAATGACGGTGTCACTGTGCGCTATTACCGGCAGGCAGTCCTCAATCCGCGTACCGTCGGCCTTGAAGGACGGTTCAAGTTCTGACCATCTGAATTAATGAATGAAGCGGAGGGGCACTTGTCGGAAACGGCAGGTGCCCCTTCCCTATGAGCGTCGCGTTTCGCTGCGGACTTTCCAGCCCGGCCGCTCTATTCTATCGGGATACCCTTTTCCTCGAAAAAGGCTCGTGCCGGCTGCAGCGCCGCTTCGTGCGTGCGCCATTTGCCAATCGCATCGGCATTGATCGGGCGGCGAACCTGTGCGGCGCTGGGCGTAGCCACGGCCGCACTATTTTCGTGGAACGTCAGGCAGGCTTCGTCCCAGTCGAGACCGCAATGCTCCAGGAGGCGCCGGGTCTGTTCTTCCTGATCCGCTACCAGTTGTTCGTAGGACAACTGCAGCACCAGCCCGGGGAATAATCTATCCCACATGGCCATCAGCCTATCGAAGCGGGCATAGTAACGCGCGGTGTCGAGAAGGTCATATGAGTAAGCATAATAAGCGGACTGGCTGGCAAAAAGATTTTTATAATTGCTCCAGACCGTGTCCATAGGGTTGCGGCGCAGACAGACGATTTTCGCATGCGGCAAGGCGCGCGCAATATGACCGATATAGAGAAAATTGGCGGGCAACTTGTCGGTAAAGCGCGCCGTGCCTTCATGTCTGTGGTGGCCAGCCTGCGCGAGATAGGCATCACCGATTTCCGCCGGATCGATTTTGCCGCTCGCCATCACCGTTTCCTGGTCGATGACGGTACGCGACGCGGTAGCAGCCAGTCGCTTGACCGCGAGCGGCATCGCCTGCAGCTCTCCTGCCGACGCCACATCGGAGTGCGAAGAGAGAATGCGATCAACCAGCGTGGTTCCCGTACGGGGCATGCCGACCACGAATAGCGGTGCCTCGTTAGAACGTCCTGAACCGGCGCGGAGGCTGTGCTTGGGCTCGGAGAACAGGGTCTCGATCGCGTCGAATATAGCCGCGTCCTGCGCGAAATCATATCGGAGCGCACGCTTGTGCTCGTCATTGGCCGTCGAAAGATGGCGGAATGATTCCGGGTCGCCGATATCTTCCAGTTCTTTTGCCAGCGCATAGCGAATGCGCAGGCCGTCGCCGGGTTTCTGTGCTTCTGCGAGTGCCGCTTTCAACCTCGGCACGTGGTTGGAGTCTGATGTCTGGCGCGAGGCGATAGCAAGGGCATAATGGGCTCGCGCATTGCCGGGATCTGCGGCAATTATTGCCTCGTAATGCGTCAGGGCCTGCTCGACTCTACCGGTGAAGCCGCTCGCCGCCGCGAGATTATAACGATAGTCAATATTATCCGGTTCTGCTGCGACCGCCGATTGGAAAGGCTGGACTGAACCCTCATGGTCTCCGAGCCGGGTAAAAACGCATCCGATCGTATCGAACGTGCGCGCGTCGCTCGGTGCCAGCGCCATCGCTTTTCGCGCGGCATCACCGGCTTCACCATCACGCCGCAACAGGATGAGCAACTTCGCCAGTTGTGCCAGATGTTCCGCTTCGGGCCCGCGCGCGACCGCAGCCTCGACAAGGGGCACGGCTTTACCGATCTGGCCTGCTTCAGCAGCAGCAATACCCAGCAGAAAATAGCCTGCAGGTTGGTCCTCGTCCGCCGATATCATAGATTTGGCAGCAGCCGCCGCAGCCGGTATATCGCCGCGCTTCAACGCTTCCCTCGCTTGTGCTTCCAGCATCAAAACGGAGTCCAGATCCACCGGATGTCGGCAACAAGTACTGACTCTGAACATATCAATCGGGAGTGCGCTGCGGAATAGTCCATTGGTTTATCTTATTAGCCGCTAACCGGGCACTGTCAAAGCGAACTGGCTGGTCAAACGCGAAATCAACGGTTTATCGTAATAAAAATCCTTCTTTTCGTAATAAATTGTGATAGATTGATTTTGCGTGCAGCACGGATCGTGAAGCGCCGGTTTTATTGCCATAATTGAAGAGGTTTGAGATGTTCTTGGAAGAAATTGGAATCATTCCCTCGCGTGACAAAAATCCGGCACCGGCGGATCATCCCCCTTCTCTTATCAACCTCACGCGCCGCGGATTTGTTGCTGGATCCGGGCTCTTCGTTGTTGCCGTGACGCTGGCCGGCTGTTCCGCTTATGCCGAACCGGTCATCGATGCCGACAGCATGGACGTGCCAAAAGCGGGTCCCAGCCCGTTGACCGACGTTAGAGGCGGCGATGCAACACCAGCATTGTGGATTGCGATCGAAAAAGACGGGACGGTCAAGATTACTTGCCATCGCTCGGAAATGGGTCAGCAGGTCTGGACCGCTATGGCCCAGATAGTCGCTGATGAACTGGAAGCGGATTGGGAGAATGTCGCAATCGTCCAGGCCGAAGGCCACGAACGCTATGGCGATCAGAATACAGATGGCTCGAGATCAGTGCGCTACAATTTTCACCGGTTGCGGCTGGCTGGCGCCGCGATGCGACAGATGCTTGTCTCCGCCGCAGCGCTTTATTGGAAAATGGACCCTTCGCAATGCAGCGCCGCTCTGGGCAAGGTATCGAACAGCAAAAATAGCGATAGCCTGTCCTACAGCAATCTTGCCGAATTGGCGGCCAAACTGCAAGTACCGGCGGAAGCCGATATTGTCATGAAAGAGCCAAAGGACTGGCGCTATATCAACAAGGCAATGCCGTCGCTGACCGTCCCGAAAATGACCCGGGGGGAAGGAACATATGGTATTGATGTGGATGTGCCGGACATGGTCTATGCGGTGATTGCCCGGCCACCCCAATTATTTGGCAAGACCGGTGCGGTTTCCGATAGCAACGCGCTGGCCGTTCCGGGCGTATTGCGAATAGTGAATCTTCCGGATGCGATGCCACCGGCCCTGTTTCAGCCGCTCGGCGGTGTCGCGGTTGTGGGAGTCGATACGTGGGCTGCGATCCAGGGACGCAATGCGCTGGAGGTCGATTGGCTCGACGGACCCAATGCAAGCTATGACTCGGACAATTTTCGCAAGGCAATGGAGAAAAAGGCAAGGCAGCCGGGCACCGTTCGGCGCAGCCGAGGCAATGTTGGTACGGCGTTGGCGGAGGCTGACAAAACCATCACCGCCGAATATTATACGCCGCATCTCTCGCAATCGCCGATGGAGCCTCCAGCGGCTACGGCTCGCTGGACCGGTGACAAGCTGGAATGCTGGGCCTGTGTGCAGGACCCGCAAGCAACCCGGCAGACGCTGGCCGATCTGCTGGACATCGATAAGGAAAATATAACCGTCAACGCCACTTGGTTGGGTGGCGCATTCGGGCGAAAATCAAAACCGGATTTCGTGGTCGAGGCTGCTCTTGTCGCGCGGGAGGTGGGCAAGCCGGTCAAGGTGACATGGACCAGAGAAGACGACGTCCGGCATGGTTTCTATCATTCCACAAGCGCGCAAAGGCTGGAGGCCGGGCTGGATAGCGCAGGCCGGTGCATCGCCTATCGGCATCGCTCGGTTTTCCCTCCCATTGGCTCGACATTCAACCCGGACATCGACTCACCGTCCGACGGCGAAATGGGCCAAGGCGCCACCGATGTGCCGTTCGCAATCCCGAATTTGCAGGTCGAATCCGGCAGCGCCAAGGGGCATTTGCGTATTGGCTGGCTGCGGTCCGTTGCCAATATCTACCACGCCTTTGCCGTCCAGAGCTTTGCAGCGGAAATAGCGCATGCCGCTGGCCGTGATCAAAAGGACTATCTGCTCGAACTGATCGGCGAACCAAGACTGATCGATCCCAATGCAGAACAGGCAAGCTACAAGAATTATGGTGGTTCGGCCGAAGACTATCCCATCGATACCGGTCGGCTCGCCAATGTCGCCAGGCAAGCTGCCAAAATGGCCAAATGGGGCAGGAAACTTCCCGAGGGACACGGCCTCGGCATCGCGGTCCACCGGTCCTTTCTGACCTATGTTGCTACCGTGATCGAAGTGAAGGTTGCTGCGGACGGAACTCTGACCATTCCGGGCATATGGCTCGCGGTGGATGCCGGGACTGTCATCAATCCACGCCATACAAGAGCACAAATGGAGGGTGGAACAATCTTTGGTCTGTCGAATGCGCTTTACGGCGAGATAACCGCTAAAAATGGCGCTGTCGTGCAGGATAATTTTCCCAGCTGGCGAGTCATGCGGATGGGCGAGGCCCCGAAAATTTTCGAAGTCGAAATCATTGCCTCCAACAGCCCGCCTGCGGGCGTAGGCGAGCCGCCCACACCACCTGCAGCGCCAGCCCTGGCCAATGCAATATTCAATGCTACCGGACAGCGTTTCAGAACCCTGCCGCTGATCGGGGCAAATCGCGACACGCTGGACATTCCGGCAATTGCGAAAAGTTGATTGAGGAGCATTTCATGGCGACGACACTGAACATAAATGGCAAGAATGAATCGGTCGAGGCGGCCGCAGGCACGCCTTTGCTATGGGTCCTTCGCGACCATCTAAAAATGACCGGCACAAAATTCGGTTGTGGCATTGCGCAATGCGGCGCTTGCACCGTCCATGTGGATGGCGCTCCGACCCGGGCTTGCATCACACCGCATGACAGCCTCGACAACGCCAAAATCACAACCATCGAAGGATTGGCAGGATCCGCAGCCGACGTGATCCGCGAAACATGGGTAGAGAATGATGTGCCCCAATGCGGCTATTGCCAATCTGGCCAGATATTGGCAGCCGCCGCTTTGCTTGACGAAAATCCCAACCCGACGGATGCCGATATCGATGCGGCAATGAGCGGCAATATCTGCCGATGCGCTACATATATGAGCATCAGACGTGCGATCAAACAGGCGGCAGGGAAACTCTAGTCAGGATTCTTTTTGTCAGGCGTATTTTTTGCGCACCGCCAAATATTTCTATCCGCTCTCCAATTTCGCTTACAGCTGGTGGCTTGCTTATACGCTTGAACATGAACGGCAATAAATGGGGCAGTTGCTGACCATCCACATTTATTTTCGATCTCGTCCGTTCTAATGACCGAAATTGGATGGGAAGCGGAACGGCGGGTCAAGAATTGCAAACCAGCCAGGGACACGGCACAAGAAACTTATGCTAGATACAGTTTCGATCAATGCCGAAAGATACTAGCTTCGCAAACTGGAGGCTGAGGATACGACGGCGCTCTTCGCAACACTTTCAAGCGAAAAGGAATGTCGATTTCTGTCGCGAGCACATTTTGACAGTCAGGCTGAGTTGCATTCCTGGCTCATGGACGCAGATTGGAATGGACGAAGCTGGGTTGCTATCGACAAATCAAATTCTGCAATCGTCGGGCGATTTGTCGCTATTCCGACAAGCGATCCATACGTTACTGAAGTGGGATATATTACAGTTTCTGATCGTCAGGGCGAGAGAATCGCAGGTGAATGCACCGCTGCACTGATTTCATATCTATTCGAACAAGAGAACAACCGTCGCGTTAATGAATATATATCCTAACCGCGGTAATATATCCAACCAGCCCACAGCCATCCCCCAATCAGCAAGGTCCCTCCAATTGGCGTTACAGCGCCTAGCCACCGTGGTGCGCCAAACGCCATCGCGTATAATGTGATTGCGAAAACGGCAGAGCCGAGAAGAAGCAAGAGCGCTGGACCTCTAGCGACGCCCATAATCGCCAGTGCAGCAACGGCATGGAGCAATTGATAAAGCCCGCCTGTTCTCAACCATTCCGCTTCCTGTTGTCCTGGTGCAGCATGAGCCCCGAAAGCACCTGCAGCAACTGCCACCGCTGCCGAAATAGCTGCAAAAAATCCGATCAGCACATCTGCTCCTTCTCTTTCCCAAACAAGGGAACCATGATGGCGGGTAGCAATCGGGTTGACTTGGGCAACCCGAGTTGTTGGTCCAGATGCCAGTGGAATTCAGGCAACCCGGACATCACAGTCTCACGCAGTCGCGGACACGAGCCAGACTTTACCCTTCATCATCACGCCCTCACCTGGCACATGATGTTTGGCGAAAACTTCGGCCAGTTCCTTGCTGGCTGCCTCCATCACTGCTTCTCCCTTGTCACTTAAGGCGCGGCCGACCGCCATCGAGGCGAAGGCGAATTCAACGGCTTTCTCCGGCGTAGCGCCGATCCCGCCGACCGGTTGCAGGCCTTCATAAGCGACAACATCGACATTGGTAAAACCGCTGCCGTCCAGTATCTCGCCGAGATACTCGAGGTCTTCAAAAGCGAACGGTCCCGGCGCGCGCGGCACCGCCGGCGGAATTTCGACGTGATTTCTGACCACGCCCATCATTTCCATCATCCACAGATTGTCACGCGGCGGTCCCCAGACCGCCAGATCGATGCGCCCGCCTTTGCGGACCAGACCGCGAAGATTTGTGAAAGCGCTGGTCGGATCTTCAAAAAACATGCTGCCGAAGCGGGAGAAAAGCCGGTCATAAGGCGCCTCCGGCAATTGGACCGTGGAGGCGTCGGCGCAGGTAAATTCTATATTGGTCGCCCCGCTTTTTGTCGCTCGCTCCTGCGCGGCGGCAACGAGGTCGGGAGAGATATCGAGCCCCATGACTTTTCCAGACGGCGCAACCGCACTGGCGATGGCAAGCGTCGTAGCACCGCCGCCACAACCAAGGTCAATCACCGTCTCGCCGTCTTTATAAGCGGCGCGGGCCAGCAATGCCTCGCCAATCGGGGCGATCATTTCCTCGAACAAGGACAGACTGGCCAGCCATTTGAGTCCCATTTCACCGGCCCAGTCTTCAGGCTTCAGTTCTTCGGGTTGCTGGCCTTGATTGGCGCTGTCTTTGCTCATGGTGATTTCCCTATCCTATAATATTTTTGCGAAGCCGGCAGTTCCTGTTCCGGTCATCGGTTTTTTCGCTGGAGCGACCGTCTTTGTCGCTGCCTCCATGATCTGCTTCGGGTCAGGTTCATCGGTCAGCAGGGCCTCCATCGTTCTGACACAGAGACGGGAGGCATCGTCGGCAAGATCGTACCAGATCTGCTTTCCCTCACGGCGCGTTTTCACAACGTCGGCCTGCCGCAAAGCAGCAAGTTGCTGGCTTAGCGCCGGCTGGCCGATACCAGTCGCACTATCGATGTCGCTGACGCTGCTTTCTCCACGCAGGAGAAAGGACAGGATCATCAACCGCTGCGGCTGGGCGAATATTTTCAGCTTCTCTGTCGCGGTATCGGCACGGTCCCGGCTTTCAAAAATTGCTCTCACGGGGCCTTCACCATATGGCAGAACCAGTCGTCCTCGCGGCTGATATCACTGTCCAACAGCGCCGGTATCGCGACCACATCGTCGCCAGGCTGCCATCCTTCCGGTATCAGCACATCCTGCTGGTCGGCGAGTTGGAGGGCTGCCAGCATGCGGAGCATCTCGTCGACCGAGCGACCGACATTGTGCGGATAACATGTCGTCGCCCGGATGATGCCCTCCGGATCGATAAAATAGCTGGTCCGCATCGCTGCGGAGTCGGCGGCATTTTCGTCGATCATGCCAAAGGCTTGACCGACTGCCATGCTCGGGTCCTCGACGATCGGGAAGGGTATCTTGACGTCGAACTTTTCCTCGATGGCGCGGGCCCAGGCGAGGTGGGAATATAGACTGTCAACGGACAGACCCAGCAAGGCGCAGTCCATTGCTTCAAACTGCTCCTGATGGCGCGCGAGAGCGACAAATTCAGTTGTGCAAACGGGGGTGAAATCGGCGGGGTGCGAGAAGAAGATCAGCCAGCGGCCCCGATAGTCGGACAGTTTTTTTACGCCATGGGTTGTGCGCGCCTCGAAATCCGGTGCGACGTCACCGATACGCAATGACCCTGACTTTACCTGCAACGCGTCTGACATTAATTTCACCTTTTCTGAGAATTGGCAGTGTTCGCATATTGACGCAACACATATAATGTATTACACAGTTTATGTAAATATGAATTTGAGGAATTATCTATGACTGATTCGGCACTGATTCATGCAACGGAACAAATCACCCGCGCGCAGCAGCATCTCCCCGTTATCAAGGCTTTTTTCGATCAGCCGACGTTTACGGTCACCTATGTCGTGCACGACAAGGAGACGAAATGCGCCGCCATCATCGACAGCGTATTCGATTTCGACCCCGCTTCCGGCCGGACTTCCTTCGAGTCCGCCGACGAGGTGATTGCCTATGTCGAGGAACAGGGCCTGACGGTCCAATGGCTGCTCGAAACCCATGCCCATGCCGACCATCTGTCGGCTGCGCCCTATCTGCAGGAAAAGCTCGGCGGCAAGATTGCCATTGGCGAGCATATCGTGACGGTGCAGGACGTGTTCGGCAAATTGTTCAACGCCGGAACCGAATTCCAGCGCGACGGATCGGATTTTGACCGCCTGTTCGCCGATGGCGACACGTTCAAGATCGGCAATCTCGACGTGACGGTGATGCACGTGCCCGGCCATACGCCGGCCGATATCGCCTATGTCGTCGGCGATGCGGTCTTTGTCGGTGATACGATGTTCATGCCGGATTACGGGACAGCCCGGGCCGACTTCCCCGGCGGTGACGCACGCCAGCTTTACCGGTCGATGCGGCGCCTGTTGTCGCTGCCCGACACCACCCGCCTGTTCATGTGCCATGACTATCTGCCGGAAGGCCGCGACGAATATGTCTGGGAAACCACCGTTGCGGAACAGCGGAAAAACAACATTCATGCCCATGACGGCATTACCGAGGACGAATTTGTCAAAATGCGGACCGAACGTGACAAGACGCTGAATATGCCGCGGCTGATCCTGCCTTCTGTTCAGGTCAATATGCGCGCCGGCCATTTGCCGCCCGAGGAAGATAATGGCGTGCGTTACCTCAAAGTTCCGTTGAACGGCGTCTGATGCTCGCTGCATTTCCCCATGCCATGCCGCTGGAAGGCCTGATCGGCGGACTGATGATCGGTGTCGCAGCCGCAGTGATGCTGCTCGGCCTCGGTCGCATCGCCGGAGTCAGCGGACTGGCGGCCCGCGCCACCGGCATTGCCGATGGCGGAGCGCCACGCGGCATAGCCATAGCCTTTGTTATTGGCTTGCCGCTGGGCGCCTTCATAATCGCCCAGATCACCGGCGGTATCGAAACCCGCTTTCCGTCCTCGATCATCCCGCTGATCATCGGCGGCTTGCTGGTCGGCTACGGCACCCGTCTCGGCTCCGGTTGCACCAGCGGCCACGGCGTGTGCGGCATGTCGCGCCTGTCCCCGCGCTCGTTGATCGCCACCGCCATCTTCATAGCCAGCGGTTTTGTCACGGTCGCGCTGATGCGCGCAGGAGGCTTGCTATGAAACAGATTTTGGTAGCCCTTTTTGCCGGAGCCCTGTTCGGCGCGGGTCTGGCCTTCTCGGGCATGGCCGATCCGGCGCGGGTGCAGGGATTTCTGGATCTTTTCGGCAATTGGGACCCGACTCTCGCCTTTGTGATGGGCGGAGCGATGATTCCGATGGCTTTCGCCTGGATCATCCAGCGCCGGCTCGACAAGCCTTTTGCCGACGCCCATTTCTCGCTGCCCGGCACCACGCTGATCGACCGCAAGCTGACCATCGGCGCAGTGCTGTTCGGCACCGGCTGGGGAATCAGCGGCCTCTGCCCGGGACCGGGTCTGGCCGATCTGGCGATCAACCCCCTTCCCGCTCTGGCCTTCGTCGGCGCGTTGCTGGCCGGCATGATCGCGCACCGGGTGACAAGTTAAGCAGAGACACGATAGTGAAGGATGTCCAATGACGAGCAAGCCAGAAATCACGAAGTTGAACGACGCCGTTAGCGTATCGCCGCAGCTCGGGCTTGACGATGTCACGACACTGGCGAAAACCGGCTTCAAATCGATCATCTGCAACCGGCCCGACGACGAGACAGGTGACCATCCCCGTTCTGCCGCCGTGGAGGAGGCCGCGAAAAAGGCTGGCCTGAAGTTCGCATATGTCCCGGCAGTGTCAGGCGCGATCACTGATCAGGACGGCAAGAAAATGGCCGCGGCGCTGGCTGACCTCCCCGCACCGGCCCTCGCTTATTGCCGGTCCGGTGCCCGATCGACCAAATTGACGGAAATGGCGCAGGCAAAACCAGCGAACACTCCATCAAAGTCCAGCCGCTTCAACGTCGTCATCGTCGGCGGCGGATCGGCTGGTATTGCGACCGCTGCCAGCATGCTCAAGCGGAACAAGACTATCTCGCTCGCGATTATCGATCCGGCCGACGACCATTATTACCAGCCCGGCTGGACGATGGTTGGCGGCGGTGCCTTTTCTCCCGAATTCACCCACCGCAAGGAAAAGGATCTCATCCCTGCCCGCGCGCAATGGATCAAATCCGCGGCCAGTTCTTTTGATCCCGAAAACAACTCCGTCCTCACAGCCGACGGACAGGAAATCAGCTATGATGTGCTGATCGTCTGTCCGGGTATCAAGCTCGATTGGGAAGCGATCGACGGCCTGCCCGAGACCTTGGGCAAAAATGGTGTCACATCCAATTACCGCTTTGATCTCGCTCCATATACCTTCCACCTGGTCAAACATCTGACCAGCGGGACGGCCTTGTTCACCCAGCCGCCGATGCCGATCAAATGTGCCGGGGCACCGCAGAAAGCGATGTATCTGTCCTGCAGCAAGTGGGAAAAGCAGGGCGTCCTGGGCAATATCGACGTGCAGTTTCACAATACCGGCGCAGTGCTGTTCGGGATCAAGGAATATGTGCCTGCCCTGATGGAATATGTTGAGCGCTATGACATCCATCTCAAGCTGGAATCGAAACTGGTCGCGGTTGACGGTCCGGCGCAAATTGCAACATTCGAGCAGAAACATGGCGAAGAAACCAAAAGGGTCGAGGTAAAGTTCGACATGATCCATGTCGTCCCGCCGCAGGTCGCTCCCGATTTTGTCCGGTCCAGCCCGCTGGCCGCCGAAAGCGGCTTCGTCGATGTCGATCCGGCCACCCTCCGGCACGCGAAATATGCCAATATATTCGCGCTCGGCGATGCCTGCAACGCACCCAATGCCAAGACCATGGCCGCCGTGCGCAAACAGGCCCCGGTCGTTGCCGTCAATGCGCTGGCCGCCCTCGAAGGCAAGCCGGCGGTCGCCGATTATGACGGCTATGGCAGCTGCCCGCTGACCGTCGAGCGTGGCAAGGTCGTGCTCGCCGAATTCGGCTATGGCGGCAAATTGCTGCCGAGCTTCCCCAACTGGCTGATCGACGGCACCCGGCCATCGCGGTTGTCGTGGTTGCTAAAGGACACCATCCTGCCACCGGTCTACTGGCACGGCATGCTCAAGGGCCGTGAGTGGATGGTCAAGCCGCACCGGATCGGCGCGGAATAAGACGGGCCCATGAAAATATCCCGCTATTTGCCGATCCTCGATTGGGGCAGCCGCTATAACAGCACGACGCTGACCAACGACGGCGTCGCCGCGATCATTGTCACGATCATGCTGATCCCGCAAAGTCTGGCTTATGCCATGCTCGCAGGCCTGCCACCGGAGATCGGTCTCTACGCCTCGATCCTGCCGCTGATTGCCTATGCGATATTCGGGACCAGCCGGACCTTGGCAGTCGGCCCGGTGGCCGTGGTCTCACTGATGACCCTGACCGCCGCTAGCGCCATTGCCCCGCCCGGCAGCGCCGACTTTATCGCCGCCGCTCTGGTTCTGGCTTTGCTCTCCGGTCTGTTCCTGCTGCTTCTCGGCATATTCAAGCTCGGCTTTCTCGCCAATCTGCTCTCCCATCCGGTGGTGTCGGGCTTCATCACGGCCAGCGGCATCATCATCGCGACCAGCCAGCTGAAATCGATTTTCGGCATCAAGGCGAGCGGCGCCGCGATGCCCGAACTGGTTTCCACTATTGCCGCGACCATCGGCACCACCAATATACCAACGCTGATCATCGGCGTCTCCGCGACCGCTTTTCTCTTCTGGGTACGCAAGGGTTTGAAGCCATTGCTGATGCGCCTTGGCCTTCCTGCCCGTCCGGCCGAACTGATCGCCAAGGCTGGCCCGATTGCCGCAGTCGCCGTTTCGACAATCGCAACGATCCTGTTTGATCTGGAGGCTAAGGGAGTCAGCGTGGTCGGTGATATCCCCCAGAGCCTGCCGCCCTTCTCCGTTCCCCTGATCGATCTGGAACTGTGGAAAAAGCTGGCGATACCGGCGCTGCTGTTGAGCATCATCGGATTTGTGGAATCCGTCTCTGTCGGTCAGACATTGGCGGCCAAGCGCCGGCAGCGCATCGACCCCGATCAGGAACTGATCGGTTTGGGCGCAGCCAATATCTCCGCCGCTTTCTCGGGCGGTTATCCGGTGACCGGCGGATTTGCGCGTTCGGTGGTGAATTTTGACGCTGGTGCGGAGACACCGGCAGCCGGAGCCTTTACCGCAGTCGGCATCGCTCTAGCAGCGCTGTTCCTCACGCCGCTGCTCGCGTCCCTTCCCATTGCCACTCTGGCCGCGACCATCATCGTGGCTGTGCTGAGCTTGGTCGATCTCAAGACCCCGTTGACCATCTGGCGTTATTCGAAAACGGATTTTGCGGCGATGGCGGCAACCATCGGTGTCACCTTGCTTGCAGGCGTCGAGCCGGGCGTGATCGCCGGTGTCGGCCTAAGCCTGGCCCTCTTCTTGTGGCGCAGTTCCCGGCCTCACGCCGCCATCGTCGGCCGCGTTCCCGAGACAGAGCATTTCCGCAACGTCAACCGTCAAAAGGTTTTCACCGACCCCCGCATATTGACCATTCGTATCGATGAAAGCCTGACCTATTTAAACGCGCGCTGGCTCGAAGAATTCATTCTTGAGCAGGTCGCCGAGCAGAAAAGCGTCCGCCACGTCATATTGATGTGCTCCGCGGTCAATGCGATCGATGCATCGGCGCTGGAAAGCATCGAGGCGATCAACCACCGGCTCGAGGATAGCGGCATTTCGCTGCACCTCTCGGAAGTCAAAGGGCCGGTGATGGATCATTTGAAACAATCGCATTTTCTCGAACAATTGTCGGGCAACATTTATCTTTCGCAAAACGAAGCCTATTCTGCGCTAATTGCAATTGCGGACAGCGAAGACAAAGCCGACAGTCCTGTTGATATTTGGAATGCAAGAGGCATGATATGATAGAAAATGATCTCGCAATCAATCTGGCCCGGGCGCAATTTGCGTTCACCATCAGCTTCCACTTCCTGTTTCCGGCCTTCACCATCGGCATCGCCAGCTATCTCGCGGTGCTGGAAGGCCTGTGGCTGAAAACCGACAATGGCGTTTACGCCAATCTCTACCGCTACTGGCTGAAGATTTTCGCCGTCGTCTTCGCCATGGGCGTCGTGTCCGGCATCGTCATGTCTTATCAGTTCGGTACCAACTGGTCGGTATTTTCCGACAAGGCCGGCCCGATCATCGGCCCGCTCATGGCCTATGAAGTGCTGACCGCCTTTTTCCTCGAAGCCGGTTTTCTCGGCGTAATGCTGTTCGGCATCAACAAGGTCGGGCGAAAGTTGCATTTCGTCGCGACACTGGCCGTCGCTATTGGTACTTTCATCTCTGCCTTCTGGATCCTGTCAGTGAACAGCTGGATGCAGACGCCGGTCGGTTTTGCCATCAACGAAGTCGGGCAATATGTGCCTGCTGCAGGCTGGTGGGACATCATCTGGAATCCCAGCTTCCACTATCGCCTAGTGCACACGGTGCTTGCCGCCTATCTGACCACCGCTTTTGCGGTCGGCGCCGTCGGTGCCTGGCATTTGCTGAAAGACAAGACCAACCCCGGCGCCCGCAAGATGTTCTCGATGGCGATGTGGATGGCAGCGCTGGTTGCGCCAACCCAGATATTCATGGGCGACCTGCACGGCCTCAACACGCTCGAGCATCAGCCGGCAAAAGTAATGGCCATGGAAGGCCATTATGAGAGCCACCCCGATGGTGCGCCGCTGATCCTGTTCGGCATTCCCAACAGCAAGGAAAAGCGCGTCGATTATGCCATCGAAATACCCAAGGCATCGTCGCTGATCCTCAAACATGATCTCAATGCGCCGCTGGCCGGGCTTGATACCATCCCCGACGAGGACGAACCGCCGGTTGGCATCGTATTCTGGTCGTTCCGGATCATGGTTGGCCTCGGCTTTGCCATGCTAGGCATCGGGCTGTGGAGCCTGCTCGCACGGTCGCGCAAAAAACTCTATGAATGGCCCTTGTTGCACCGCGCGGCTCTGGTGATGGGGCCTTCCGGTTTTATCGCCGTGCTGGCTGGCTGGGTAACGACCGAGGTCGGGCGCCAGCCGTTCACCATCTACGGCCTGCTGCGCACCAGCGAGAGCGCTGCGCCGCTCGACGCGCCGGCGGTTGCCGCCTCGCTGCTGGCCTTTGTCGTCGTCTACTTCATCGTCTTCGGTGCCGGCATTGTCTATATCTTCAAGCTGGCATCCAAAACGCCCGAAGCGCATGAACCGACACCGGACGATGCGCCCATCCGCTCCGCAGGGATCACCCCTGCAGCGGCGGTGCTCGAAGGGGATCACGAGGAAGGAGCAACGACATGAGCGGCACTGAACTGACCGTCATCTGGGCAGGTATCATCGCCTTTGCCGTGGTCGTCTATGTGATCATGGACGGTTTTGACCTCGGCATCGGCATCTTGTTCCCCAATTTCAAGGTCGGCACAGATCGCGATACGGCGATGAACAGCATCGCGCCGGTTTGGGATGGCAACGAGACCTGGCTGGTATTGGGCGGCGGTGGTCTGCTGGCCGCTTTCCCGCTCGCTTATGCGATCATCCTGCCAGCGCTCTACGCGCCGCTGATCGCCATGTTGCTGGGACTGGTCCTGCGTGGCGTGGCCTTTGAATTCCGTTGGCGTGACCCGTCCCATCGCGCACGCTGGGATTTTGCCTTTACCGCCGGATCGGTCATCGCGACTTTTGCCCAAGGCATCACGCTCGGCGCATTACTGCAGGGCATCACGGTCGAAGGCCGCGCTTATGCCGGCGGCTGGTGGGAGTGGCTGACGCCGTTCAGCCTGCTGACCGGATTCGCTTTGCTGGCTGGCTATGCGCTGCTCGGCTGCTGCTGGCTGATCTGGAAAACCGAAGGGCCGTTGCAGCGCCAGTGCTACAGCTATGCTGGCCGTCTCGGGATCCTGCTGCTGATCGCCATCGCTATTGTCAGCATTGCAACGCCTTTTCTCGAGGAAGAATATTATAGCCGCTGGCTCGCTTATCCGGGCATCATCGCGACGGCACAAATCCCGCTGGCGACGCTGGTCATCTCTGTATTGTTTTTCCGCAGCCTGTCCAAACGTCAGGAAGCCGCACCCTTTTTCTACGCGCTTGGCCTGTTCGGTCTGTGTCTGGTCGGCCTTGCGGTCTCGATGTGGCCCGACGTCATCCCCGGCCGGATCACGATCTGGGAAGCGGCGGCCCCTTATGAAAGCCAGATGTTCATGCTGATCGGCGCGGGCATCATGGTGCCGGTCATTCTCGCCTACACCGCATGGGCCTATTGGGTGTTCCGCGGCAAGGTCGGATCGGACGGTTACCACTAATGGCTTTTGATCCGCTCTCGACCGACGGCAAAAGCGCCGACGGCGCGCCCTTGCCCAAGCGCCTGCTCTGGATGCTCGCCTATTGGGCGATGGGCGTGGCGGTCGTCGGCACGGTCGGCTATTTCATCCGCTTTTGGATCAAGACGTGAGGCATCACTCGGGTAAGGTCAGTCTCCTAGTGCGCCTCGTCCCAGCTCTTGCCCGTCCCGATATCCACGTCCAGCGGCACGGATAATTTCACCGCAGGTTCCGCTGCGCCGGACATCACCGAACGGATGACTTTGCTGGCGGCTTCGACGTCACCCTCGGGCAATTCGAAGACCAGTTCGTCGTGGACCTGCATCAGCATCTGGACCTTATCCAGTCCAGCCTCGGCCAGCGCAGGCAGCATTCTAGCCATCGCGCGTTTGATGATGTCGGCACTTGTGCCCTGGATCGGCGCGTTGATCGCGGCGCGTTCGCTGCCCTGCCGTTCGGCCTGGTTTGGCGATTTGATCCGCTCAAACCATGTCTTGCGGCCAAATAAGGTCTCGGTATAGCCGGTCTCGCGGACCGATTGCAGCGTCTTCGAAATATACTGGTTGATGCCCGGGAACCGCTCGAAATAAGTGTCGATCATCGCCTGCGCTTCATCCGGATCGACCTCGAGCCGTTTGGCCAGGCCCCAGCGGGAGATGCCGTAGAGAATCGCGAAATTGATTGTCTTGGCGCGGGCGCGGGCATCGCGGTCTTCGGTGCCGAACAATTCGCGCGCGGTGCGGTTATGGATATCCTCGCCGTTGGCAAAGGCTTCCTTCAATGTCTCCACATCTGCGATATGCGCCGCCAGCCTCAGTTCGATCTGGCTATAGTCGGATGCGAGAATGACATTGCCCGGCGCGGCGACAAAGGCCTGCCTTATCTGCCGCCCGATCTCGGTGCGGATCGGGATATTCTGCAGATTCGGTTCGGTCGAGGACAGCCGTCCCGTCTGCGCGCCGCTTAGCGAATAGGACGTATGCACCCGTCCGGTCTTCGCATTGATCTGTTCCTGCAGCGCATCGGTATAGGTGGACTTCAGCTTCGCCAGCTGCCGCCAGTTGACGACCTTTTGCGCAATCGGTTCGCCATCACCGGCCAGCCGGTCAAGAACGGTCACATCGGTCGAATATTGTCCCGACTTGCCCTTTTTGCCGCCCTTCAGGCCAAGCTTGCCGAACAGGATTTCGCCCAGTTGCTTGGGGCTGCCAATGGAAAAGGGTTCGCCGGCCAGTTCGTGAATTTGTGCTTCCAGCTTTTCCATTTCCTCGGCAAATGTCTTGGACAATCGCGCCAGTTCCTCGCGGTCAACCAGCACGCCTGTGGCCTCCATCCCGGCAATCACCGGCACCAGCGGACGGTCGACCATCTGATAGACGCGCGTCGCCCGTTCCGGGACCATCCGCAGGCGCAATATTTCCCACAGGCGGAGCGTGACATCGGCATCCTCCGCGCCATATTCGGTCGCCTTGTCGAGCGGCACTTCGGCAAAACCGATCGCCTTCTTCCCGGTGCCGGTGATCGATTTGAAGCTGATGCACTCATGCCCGAGATGCAGCTTGGACAGTTCGTCCATCCCGTGTCCATGCAGGCCGGCATCGAGATTGAAGCTCATCACCAATGTATCGTCAAACGGCGCAATCTTGACATCATGCTGCGCCAGCACGCCCATGTCATATTTCAGATTCTGGCCGACCTTGAGCACCGCATCGTCCTCGAGCAGCGGCTTCAGCCTGGCCAGCGCTTCTTCCAGACCGATCTGCTCCGGCGTCTCGCCGAACATGTCGCCGCTGCCATGACCGAGCGGAATATAGCAGGCCTCGTTCGGGCCAGTCGCCAGGCAGACGCCGACAATGCGCGCGGTCACGCTTTCCAGGCTGTCGGTCTCCAGATCGACCGCGCAGATGCCCTGTTCGGTAGCGCGCGCGATCCACTGGTCGAGCGCCGCGATTGTCTGCACGCATTCATATTTTGACCGGTCAATCGCCGGAGCATCGGGCATTTTTACAGCATTCGAGGCTGCGGCATCATCCGCAACGTCGGGATTTTGCGGCTCGGCATGGCCGTCACCGCCAAGCTTCTTGAGCAGGCTGTTAAAGCCGTGATCGGCCAGAAATTCACGCAGCGGAGCGTCGGGAATATCCTGAATCAGGAAACTCTCCAAAGTGTCGGGCAGCGGACAATCCTCCCGCAACGTCACCAGCACCCGCGATAGCCGCGCTTGCTCGGCAAATTCGATCAGATTGTCGCGCATCTTCGATTTTTTCATCTCAGGCGCTGCGGCCAATACGCTTTCGATGTCGCCATATTCATTGATCAGTTTCGACGCGGTCTTCGGGCCGATGCCGGGAACGCCCGGGATATTGTCGGAACTGTCGCCCATCAAACCTAGCACATCACCCAGCTTTTCCGGCCCGACGCCGAATTTCTCTTCGACCGTAGCACGGTTCATCCGCGCGTTTTTCATCGTGTCGAGCATGTCGACCCGGCCTTCGTCGTTGGGTTCGATCAGCTGCATCAGATCCTTGTCGGACGACACGATCGTGACTTTCCAGCCCTCGGCCAGCGCCGCCTTGGTATAAGAGGCGATCATGTCGTCGGCCTCGACATTTTCTTCCTCGATCAGCGGCAGTGAGAATGCCCGCGTGGCATCGCGGATCATCGGGAATTGCGGCTTCAGATCCTCCGGCGCGTCGGGCCGGTTGGCCTTGTACTGATCGTAGAGATCATTGCGGAAACTCGTGCCCGCCTTGTCCAGCACCACCGCCATATGGGTCGGGCCGTCGGCCTTGTTGAGTTCGTCGGCCAATTTCCACAACATCGTCGTATAGCCATAGACCGCACCGACCGGCTCGCCGCGTATATTGGTCAGCGGCGGCAGTCGGTGATAGGCGCGGAAAATATAGGCCGAGCCGTCAACGAGATAGAGATGGTTGGGTTTGCTGTCTGTAGGGTCCGTCATAGCCGCCAGCACTAGCAGCGCCCGCAGGCTTCGTCATTTCAAATTCTGCCTCAGCGGAAATTTGAATGGGCGATAAACGGTTTGAAATCCTGCACCCTGTCATGAACGGGCCGCGGCTTGGCGCTCATGCCGGGTTCGAACAGGGCCACCTGATTGCGCCCGCGCCGTTTGGCCGTAAACAAAGCGGTATCCGCATTGCCCATCAGAGCCGCACGATCCTGATGCGGGGCGATGTCGGTGACACCGATGCTGACCGTGATCACATGGCGCATGTTGTGATGCGGCTCGAAAATCGTATTCTCGATCTCGTGCCGGATGATCTCGCCAATGATCTGGCCTTCCGGCGCGCTGGTGTCGGGCAGGAATATGCCAAATTCCTCGCCACCGATGCGACCGACCAGATCATCCTTGCGCAAGATTTTCCGGAAGACACCGCCCAGCAGGATCAGCGCCTTGTCGCCAATCGGATGTCCGAAATTATCGTTGATTTTCTTGAAATGGTCGACGTCGATAATCATCAGCACATTGGCCTGGTCATCCACGCGCAATTCATCGAGCTGGCTGAAGAAACTGTCCCGGCTGAGCAGGCCGGTCATGCCGTCGAAATTGGCCCGCTGTTCGAGCGCCTTGTTCGCCTGACGCAAATCGGTTTGCGTTTCCTTCAGCCGGTTGGTTAGACCGACAAGCTTGAACCGCTGTTTCGACATATAGAGGCCCAGCGGAATGGTGATCGCCCAGGGTATTAAAAACGACATGTTGATTGCTGGCCAGAACCGGTCATCCATGCCGAAAAACAGCATATATATGGTGCCGGTGAACGTAACCGATAACAATGCCGCGATTGCCGAAATGACGGCGGTCTGTCGAACGGGCGACAAGCTGGACATTCTTGTGTTCATGAAACTGTCCAATAGCGGACATATATTGCACGGCTGTGCAGATGAATGGTTAACGCGCTGGTCGGAATTGGCAGAGATACTGTTCTGATCTGGGGCAGGTCCGGCCAGTGACCGGCGTCTGCTATGGCGTTAATCGGCTAAAATCCTCTGCAGAATAGCCCGGTTCTCGCGCAGCATGATTTCTGCAAAATTCCTGAAGGCGGGCCCCATTGCGCGGTCCTGCGCAAATCTTAACGACCCAGATTTGCACCATGACTGTGCCGTAAGCCGCTTTGACTTACCATTTTCAGCCGCTAGAAATCTTGCATTGGCTCGATATCTGCCGCACGCCCGCCAGAAGACAGAGAAGCCGACGAGGAGAATGCCGAATGACCATACCGATTATCGCGTCCGTCGCGGGCGCCGTTCTTGTCATATTGCAGGCGATATTAATGATCCTTGTCGGCATGCACCGCATCCGCAACCGGATCAATCTGGGCACGGGTGACGACCCGGTACTGGAGCGCAAGATCCGGCGGCATGGTAATTTGGCGGAGAATGCCGCCTTGTTTATCGTCGTGCTGGCGCTGGCGGAGATGACCGTAGTGCCGAACAATGTCGTCGCGATCATCGCTATCATATTCATTATTGGTCGCATCTTGCACGCGATCGCCCTGTCGACGGTCGCCGGATCGCAAGGCGCCAAAACCGGCAAGATTTTTCAGGCCTTCCGCGCCATTGGCGCGTTAACGACTTTTGGCAGCTTTATCGCGCTGGGCAGCTATCTGCTCGCCGGCATATTCTAGATATTCGTCCGAAACCCGATTTCACAAGGAAACAATATGACCACTGCGCTTTCCCAAATAATCAAAGGCTCGACCGCTCAGGCGTTTCGCGGCCTGACCACGGTTCTCACCAAGGCCAAGGAAACAGCAGAAGCCGCCGGCACGGCGGAAGAAGCCTATCTCGGCGCGCGCCTGTTTCCCGATATGAGCGACCTGAAATGGCAGGTCCAGATGATCACCGAATTTGCCGTTCGCGGCGCGGCCCGTATGAGCGGCACCGCGCCCGATGATCTGCCGAATTTGCCGATGGAAGGCGAAACATTTGATGCGCTGGTCCAGCGGATTGCCGAATGTGCGGAAAAGGTTGCTGCCGCCGATGATGCAACGATTGACGGCAATGCCGACATGAAGATCACCATGCCGGTCGGACCGGGACAGACGATGGAACTGGACGGCCAGACCTATGTGCTCAGCTTCTTCCTGCCCAATCTCTATTTCCACGTGACCACCGCTTACAACCTGTTGCGCATGCAGGGCGTCGCGATCGGCAAGCGCGAATATATGGGGATGTAAGACAGGGTCAGTTGGCCCGCTGCGGCCCGCGCCCATCCTGCCACCATTCCTGCAGCCAGCCATAGGGGCGCGCCACCGCCCGTCCGCGCGCATCACGGGCCGGTTCGAAGCGGAAGCGCTGCTCGATCAGCTTGCACGTGGTGGCATCAAGGGTGGGGTGACCACTGGATTGCCGGATGCGGCAGTCGCTTGCCCGGCCATCAGCACCAACGGTGAAATGCGCCACGACATTGCCGCGGTTGCCGGATTTCCAGACTGCTCGCGGTATATCCTTGCGGCTGATCGCCCCGGAGAGATAGCGCGGTCCGGAAACAATTCCGCCACCGCCATAGCCCTCGCCCTGCCCGCCACTGCCGAAGCCGGGTCCGGCTTGATCAGAAGCACCGGCTTTGCTTTCATTTCCTGGCCCGGCGACCGGTGCCGCAATCACAGGAGATTCTATCTCGAGTTTGATCACCGGTTCCGGTGCCACAATCTGGGTCGGTGCAGCCCTCAGATTTTCCGGCGACGCAGCCTCTTTGACCGCTTCCGCCGGTTTCTCGGCAGGAACTGGCTTCGGTGGCAGTGGAGGCGTAACATTGATGACCTTGAAACTTGCCGTCACGGTCTTGGCAACTTCCATGCCCATGCCGCTGATCAGCGCATAGCCGATCACGGCGTGAATGATGATCACGCCTGCCATTGATTTGGCGCGCTCTTGCCAGCCATTTTCCGTCAGATAGTCCATCCATATTATCTAGCATGGAAAGCATGAACATATTCTGGCCGCCGCCTGTTCCGGTTTGTTGCCGTACGCATTTTCTGTTACATTACGTCTGTTCGTAACTGGCGAGATCAGGATGGCATACCATCGGGGAGCGGATGGATTTTACAGCCGATCGCCTGGGCACCTCTCGAACATTGGAGTAGCCCCATGACCGAAAACCAGAAACCCTTCCACATCGTCTTCCTGCTTTTTGACGGCATCACCCAGCTTGATTTCACAGGGCCAGCACAAGTGCTTTGCCGCATTCCCGGTGCCGTCGTCCACACCGCGGCCAAGGCAATCAGGCCGATACAGACCGATAGCGGCTTCGCCATTCTCCCCTCGACCGATTTCGCCGCATGCGCGCAAGCCGATCTGCTCTGCGTCCCTGGCGGCTTTGGCACCAGAGATGTGATCCAGGACGACGCCACGCTGCAATTTTTGCGCGAGCAGGCCGCCGGAGCCCAATATATAACCTCGGTGTGCACGGGTTCGCTGACGCTCGGCGCGGCAGGGCTACTGGAAGGAAAACGCGCGACCAGCCATTGGGCCTATACTGCTCTGCTCGAAAAATTCGGTGCAACGCATGAAAAAGGGCGCGTCGTGAAAGATGGCAATGTCATCACGGCCGGAGGGGTGACCTCGGGCATAGATTTCGCTCTGACCGTGGTTGCAGAAATTGCCGGACAACAGTGGGCCGAATCCATCCAGCTCAGCTTGGAATATGATCCGCACCCGCCCTTTAACAGTGGCCACCCCGACGTCGCCGATCCCAAATTGCTCGCGCTGCTTCTTGAGCGGGTTTATGGAAAAGCGGCCCAGGATCTCGCAGATATTATTGATAGTCAATAATGCGGCAATTTTGATTTCCGCTTTTACGCTAATCGCGTAAGCGAACATGCAAATGAGCAGTCCCGAACCCATCGAAAACAATGCGCCCGCCCCTATTAGCGAACTCAAACTTTTCCTCTTCGCGCTATCGGCGGCGGCGGTGGTGGCCAATGGCTATTATATCCACCCGCTGATCACGCCGGTTGCCGAAGAATTCGGCGTCAGCGGCGCGACCATCGGGCTGGCGCCGGCGCTCAACCAGATAGCCCTGGCGCTGGGTATATTATTGCTGCTGCCGCTGGGCGACCGGATCAACAACCGCAAGCTGGTGACCATATTTGTCGCCGGACAATTTCTCGCCATGCTGGCGATGGCGCTGTCCGGAAGCTTCACAACATTCGTCGTCGCGTCTTCCTTGCTCGGCTTTGTCACCATAGCGCCCTATCTGCTGCCCGCATATGTCACCCGGCGGGTTGCGCCCGGACGGATCGGCCATGTTACCGGGATCATGACCGCCGGTGTGACCCTGGGGATATTGGGCAGCCGGGTCGGCGGCGGCTTGCTCGGCCACTATTTCGGCTGGCGCTCGGCCTATTGGGTCGGGGTGGCGAGCATGGCCTTGCTGGTAATCCTGCTGCCGCTAATCATGGAGCGCAGGCGGGACGAGAAGCCTTCCGACGTCGTGCCGCCGCGCTACGGCGAACTGCTCCGCTCGCTCTGGCCGATCATGAAATCCCTACCGGAGGTACCGCTGGGCGGGCTGATACAGGCATTGTCGTTCGGACTGTTTCTGGCGCTTTGGCTGGCAATAGGCCTGCATTTGCCCCGCAACGGCTACGGCGTGGACACCGTTGGCTATCTGGCGATCATCGCCATAATCAATGTCCTCGGCTCACCCTTTGCCGGCCGCTTCGCGGACCGGATCGGAGCGGAACGTGCGCGGATATATTTCTCTCTTGCGCAGCTGGTCGGTGTCTGCCTGCTGCCGTTTGCCGGCGATAATCTCTGGATTTTGGTGGTCGCGGTGATCTTCAATACCATTGGCGGCGCATCGGTCGATATCTGCAGCCGAACGATTCTGTTCAGCCGCGCGCCGGAAATCCGCACCCGGCTGATGACCATCTATATCGTCATCATGTTTATCGGCGGTGGCATCTCGAGCTGGCTCGGCGCGGCAACTTATGAATATGCCGGATGGTCGGGCATTTCGGTCATGGCGATGATCTATGCGCTGACCATCATGGGGCTCTCGCTCTGGGGACTGCGCTTCCGGCAGGCCAGGGCCTAGATCTTCACCAATACCTTGCCGATATTGCCGCCGCTGAACAATTTCCCATAAGCGGTCAGGACATTTTCAATACCGTCGGTCACATCGAATGGCGTGTCGATCAGGCCATCGTCGAGCCATTGTTTCAGCTCCACCGTCAGCCGTTCGCCCTGATCGGCAAAATCGGGCGAGAAAAAGCCTTCGATGCGCAGCCGCTTCATCAATATCTGGTCGAACTGCTCCGGCCCCCGCCCGCGCCCATCGCCTTCATATTGCGCGAGCAGACCGCACAGCGCGATCCGGCCGTAGAGCGCCATATTGGGCAGGACGGCATCGAGTATCGGTCCGCCAACATTGTCGAAATAGGCGTTGATCCCGCCTTCGACCTTCGCCAGTTCGGCGGCAATATCGTCATTCTTGTAATCGATCGCATTGGTGATACCGAGCTCGTCTTCCAGCCAGCGGCATTTGTCGGGTCCGCCTGCCAGGCCATAGACATTGGCGCCCAGAATCTTCGCGACCTGGCAGGCCAGCACACCGGTGGACCCGGCAGCGGCAGAGACCAGTACGTTGTCGCCAGTCTTTACGGCCGCCGTTTCCTTGATACCCCACAGCGCCGTCCAGCCGTTGAAGCCGAGCACACCGAAATGCTGCTTGATGTCATCGATGCTGTCATCGACCTTGACCAGCCCGGCCAGTTCCGGCTGCAACACGCTATATTCGGCCCATTGCCCGAACCCACGCACCAGATCGCCCTCGGCAAAATCATCATGGCGGGAAGCAGCAACATGGCCAAGCACCAGCCCGACCATCTTCGTGCCCAGCTCCAGCGGCGGCTGATAGCTGTCCTCGCGCTCGGTCATCCACATGCGGGTGCCCGCATCCATCGACAGATAGGCCGCTTTGACCAGCACTTCGCCATCGGCAAGCTCCGACATCGCTTCGCTTTCCAGTGATAGCGAACCCGAGACATCCTGCGCTTCGGGGCGGCTGTTCAATTGCCAAAAACGGTTTGTGGTCATGATCTTGCCCTCGCGAAGGCGGGGGCCCATCTCCCGCTTGTGCGTTTAGACGCAATTTCAGGAGATGGGCTCCCGCCTGCGCAGGAGCACAGGAATTGCCGCCAAATTAAAGCAAATCGCCCTGTTCGATACTATCCTTATTGGCGGGAAGGCTGAACAGCATGCCGTCCTTGCCGAGTATAATCGGGCCATCATAAGCGGCATCGGCACCTTTCATGAAATAGGCGTCGAGATAGCCCAGCGGCAGCGCCGGAACGATATGCGAGAAAACCAGCATCTTCGCCTTTGCCGCCTTGGCCGTTTCCGCCGCCTCAACCGGAGTCGTATGATAGTCCGGAATATCCGCCATGATCTTCGCCAGCCGCTTGCGCCCGACCTTCTCAAACGCAGCTTCCAAGGTTCCGACCATCTCGGCATTCAGCACTTCATGGACCAGAAGATCGCAGCCGTTGCAGATATTGGCGACAACCGGCAATTTCACCGTATCACCGCTGAACACAACCGAGCGGCCTTTATAATCGAAGCGATAGCCGACCGCCGGCGAAATCGGTTTGTGGGCTACGGAAAAGGCGGTGATCCTGATACCATCCTGCTCATAAACCACCATCTGCTGCTGCCCTTCAGGGAGAGCGAATGGCTTCGCTGCGCCGCCGGCACCCGTCAACGACATCGTCGCCTCGCCGTGATGGGCAATGCGATATTGTACGTCAGCCGCATAAGCGGCGTTCAGACCATCGATGATCGCCTCCACTCCTTCCGGCGCAATCACCGGCAACGGAGCTTCCCGGCCACCGCCAGCCCAGCGCTGCAGCATCAATTCGCCCATGCCATCGATATGATCGCTGTGAAAATGGGTCAGCAACAGCGCTTCGGTTGCGCCGGGGTTGAGGCCCATCAGGCCGAGATTGCGCACCGCGCTGCCGCCAATATCGACGATGAACATCTTGCCGTCGATGATAACGGCCGAGCAGGGACCGGCACGGGTCGGATCGGGCAGCGGCGATCCGGAGCCGCAAAGCGCCACGTGCATGCCGTCCGGGAGATCACCGATGACATCGCGCGCCACCGCTGTTTCCACCGCGCTGGCAAAGAGCCGCTTGCCAATCTGCTCCTGAAACAGAAGGGCAACGCCCATCCCGAACAGTATCAATATCATCAGACCCAGGCCAAGCTTCTTCATCGACAGTCCCTCCCGTTCTGGTCAGCATTCCACCAAATTGACGGCAAGTCCACCTTGCGAAGTTTCCTTGTAGCGCTCGCTCATATCGAGGCCGGTCTTGCGCATGGTCTCGATCACCTCGTCGAGACTGACCCGGTGCGTGCCGTCGCCGAGAATCGAGAGGCGGGCCGCCTCTATCGCCTTGACCGCACCGACCGCGTTGCGTTCGATACAGGGGACCTGCACCAGCCCGCCAACCGGATCGCAGGTCAGGCCGAGATTATGCTCCATGCCGATTTCGGCGGCATTTTCGACCTGCGAAGGCGTGCCGCCCCACGCAGCCGTAAGACCTGCAGCCGCCATCGAACAGGCAACACCGACTTCGCCCTGACATCCGACTTCGGCGCCGGAAATCGAGGCATTTTCCTTGAACAGAGAACCGATCGCCGCGGCTGTCAGCAAGAAGGTCTCGACACCCGCTTCATCCGCCTTGGGCGCAAACCGTTGGTAAAAGCGCAACACCGAGGGTATGATCCCGGCAGCGCCATTGGTCGGCGCAGTCACCACCTTGCCGCCCGCCGCATTTTCCTCATTCACCGCCAAAGCCCAGAGATTGACCCAGTCCAAGATGGTCAGTGGGTCGGACAGGGCCCGTTCCTGCCGCTCCATCAACCGTGCGTGGATCAGCGGGGCCCGGCGCTTGACCCGCAGACCGCCGGGCAAAATCCCGCCCTGCAATATGCCGCGATCGATACAGGCTGACATCGCATCAGAAATGTCGCGAATGTCGGCGCTTATCTGGTCATCGCATTTTTCCGTGCGCTCATTGTTGCGCATGATATCGGCAATCGAGAGGTCCTTTTCTTCTGCAATCCTGAGCAAATCGGCACCCGAGCAGAAGGGATGCGGCACATCCCACAAGCCGCTTTCCGGATTGTTGCTGCCGATCTGGTCCTCGTCGAGGATCGCGCCGCCGCCGACCGAATAATAGACTCGCGTATCGATAATGTTCCCGCCGGAATAGACATTGAAGCGCATCGCATTGCTGTGGAAATCGAGCCGCTTCTTCTGGTCGAAGATCACATCCGTCTCTTCGTCAAAGGCAATTGCATGCGAGCCGTTGAGATTCATTCTGGCACAAGAGCGGATTTTCTCCACCAGGACATCCGCTGCATCCGGTTCGATATTTTCCGGTCGCTGTCCGGAAAGCCCGAGCAGGATCGCCCGGTCCGTCGCATGCCCCTTGCCGGTCAACGCCAGCGACCCGAACAACAAGGTCTCCAGCCGCCTCACCTCGGCCAGCTTGCCGGTCTCCGCCAGACGCTCCACGAACATCGCGGCAGCCAGCATCGGTCCCATTGTATGCGAGCTCGAAGGCCCGACACCGATCTTGAAAAGCTCGAAGGTACTGCAGACCATATCGCGCGTTATCCCTCACACTGCCCGGCGTCGGCCCGGCTCCGTCTCCTGAGCAACGGGCTATACCAAGGCGAAAGCGGGGATGATAGCTATTGTAACCAAATTGCGTCGACGACGCTGCTGATAACGGACAGAGAAAGGGCCGGAAGTTTCCTTCCAGCCCTTGTCATTTCTCCAATTTCTAGCCCGCCTCGGTCATCTCGTAGAGCGTAAAATCGGCAACCGCGCCGGCGGTCTTTTCAGACCAGCGCTGCAATCCCGGCCCCTGCATATGGTCCTGCCAGAGTTCCCGGCTTTCCCATTCTTCCTGAAACATGAAATGGTTCGGGTCGAGATTATCCTGATAGAGGATATAGGAGATGCAGCCTTTCTCGGCCCGCGTGGGTGCGAGCAGCAGATCAAGCTCGGCGATCACCAGATCGCGTTTCTCGGCAACGGCGTGGATATGGGCGTTGATAACCAATGTCATCTTATGTCCTTTTCGTCGGGTTATTTCAGGATTTGAAATTCTCGAGCACGACCTTGCCGGTCGCCCGTCCGGTTTCCAGCAGGGCATGGGCCTTGCGAAGATTTTCGGCGTTGATCGGCGTGAACACCTCATTGACCGTCGAGCGAATCCGGCCCGCGTCAATTTCGTCGGCGACATAGTCGAGCAATTTGTGCTGTTCGATCATGTCTGGCGTCTGGAACATCGAGCGGGCAAACATGAATTCCCAGACCAGACCGGCGGCCTTGGTCTTGAGCCGGTCCTGATCAAGCGGCTTTTCATTTTCGACTATCGTCACGATCTTTCCTTGCGGCCGGATCAAATCGGTAACCGCATCCCAGTGTCCGTCAGTATGGTTGAAGATCGCAATATGATCGACATATTCGAGACCCAGCGCCTCGACCTGCGGCCGCAGCGGTTCACGGTGATTGATCACATGGTCTGCACCCAGGTCCCGGACCCATTGCGATGTTTCTTCGCGGGAAGCGGTGGCGATCACCGTGAGGCCAGCCGCCTTGGCGAGCTGGATAGCAATCGAGCCGACGCCGCCGGCGCCACCGATGATCAGGATCGTCTCGCCCTTGTTGCCGCCGTCGCGATCGAGACCGAGCCGTTCGAAAAAAGCCTCATAGGCGGTGATGGTGGTCAGCGGCAAAGCGGCTGCGGCGGCAAAGCCGAGCGATTTCGGCTTGCGGCCGACAATCCGTTCGTCGACCAGCTGATATTCGGCATAGGCACCGGACCGGGTAATATCGCCGGAATAATAGACTTCGTCGCCGGGGCTGAACAGGGTGACATCCGCGCCAACCGCCTCCACGACTCCAGCGGCATCCCACCCGAGAATGCGGGGCGTTTCCTCGATGTCATCCTTGGGCGCACGTACTTTTACGTCGACCGGGTTTACGGCGATGGCGTGGATCTTGACCAATATATCCCGGCCTTCGGCGACCGGCTTGTCCAGTTCCACATCGACCAGGGATTCCGGATTTTCGATGGGCAGGTAACGGGTTAATCCAATGGCTTTCATATCTGATATCCTTTTTCTGATGCCGGTCCGCCGGCCGTGGGGATTTCAATACGATATTCTTCGGTATTAATAATTGGTTGGTTTTTGAATTCACTATTTGATATATTCGAATAATGGACTGGGACCTTCTTTCGCTGCGGTTATTTCTCCGGGTGGCTGCGCTGCGTGCGATCGGCAAGGCCGGAGAGGAATTCGGATTTTCACCCGCCACGGCAACCCAGCGGCTGCAGGCTCTGGAAGCCAGCCTTGGCGTCAGCCTGCTCAATCGCACCACAAGGTCGGTTACACTGACGCTGGACGGCGAACGCTTCCTGTCCCACGCCAAGGGGATCATCGACGCGGTGGAAGAAGCGCGGCTCGACATCTCCGGTGGAGAGACACGGATCAAGGGCCTGCTGCGGGTTACCGCATCATCGACCTTCGGTCACCGCTATATTGCGCCGCATATCGCCGAATTCATGGCCGATCACCCGGAAGCGGAAGTGCAGCTTCACCTGTCGGACAATGTGGTGGATATTGTCGAGCAGGGCTTTGATCTGGCGATCCGGGTCGGCGCGCTGGCGCCGTCCAGTCTGCGGGCGCGCAAACTTGCGGAAAGCCCCCGGGCGCTCATCGCCTCCCCGCGATATCTTGCGGAACACGGAATGCCCGAGAATCTTGATGATCTTAAAAATCACAATTGCCTGTTGCAGGGTGCCGGCCAGAACTGGCTTTTCCAGTTGTCCGACAAAAAGCAGAAGAAAATATCTGTCTCCGGAACCTTCCAGAGCAACAGCGGTGAAGCCATCGCAATGGCAGCGGTGGATGGCCTCGGTATCGCCATCAAGTCACTCTGGGATGTTCAGGACCATCTCGAGTCTGGTCGCCTGAAAATCCTGTTGCCCGATCATCGTATCCTGCCGGATTGGGACGTCTGGGCGGTAAGACCCGCCTCACCCGTCCTGCCCGCCCGGACAAAATTGTTCACCGGCTTTCTTGAAGAGAAATTCAGGACCCTGCCAAAGCGGACATAAAAAAAGGGCCGGAAGTTTCCTTCCAGCCCCTCTTGTTGGTTTCAGCGTTGACTGAACGGTCGGGTTTAGAAGCCCATTCCGCCCATTCCGCCGCCCATGCCGCCCATGTCGGGCATGCCGCCACCGGCTTTGTCGTCTGATGGCGTTTCTGCCACAGCCGCTTCGGTGGTGATCAGCAGGCCAGCAACCGAGGAAGCGTCCTGCAATGCTGCACG
>JBALUX010000011.1:0-43637 GCA_036963725.1 Parasphingorhabdus sp. | reverse complement strand
GGCCGCAAGGCGGAAGGCAATTACTGGGGCGAAGGCGCAACGACGCTGGAATGGACTTTGACCAGCCCGCCGCCGTTCCACCAGTTCGAAACCCTTCCCCAGATCAAGTGATCTGAGGGCCATTCGGGAATTTGGATAAAAATATGACCACCGCGTCACACAGTATACAGGGCTTGGCCAGCGCAAAGGATCTCTTTGCGCTGACCAAACCGCGCGTGATGTCGCTGGTCATATTTACCGCTTTGTGCGGGTTGCTGGCTGCGCCGGGAACCATCCATCCGGTGATCGGCTTCACGGCGATCCTCGCGATCAGCCTGGGGGCAGGGGCTTCGGCCGCACTCAACCAATGGTATGAATCCGATATCGACGCAGTGATGAAGCGGACGCAAAGCCGCCCGTTGCCGGCAGGCCGGATGGACCGCGAAACCGCGCTGCATTTCGGCATCGGACTGTCGGTATTTTCGGTGCTACTGATGGGCGTCGCGGTCAACTGGTTCAGCGCGATATTTCTCGCTTTTTCGATCTTCTTCTACGCTGTGGTTTACACTATCTGGCTGAAGCGCAGCACACCGCAGAATATCGTGATCGGCGGCGCCGCCGGCGCTTTCCCGCCGGCAATCGGCTGGGCTGCGGTGACCGGTGACATGACGCTGATGCCTTTTCTGCTGTTCGCGATCATCTTCTTCTGGACGCCACCGCATTTCTGGGCACTCGCGCTGTTCGTCAACAGCGACTATTCCAAGGCCGGCGTGCCGATGATGCCGGTGGTCGCCGGTCGCCAGTCGACCCGCAAGCAGATTTTCGGTTATAGTCTGGTGCTCGCAGCCGTTGCCATCGCGCCCTTCGCGCTTGATCTTGCCGGAGCGGTCTATGGCGGCGCGTCGATAGTGCTGAGCGTGATATTCTGCGCGCTGTCCTGGCAGGTTTCACGCAGCAAAACCACCGAGCCGGAAGATATGGTGGCTGAAAAGCGCCTGTTCAAATTCTCGATCCTTTATCTGTTCGCGCTGTTCGCAGCGGTTGTCGCTGACCGGATGATATTCGCATGAGCGAGCAAGACACCGACAGAGCGCCGATGACCCCGGAAGAGCAGAAAGTCTATCAGGCACGGCAGAAACACCGGGCGATCATATTGGCCGGCCTGCTGTTTTTCATGGTCATATTATTCTATTTCATCACCATCGTTAAAATCAGCGGCGGTTCCTGATGTCGACCGCACAAGCCTCTCTTTCGAACAAGAATCTGCGCAGCGGCGTGATGGCTGCGCTGATGGGACTTGGCATGCTCGGTCTCGGCTTTGCAGCCGTGCCGCTATACGAGGTTTTTTGCCGGGTGACCGGCTATGCCGGGACGACCCAGAGGGTTGGTGCGGCTGAGGCGGCAACCGTTCAGGCCACCAGCAAGGTGATATCGATCCGGTTCGATTCCAATGTCAATTCGGCGCTGCCCTGGTCATTCAAGCCCGAGCAGGCTGTCGACCATGTCACCGTCGGTGCCCGCGACATGGCGATTTTCATTGCCACCAACAATAGCGACCAGCCGGTTGTCGGTACCGCGACTTTCAATGTGACACCGCTTCTGGCCGGCCAGTATTTCAACAAGGTCCAGTGCTTTTGCTTTAGCGAGCAAGTGCTGAAACCGGGGCAGACCGTGCGGATGCCGGTGCTTTATTATGTTGATCCGGCGATCATGGACGATCCGGAAACAAAAGATATCAAGGAAATTACGCTTAGCTATACTTTTTATCGTTCGCTCGATCAGCAGGCGCTAGACGCCGGTGCGGGCGATAGCTAAGAGAAATTCGAGAGTAAGGTTAGGGAAATATTATGGCCGGTGCCAAAAATCATGATTATCACATTCTGCCGCCAGACATCTGGCCGCTAGTCGGTTCATTTTCTGCCTTTGTCATGGCCATTGGTGGTATCCGCTGGATGCACAGCGATATCTATGCGTTCGGCCCGTTGCTCTTTGCTATTGGTACATCTGCTGTCGCGCTGACATTTTTCTCCTGGTGGTCCAATGTGATCAAGGAAGCCCATGCGGGCGACCACACACCGGTGGTTCAGCTTCACCTGCGCTACGGCATGATCCTGTTCATCGCTTCGGAAGTCATGTTCTTCGTCGGCTGGTTCTGGGCCTGGTTCGATTTCGCCCTTTTCCCCCAGCCGCTCGAATTTGTTGATGGCATCACCACCAATTATATCGGTCAGGAAGGTGCTGCGGCGCTGCTGCAATGGCCACCCAAGGGTATTGAAGTCCTTAACGCCTTTGAACTGCCGCTGCTCAACACGATGATCCTGCTGTGCTCCGGCACCACCATCACCTGGGCGCACCATTCGCTGATCCACGGTGACCGCAAGAGCATGATCACTGGTCTTTGGCTGACGATCATTCTGGGTGTCCTGTTCTCGTTCATCCAGGCTTATGAATATAGCGTTGCGCCATTCCCGTTTGCCGGCATCAACTATAGTTCGGCATTCTACATGGCGACTGGCTTCCACGGCTTCCACGTTCTGGTCGGCACGATCTTCCTGATCGTCTGTCTGGCGCGGGCCTATAAGGGCCACTTCACCCCGAAACAGCATTTCGGCTTTGAAGCAGCAGCCTGGTACTGGCATTTTGTCGATGTCGTCTGGTTGTTCCTGTTCATCGTCGTCTATGTCTGGGGCGGCTGGGGCGCACCGGTCCACTAGGCCAGCGCGTTGACCGATACCGAAAATAACAAAGGGCAGCCGGAGGTTTTTCCTGCTGCCCTTTTTGGTCTCTGCCCCGATTGCGGGCAGAAGACGCTTTTCGCCAATCTGACGAAATTTTCCGACAAGTGCCGCGCCTGCGGCCTCGACTATAGCCAGTATAATGTCGGAGACGGCCCCGCAGCTTTTCTGACATTGATCGTCGGCGCGATAGTCCTCGGACTGGCCCTCGCCATCGAGGCGAATTTCCATCCGCCCTTCTGGGTGCATATCATGCTCTGGGTTCCTCTGACCGTCGCCGCGGTGATCGGTTCGCTGCGCGTGTCGAAAGCATTGTTGCTGATCCTCGAACATCGCAACCAGGCCCGTGAAGGCAGTATCGACGGCGGCGACGGTCCATGATCAGGCGCCTGCCGATATTCGGGACGATATTTGTGCTGGCCGCCGTGGCGCTCATGGTCGGTCTCGGCATTTGGCAGTTGCAGCGGGCCGACTGGAAGAATGGATTGCTGGCGAGCTATGCCACGGCATCGGATATGCCAGCCATAGCCTATCCTGCCGTACCGAACGAGGAGGATGCCCCCTATTTTCGCAAATCGTCCGTCAATTGTCTGGAAGTGATTGGCTGGCGATCGACCAGCGGGCGCAGTGCCGACGGCCAATCGGGCTGGGCCCATATTGCCCAGTGCCGCACCGCAGGCGCCGAAGGACCGGGCGCGCAAGTCGTTGCTGGCTGGTCCACCCGGCCCGATGATCCGGAATGGTCAGGCGGCACTGTCGACGGCATCATTGCACCCGACAGCCAGTATATCATCCGTCTGGTAGCCAGTGAGCCAGTCGCCGGACTGCAGAAAAGCCAGCCACCGGCGCTGGAAGACGTCCCCAACAACCATCTGTCCTATGCGGTGCAATGGTTCCTCTTTGCCGGGATCGCGCTGGTCATTTTCCTGATCGCGTTGCGAGCTCGCAACAAGGGCGTTGCCCAATCCGGCAACTTGTCCTAACCCGCTCGCCATCATGGATTATATCTCTACCAGAGGCGCAGCGCCCGCACTGAATTTCGAACAAGTAACCCTGGCCGGACTGGCTGGCGACGGCGGACTATATGTGCCGGAATCCTGGCCGTCTTTCAGCGCCGCGGAAATTTCCGCCATGGCGGGGCTCTCCTATGTCGAGGTTGCCGTGCGGGTAATGCAGCCCTTCGTCGGTGATGCACTGGACGAAGCGGAACTGCGCGACATATGCGAGCAGGCATATGGCCGCTTCTCCCATGAAGCGGTCACGCCATTAGTACAGCTCGACGGGCGGCAATGGCTGCTCGAACTGTTTCACGGACCAACGCTGGCGTTCAAGGATGTGGCGCTGCAACTGCTGGGCTTGCTGTTCGAGAAGTTTCTCGCCCGGCAGGACAAGCATCTGACGGTGGTTGGCGCAACCTCCGGCGATACCGGTTCGGCCGCCATCGATGCGCTGGCTGGCCGGGACAAGGTCGATATATTCATGATTCATCCCGATGGCCGGATATCCGATGTCCAGCGTCGGCAGATGACCACGGTGCTTGCGCCCAATGTCCATAATATCGCGATCGATGGCAGCTTCGACGATGCCCAGGCGATGGTGAAACGGATGTTCGCGGACAAGGAAGTGACCAATCGTTTCTCGATCTCGGCGGTCAATTCGATCAACTGGGCGCGTCTGATGGCGCAGGTGGTCTATTATTTTTACGCCGCCAGCCAGCTCGGCGCGCCGCATCGCAAGATCGCCTTTTCTGTGCCGACCGGAAATTTCGGCGATGTCTTTGCCGGCTATGTTGCCTCGAAAATGGGGTTGCCGATCGAGCAGCTGATCGTGGCGACCAATGTCAACGATATCCTCCACCGGGCGTTGAGCGCCGGTGATTACTCCACCGGAACCGTGACGCCGACTGCGGCGCCTTCGATGGACATTCAGATCAGCAGCAATTTTGAACGGCTATTGTTCGATCTGGAAGGCCGCGACGGCGTCAAGACCGCTGCCCGCATGGCCGATTTTGAAAAGAGCCACAATATGCAGCTGGAGCCCGGCATGCGGGAAACAGCAGCGTCGATTTTCACCAGCCACCGGGTCGATCCTGATGATATGTCGCTGGCCATGCGCTGGGCGCAGGACAAGGCCGGACAGATCATTGACCCGCATAGCGCCATCGGACTGTCGGCGGCGCAAAATGCCGATCTCGATCCGTCTGTTCCGGTGGTCACGCTGGCGACCGCCCACCCGGCGAAATTTCCCGATGCAGTCGAACGGGCAACCGGCATCCGTCCGTCCCTGCCGCGCCGGGTCGGTGATCTGTTCGACCGGGAAGAAAAATATACGAAACTGCCGGGTGACTATGACGCGGTGAAAGCATTTATCATGTCCAACGCCACGCCGACCGATGGCTGAAACCAGCCCCGCTCCGATATTGATGATCAGCGACCCGCGCAGCGACTATGCGCTGGTTGATTCCGGACATGGCCGAAAGCTGGAAAGGTACGGGAAATATCATTTCATCCGTCCCGAGCCGCAGGCAATGTGGGCCCCGTCCAGCGATGACTGGCAGGCCGATGGCGAATTTATTCCCGCGTCTGACGATGATGGCGGCGGGCGCTGGCATCTGAACGCCAATGTGCCGGAAGAGGGCTGGCAGATGGACTGGGAAGAGGTGAGCTTCACCGCCCAGTGCACACCGTTCCGGCATCTGGCCTATTTCCCCGATATGGATCCGGTGTGGCGCTGGTTCCGCGGCAATCTGAAAGACGTTGAATCGCCACAGATGATGAATCTGTTCGGTTATACCGGAGTCGGTACGCTCGCGCTGTCCGCCGCCGGAGCCAATCTGGTGCATGTCGACGCATCCAAGAAGTCGGTGACCGCAGCGCGCGACAATGCGGCCCTGTCGGGGATGACCGATCGTCCGATCCGCTGGATCATTGATGATGCCGCCAAATTCGCCGCCCGCGAAGTAAGGCGCGAGCGACGCTATGACGCGATTCTGATGGATCCACCGAAATATGGCCGCGGCCCGGATGGTGAAATCTGGCGACTGGAAGAACATCTGGCCGGACTGGTCGAGAATTGCGGACAATTGCTCGACGGCGACAGCCGCTGCCTGTTCCTCACCGTTTACGCGGTACGCATGTCAGCGCTGGCGCTGGGTTCGCTGCTCAACGAGAAGCTGGCCCATCTTGGCGGAACGATCGAGGTCGGTGAACTGGCGGTGCGCGAAGAGGCGCGGGGACTGCTGCTGCCAACCGCGATATTTGCCCGCTGGTCGGCCTGACTTGCCATTTGCCCGCTAACATGATCAGAGAATATCTATGACAGACACATTGCTTTTGGAAGTCAACGATCTCGATGTTGACGTGCTCACCGGGATTTATTCCGAAGAAACCCATTTGCCGCAGCCGCTGCGCATCTCGATTGCGGCGGAGCTGAAGATACAGGAACGCTATGAAGCGGATACTCCGCTTGACCAATCCAAAAATTACATGGATCTCAAACATGCCGCGACCGAGGCGCTGCCCGAAGGTGTGCATTTCAAACTGATTGAGGCGGTTGCGGATCATATCGTCGAGACGCTGTTTTTGCAGGACAAGAATATCCTGCGGGTCACGGTCAAGATCGTTAAACTGCTGATCTCCGAAAAGGGAGAGCAGATCGGCATTACGCTTAGCCGGGGCCGCAAATGACCAGACCGCTAGCGCTGGTTACCGGCGGTGTGAAGCGGGTTGGTGCGGTGATCGCCGGGCAACTGGCGGATGCCGGCTATGCACTCGCGCTCCACGGGAATAGCGATGCCATCCCCGACGACAGTTTGATAACGAAGCTGCAGGAAACGGGCTGTGACTGGTTCGGATTCCAGCAGGATTTTCTGGACGACGGTGCAGCTGAAAAACTGATGGATCAGGTCACCGGTCATTTTGAGCGAACACCGGACCTTGTCGTCAACAGCGCATCTATATTTGGTCAGGATAACGCCGACGAGATCGCAGAAAAAGATATTCTGGACCATTATCGCGTCAACAGTCTGGTTCCGGTCCTGTTGACGACAGCTCTCCATAAACGCCGTCCGGCAGGTAGCGACCGTGCCTGTGTCATCCATATTCTCGACCAGCGCATCCGCAATCCCAATCGTGATCAGCTGAGCTACACGCTTTCCAAACAGGCGCTTGCCGGCTCTGTCCGTTCGCTGGCGGTCGCCTGCGCCGACAAGCTCCGCGTCAATGGTGTCGCGCCGGGACTGACGCTGACGGCGGGGGAATATGGCGAAGAGCAGCTGGCCAATATCACCGCGATGATGCCGCTCGACCGGCTGCCCGTGCCGGATGATATCGCCGATACTGTTCTTTATCTGGCGCGCGCGAAAAGCGTCACCGGACAGATAGTCTATGTCGACGGCGGTGCCAGTCTGAAGAGCTTCGACCGCGACTTCGTCCATCTCGGCAAGGACTGAGCCTTCCGATACGCCTCAAAGGACAGGTTCTAACCTTTCCCGAAATAGCCCATCTCGTAATCATCCAACGCCGGCCGCCTTCGCGGTGGGCGGGATGCATTTGCAATTTTGAAAGGCTCATCATGCGTATTTCCCCCAAAATGATATTGACGACCACCGCTGTCATCGCCCTCGCGGCTTGTTCTGCCGAAGCGCCTCAGGCCGCCGTTGATGAAGGGTCCGCCGACGCGATGATGGATTCGGCTGCTACTGCCGAAACCGGAACTATTGTCGATGTGGCCGTTGGCAATCCCGACTTTTCGACGCTTGTCACCGCTGTAACGGCGGCTGATCTTGCGGCAACGCTGAGCAGCGACGGACCATTCACCGTTTTTGCGCCGACCAATGATGCTTTTACCAAGGTCGATCCAGCCACGTTGAGTGCGTTGCTGACCCCGGAAAAGAAAGCCGATCTCACGGCTTTGCTGACCTATCATGTGGTCGCCGGTGAACTGAAAGCCGCTGATGTGGTCAAGGCGATCACCAATGGCGGCGGCACAGCGGTGCTGACCACCGTGCAAGGCGGTATGCTGAAAGCCACGCTGGATGGCGATTCCGTCATTCTCGAAGACGAGGCTGGCGGCAAGTCGACCGTTATATTGACCGATGTCGAGGCATCCAATGGTGTGATCCACGCGATTGATACAGTTGTCATGCCGGGATAGCTTTCATCCCCCTGAACTAGGATGGATCGGAAAGGGCTTCACCAATCGGTGGAGCCCTTTTCTACTGGGGTTTTTGTGGGTTTCTTTCTGCTGCGGGCAAGAGTAACCCGCGCCTACGAATTTCATCACCGTTTGATCGCAAGGTGCGGCGAACGGATTGATCACAGGAAAGGAAATTCATGTTCAACGCCCCCAAAATTATTCTGGCATCTACCCTGTTGGCGATGGTACCGGCCTGTTCTTCGGAACTGAGCAAAGAGGAACAGGAAATCCTCGACGCGCGCATCGCTGACGAGACGAAACCGACGAATCTGATCGCCGTTCTGCAGGCCAATCCCGACCTCAGCACCGCGAGCACATTGCTGGGCCTTTCCGGCGTTGGCGCCGAGATTGACGGCGATGATGCTTATACGTCTTTTGCCGCGACCAATGAAACCTACAACAAGATGGATGCAGAACGGCTAAGCGAGCTGATGCATTCGGATAACAAGGATGAACTGGTCAGCATTACGAAATTCGGCCTGGTCGAGGGCAATATGACCTCTGCCGACATTGCCAAGGCAATCACCGATGGCGGCGGCACCGCGAGCCTCACCACCTTGCAGGGCGGCGCGATCAAGGCGACCATGGACGGCGACAAAATCGTCCTCGAAGACGGCGCTGGCAACAAGGCCAATGTGACGGAAGCCGATGTGGAGTCGAGCAACGGAACGCTCCACATCATCGATGCGGTCCTGATGCCTGAATAAGTCAGGATATCGAACGACAAACAAGGCCTCGCATGATTGCGGGGCCTTTTTTGTTGGGACGCTGTCGGCTAGCATGACCGGAGCAGAGAAGGAGCGAAACATGCCGCAATATTGGCTGATGAAATCGGAACCGGATGAATATGGCTGGGATGATCTGGTTGCCGAGGGCGAAGGCACCTGGGACGGCGTCAAGAACGCGCAGGCTTCCAACAATATGAAGGCGATGAAGACAGGCGATCAGGTTTTCTTCTATCACTCGCGCCAGGGGCTGGAAGTGGTCGGCATCATGGCGGTGAGCGAAGAGGCTTCGCCCGATGAAACCACCGACCCGGACCGCTGGGTGGTGGTCAAGGTTAAGCCGGTACGGAAACTGGCCAGGCCGGTGTCACTGAAGGCGATGAAGCAAAATCCGGCGCTCAAGGATCTGGCAATTATCAGGCAGTCGCGGCTGTCGGTGGCACCGGTGACGGAGAGCGAGTGGGAAGCGATATTGGAGATGGCCAATGGCTGAAGCGGAACTGCAATGGTCCGAAATCCTAGCAGCGGTCGACCAGGTGGCTGCGCCGCACATCGGATCCGGCAATGTCGCCGACTATATACCGGCGCTGGCCAGCGTCGATCCACGCAAGTTCGGGCTGGCAGTGGCCTTGTCCGACGGGAGCATGGAATGTCTGGGCGATGCCGACGAACCATTTTCCATGCAGAGCATATCCAAGGTCTTCACCCTCGCCCTGGTGCTGAAAAATGTTGGTGACAAATTGTGGGACAGGGTCGGCAGGGAGCCATCCGGTTCGCCGTTCAATTCCATCGTCCAGCTGGAGAATGAACAGGGTATCCCGCGCAATCCGCTGATCAATGCGGGGGCAATCGTCACCACTGATCATCTGGTGGAATATCATTGCGCCGACAGCACCGGCGCGGAACCGGCCATTGTCGAGCTACTGACCATGCTTCGCCGCCTGGCGCAGGACGAGACCATGCAGATTGACAGCGCCGTGGCGCTGTCGGAGGCGGAATCCGGGTCGCGCAACCGCGCCTTGGCGCATTTCATGGCAGCCTTCGGCAATATGGCCAATCCGGTGGAAAAGACGTTGGCGGCCTATTTTCGCCATTGCGCCGTTGCGGTCACTTGCAGGCAGCTCGCCCGGGCTGCATTGTTTCTCGCCCATGAAGGCCGTGACCCTGTCACCGGCGAGCAAGTCGTCACTCGCCAGCGCTGCCGCCGAATCCTGGCGGTGATGATGTCGAGCGGCCATTATGACAATAGCGGCGACTTTGCCTATCGGATCGGTCTGCCGGGCAAAAGCGGCGTCGGTGGCGGCATATTGGCGGTCGCGCCGGGGCAGGGGACCATTGCGGTCTGGTCGCCCGGTCTGAACAGGGCGGGGACATCGAGAGTCGGCAGCATCGCCCTGGAGGAACTGGTCCGACAGACCGGATGGTCGGTGTTCGGCTAGTCAGCGCTTCGCAACCCGCTCACCGTCGCACCAGCGGCGGTTAAAAACTCGACATCAGTCTTCAGGTGCAGGAGCCGCAGGCCCTTGCGCTTCATCGCCTCGTCCAAGGCGGGCGCGAATTCTTCAGTGCTCTCCACGGTCGCGCTCCATCCGCCATAGGCCTTCGCCAGAGCCGCGAAATCGGGATTTTTCAGCGATGTCGCCGACAGGCGCGCCGGATATTCGCGTTCCTGGTGCAGGCGGATGGTGCCGAAGCTGCCATTGTCGATCACCAGCACGAGCAGGTTGGCGTCATACTGGATCGCGGTGGCGAGTTCCTGGCCGTTCATCATGAAGTCGCCGTCGCCCGCGACGACAACCGACACGCGGTCGGGGAAGCGCAGGGATGCTGCGACCGAGGCAGGGACGCCATAGCCCATGGCGCCGGATGTCGGGGCGAGCTGGCTGGGGAAGGCGCCATAATTCCAGTAGCGGTGCCACCAGCCAGAGAAATTGCCGGCACCGTTGCAGATAATAGCATCGGCGGGGAGCTGCTGCTGCATTGCCGCCACGCACAGGCCGAGGTCGAGCTTGGCGGCACTGGGTTGCGGGCTCGACCAGTCCAGATAGTCCTGATGCGCGGCCTTGCCGGCGTCGAAGGTCAGGAGATCATCGTCCCACAGCGCCACCTGCTCCGCAAATTCGTCCATCTCGGCGCAGATCGGTAGATCGATGCGATAGACATGGTTGAGTTCATCGGGATCAGGATGGACGTGGACCAATATCTGGTCGGAATGGTCGGGGGTGATCAAAGTATAGCCATCGGTGGTGGCCTCGCCGAGCCGCGCGCCGACTGCCAGCACCAAATCGGCATCCTTGATCCGCTGGGTCAGCTTGGGATTGGGACCATAGCCGAGATTGCCGGCATAGACCGGGCTCTCATTGGGGAAATTATCCTGTCGGCGGAAGGCGACCGCGACCGGTAGGCCGATGCGCTCGGCATATTGAGCGAAATAATGCTTGGCCTTGGCACTCCAACCGGCGCCGCCGATGATCGCAATCGGGTCTGTGGCATCGCGCAGCATGTCGGTGAGCGTGGTCATCGCGTCGGGGCAGAGCGGCTGGGCCGGGGCGATCACCTTGGGCCGGTCGAGCGCCTCGACCTCGTCGCGCAGCATATCCTCGGGCAGGGCCAGCACCACCGGACCGGGGCGTCCGGAACTGGCGGTATCAAAGGCGCGGGCGATATATTCCGGAATCCGCGCGGCATTGTCGATCCGGGCCGCCCATTTGGCGAGTGGCGTGAACATCGCGGTGAAATCGACTTCCTGAAAGCCTTCGCGGTCTCGGTCGTCGCGGGCGACGTCGCCGATGAACAGGATCATCGGCGTGCTGTCCTGCATCGCGGTATGGACGCCGATACTGGCATTGGTCGCGCCGGGGCCGCGGGTGACAAATGCAATGCCGGGCGCGCCGGTCATCTTGCCATCGGCTTCGGCCATGAAGGCGGCGCTGCCGTCCTGTCGGGTAGAGACGGTCTGGATGGTGCCGCAATCGTGGAGCGCGTCGAGGACCGAGAGAAAACTTTCGCCGGGGACGGTGAATATGCGATCGGTGCCCTGGATGACCAGTTGATCGACGAGAATTTGTGCGCCGGTGCGTTTCTTCATGTTTCTCTCTCCTTGCTCACCCGCCCTTCTCCCGTGAGGGAGAAGGATATGAAGCCTTGGCAGCTTTGCTGCCTAGGCGAAGTTGGATGAGGGCGTTCTGCCCTCGAGATATTGTACACCCTCACCCAGCTATGACTAAGCAACAAGTTGCCAAGTCGTCGCAACCCTCTCCCTTGAGGGAGAGGGAATCATTCAAGCCTGATGGATTGCTTTGGTCACCATATAGGCTTTCAGTCCGTCGGGTCCGTCTTCCGATCCGTGGCCGCTTTCCTTGACGCCGCCGAAGGGCGCGTCGCCGGGGCTGACGGTCAGATTGTTGATTGCGACCATCCCGGCCTCGATCTTGTCACCAACCATATTGGCGGTGTGCAGACTATTGGTGAAAGCATAAGCGGCAAGACCCAGCGGCAGGCGGTTGGCCTGTTCAATCGCTTCGTCGAGCGTGTCGAACGGCCGCATCACGGCGACCGGGCCGAAAGGCTCGTCGTTCATGATATTGGCGTCGAGCGGCACGTGCGACAGCACCGTCGGATCAAAGAAATAGCCTTTGTCGCCGCGCCGTTCGCCACCCAGCCTGACATCGGCGCCCTTGGTCCGTGCATCCTCGATCATCGCGCCCATAGCGCTCGGACGACGAGGATTGGCGAGGGGGCCCATTTCAATCCCGTCGCCGAAGCCGTCGCCGACCGCGACCTTGGCGGCGCGTTCGGTAAAGCCTTTGACGAACCGGTCATAAATGCCGGACTGGACGTAGAAACGGGTCGGCGAGACGCAGACCTGTCCCGCGTTGCGATATTTTTGCATCGCGGTCAGATCGAGCGCTTTTTCGATATCGCAGTCATCAAAAACCAGCACCGGCGCGTGGCCGCCCAGTTCCATGGTCGTGCGCTTCATGCCCTCGGCGGCGAGCTTCATCAGGTGCTTGCCCACGGGAACCGATCCGGTGAAGCTGATCTTGCGGATCACCGGTGAGGCGATGAGATGGCTTGAGACCTCGGCCGGATCGCCAAAGACCACTTGCGCGACGCCGGAGGGAAGGCCGGCATCAACGAGACAGCGGATCATTTCGATCGGGCTGGCCGGAGTCTCTTCCGCCGGTTTGAGGATGATCGAGCAGCCGGCGGCAATGGCGGGGGCCAGTTTGCGCACGGGCGTGAATACCGGGAAGTTCCAGGGACTAAACGCCGCCACTGGTCCGACCGGCTGATATTTGACGAAACTGTTCAGGCCAGCGGGGCGCACGAGAACGCGGCCATAACAACGCTTGGCTTCTTCGGCCATGATATCGAAATGGCTGGCGGATGCGGTGACTTCGCCGACCGCTTGGGCCAGCGGTTTGCCTTGTTCATAGGTCATCAAACGGCCGATTTCCGGCGCTCGTTCGCGCATCAGGTCGGCGGCTTTGTGCAATATCACGGCGCGCTCGGCGACAGATGTGTCGCGCCAGATCGGGAAGGCGCGGTCGGCTGCGTTCAGCGCCCGGTCGAGATCGGCTTTGCTCGCCTTGGGCAGATCGGAAATGGCCTCACCGGTCGCCGGATTGACGACCTGATGGACTTCGCGATCCTCGCCATCGATCCATTCGCCATCGATGTGAAGTTGCAGTTTTTTGGGATATGCGTTGGACATAGTTGCTCCTGAAACCGTTTGTCTAAGCACTAGACTTGTCGCCGGATTCCCGCAATGACTGTGAAAAATATTGAGAGGGAATAGTCATGGAGATAGTCACCGAGGGCCTGCGCTTTCCAGAAGGGCCAATCGCGATGCCGGACGGCAGTGTCATCTTGGTCGAGATTGAGGCGCAGCAACTCACCCGGGTCCTGCCCGACGGCACCAAGCAACTGGTTGCGAAAACCGGTGGCGGCCCCAATGGCGCGGCGATGGGGCCTGATGGCAAGATCTACGTCTGCAACAATGGCGGCTTTGAATATCATGAGGAAAATGGCTTCCTGACCCCCGCCGGGATCGCCAAGGACTATGTCGGCGGCAGCATTCAGCGGGTTGATCCCGAAACCGGTGAAGTCGAAACCCTCTATAATGACGGCGATTTCGGCTGCATCCTGCGCGGTCCCAACGATATACAGTTCGACGCGCATGGCGGCTTCTGGTTCACCGATCACGGCAAGACCGATTATGCCAAGCGCTGCCACGATATTGTCGGGATTTTCTACGCCAAGGCCGATGGCAGCCATCTGGAAGAAGTGATCTTCCCTTCGAACAATCCCAATGGCATCGGCATTTCTCCCGATGGCAACACGCTCTACGCCGCGGAAACCTTCACCTGCCGGTTGATGAAATTCAATATCACGGCACCCGGCAAGGTCGCACCGGACGCCGGGCCGGGCGGTCCAGGTATCCCGCTATATCGGCCCTCCGGTTATAAATTCTTCGACAGTCTGGCGATGGAGGAATGCGGCAATATCTGCGTCGCGACGATCGGCGAGTGCGGGATCAGCGTCATTTCTCCGGAAGGCGAGCTGGTCGAATTTGTCGAGACGCCGGATATCTTCACCACAAATATCTGTTTTGGCGGAGAGGATATGATGGATGCTTGGATCTGCCTGTCGGCAACTGGAAAGCTGGTCAAGACCCGCTGGAAACGGCCGGGACTGAAACTGGAATATCTCAACAAATAGGAATCCGCTTTGGCTAGAATACATCAGGAACCACATAAGCTCGACCGGGTCGGCTGGCTGCGCGCCGCCGTTCTCGGGGCCAATGACGGGATTGTCTCGACCGCCAGTCTGGTGGTTGGGGTGGCGGCTGCCGCTACGACACAGGACACAATAATGCTCACCGCTTTTGCTGGCCTGGTGGCCGGGGCGATGTCGATGGCGGCGGGTGAATATGTATCCGTCAGTTCGCAGGCCGATAGCGAAAAGGCGGAGCGGGCCAAGGAAGCCTGGGAGCTGGAAAACCAGCCCAAGGCCGAGCGGATCGAGCTAATAACGATTTACAAGAATCGTGGATTGACGGCCGATCTTGCTGAGAAGGTCGCCGACCAGCTGACCGCGCATGACGCTCTGGGCACGCATTTGCGCGATGAGCTCGGCCTGACCAAGCATTTTTCTGCCAAACCGTTGCAGGCAGCCGCTGCTTCTGCTCTGGCATTTGCTGCCGGGGCGATCTTGCCGGTGATACTTGCGGCGCTATTGAGTGGCCAGATGCTGATCTGGGTCGTGTCCGGCGCAGCATTATTGTTGCTTGCCGCGCTGGGGGCAGTCGGAGCGATTCTCGGCGGGGCGCCGATATTCCGGCCCGTTGTCCGGGTGACTTTCTGGGGGGCTGCTGCCATGGCTGCCACCGCCGCTATCGGATCGATTTTTGGAGCTGTTGTTGCATGAAATATGAGACTGTAATTTTTGACTTTGGCGGCGTGATCACATCCTCGCCTTTTGAAGCGTTCAACCGGCTGGAAGCGGAAAAAGGCGTTCCGCATGATAGTGTCCGCCGGATCAACAGCGCCAATCCCGATGACAATGCCTGGGCACGGTTCGAGCGTGCAGAGCTTGATGGAGCGGGTTTCGACGAAGCTTTTGCGGCGGAAGCGCGCGCTATCGGTATCGAGCTGCGCGGCGCCGATGTGCTGGCGCGGTTGGCTGGGGATGTGCGGCCTAATATGGTGGCAACGCTGGACCGGCTGAAGACTGAAGGCTTTACGATATCGTGCATCACCAACAATGTGCCGGCTGGCAAAGGCGCGGGTATGGCAATGGATGACGAAAAGGCAGCGGCGGTGAAGGATGTCATGCTGCGCTTCGACCATATCATCGAGAGCAGCAAGGCGGGCGTGCGCAAACCCGATCCGCGGATTTACCAGATGATGTGCGAGGCGCTGAACGTCGAACCAGCGCAATGTATCTATCTTGATGATCTCGGGATCAACTGCAAACCGGCGGCGGCGCTTGGTATGGCGGCAATCAAGGTGTCGGCGGAGCAGCAGGCACTCGACGATCTTGGCGCGCTGCTGAACATGCAATTGCCCTGATGCTCTGTGCAATCAGCGGAGAAGCTGTAATATATTCGTCACCAATGAGTCGTCGAACGGTCGTGAAACCGCTATAGCGCGACGGGGATTGCAAGGTTGCGGGGATTCGTGGGTAATAGCTTTTCGGACAGATTTGGCGCGATGACCCGCTGGTATAACCAGAAGGGTCCCTATCCTGTTCTGTTCTTTATATTGGCGGTTTTGCTGCTGGTACAGGCGATACGACTGATCTGGCTGGTCGTGACTCCCCTGGGGCCTGTCGGGGATTATCGCGCCGATGACGTCGAGGTACTGTCGCCGCAATCGCGCCTGACCCTGTTCAGCAGCTTCGATCCGTTTTTCCGGAGCGACGCGGCGCAGAGCGCCAATGTCGTGACATCGCTGCAACTGACCCTGTTCGGTATTCGCATGAACGAGGCATCGGGGCTCGGCTCGGCGATCCTGGCGGGACCGGATGGCGTGCAGACAAATTACGGCGTCGGCGAAGAGATCATGTCCGGTGTCACGCTGGACAGCGTGGAATTTGACCATGTGATCATCAACCGGGGCGGCGTGCTCGAGAGCCTCTATCTCGACCAGTCGATCCCGGCGCAAACCGTCGGCACCGAGGACCCGGTCGCTCCTGCCTCCCTGACCCTGGGCGGCAATGAAATACCAGGCGTTGCCTCGCTGGCGCCGCGCAATGATCAGGGCCGCATGACCGGTATTGTGCTATCTCCTTTGGGGGACGGCAGCCTGTTCAAGAGCGCCGGTTTTCGTAATGGCGATATCATCGTGTCGATCAACGGCAATCCGGTTGGTTCCGCAAGCGATATAGAAGCGCTGAAAAGTCAAATCCGGCCGGGCGCACGCCTGTCCGTCGAAGTCGAACGCGGAGCCGATACGGTTCCGGTTGCTGTCAATCTGGGAGCCCAGTAATGCGTAGCTTTTTCAACCGGTTGATGGCCGCCCTAACGCTTTGTGCCAGCCTGTCGGCCGCACCGGCGGCGGCCCAGCATACGCTCAACGTCCGCGATGCCGATATTCGCGCGTTTGTCCAGGATGCGGCAAAGGTGACCGGTCGCACCTTCATTCTCGACAGCCGGGTGCAGGGCAAGGTTTCGGTGGTCACCGACCGGCCGCTCAGCCGCTCGGAATATTTCGAGATTTTCCTGTCGACCCTGCGCGCCAATAATCTGGTCGCGATTCCGACGACCCGTGGCGCTTACCGCATCCAGCCGGCTGATGGCGCGGCTTCGCAGCCGAGCCGGATCGGGTCGCGTGGCGGCGAGGGCAACCAGCTGGTCACCGAAGTGGTGCGGCTCAAGTCGATCGTCGCCACCGAAGCGCTGGAAACCCTGCGTCCGCTGGTTAGCAAGCAAGGTTCGATCACCTCGAACCGCAACGCGAACAGCCTGGTGATCGTCGACTATGCGGACAATATCCGCCGCATCCGCAGCTTGGTCGGAGAAATCGACCGCGACAGTGCCGCAAGCACCATCATTACCCTGAAAAACGCCGGTGCTCGCGAAATCGCAACCTCGCTGCAGGCGCTGGCCGCTCAAGGTGGCGGTGAAGGCCTGCGCGCGCCGGTGACCGTGGTGCCGATCGACAGCAGCAACAGCATCGCCCTGCGCGGCGACCCGGGCGCGGTTGCCCGCTTTGCGCAAATGGCGCGGGAACTGGACAAGGGCGCCGAATCGGGCACCGAGATACGCGTCCACCGGCTCGACTATGCCAATGCCGAGCATCTCTTGCCGGTGATCGAGAATTTGCTGGGCAGCAAAGGGACGGGCGGCGGCTCTGCGACGGTTACACCAGCTGGCGGCGGTGAAGGCGCGGCGGTATCGGCTGCCAGTGGCGGCGGCAACGGCATTGCCAGCCGCGGTCCCTCGATCGTCACCCGTCTGGAAGGGACTAATGCGATTATCGTTGCAGCCAACCCCGATGTCCAGCGGATGATCGGCGAACTGATCCGCCAGCTCGATACGCGGCAGGAACAGGTGGTCGTCGAAGCGATCATCGTCGAGATTTCGGAAACGCTGGCCCGCGAGCTGGGCGTGCAATGGCTGGTGGGCGGCAAGGACGTGCCCTTTGCAGTGACCAATTTCTCCAACGCCTCGCCCAATATTGTCGATGTTGCGGGTGGTTTGCTGGCCGACCAGTTTGACACGACAACGACCACCACAACCGATACCGCGACTACCGTGACGACCAACAGTTCGGTTGGTGATGCGTTGCGGCAGAATGCAGCGGATTCCGTGCTTGCCGCGCGGGGCGGCTTTGGTGGCTTTGCTACCAGTCTGGGCGGCAGCGCGGTGCTTGGCGCGATCATCAATGCGGTGCAGTCGGACAGCAACAGCAATGTGCTGTCGACGCCATCGCTGACCGTGAACAACAATCTCAAGGGCAGCATATTGTTCGGGCAGGAAATTCCGGTGTCGACCGGCGAGGCGCTGTCGGGTAATTTCGACAATGCGTTCCGCACGATCCAGCGGCAGAATGTCGGGATCGAACTGGAAGTGACGCCGCAGATCAATGCCGGTGATGAAGTGCGGATGGAATTGCGGCAGCAGGTCAGCTCGATCGCCGGGCCGGTGTCCGACGATTTCAACGAGCTGATCATCAACAAGCGGGAAATCAACACCACGGTGACCGTCGGCGACGGCGAGATTATCGCTCTGGGCGGCCTGCTCGACGACAACGAGCGGCGCACCATCCAGAAAGTACCGTTTCTGGGCGATATTCCGCTGCTCGGTGAATTGTTCCGGTCGCGCGGCAAGTCGCGGGTCAAGACCAATTTGATGGTGTTCATTCGCCCGACGATCCTGAAAGACCCCAATGACGCCCGTCGTTTCTCGAGCGCGCGCTACGGCTATATCCGTGACCGGCAGCTCAGCCGCAATCCTGACCGGGAGCCGTCGATTGACGCTCTGGTGCGCGATTATCTCGGCACCGTGCCGCCATCGGTCGAGGCGCGGCCGGATGACCAGATCATCTATGCGCCGGGCGATATGCCGGCGGTCAGGGATAGCGGCATTATCGAGCAGGCGCCCTTGCCGGCGAGCGAGACCAGCGGGAAGCCATGATGGAGATCGCCCGGGGAACAGATGCACTTGTCTCCGAGGCGGATGGCGGATTGGCGATGCCAGTGGTCGCCAAGGATCTGCCTTATTCCTATGCCCGTGATCATGGCCTGCTGATCCAGGATCGCAGCGGTGAACGGCTGTCGCTTGCGATGCGCGAGGGTTCCGATCCGTCGGCCTTGCTGGAGGTGCGCCGCTATCTGGCGCTGCCTTTTGATGTGGAACGGGTCGATGCTCCGGTGTTCGAGAAGCTGCTCAGCGCCCATTATGCAATGGATGGCTCGGCTGCCGCCATGGCGGGCGATATGGCGCTGGCCGGCGACGGGCTGGACGATATTGCGGGAGATATCCCGAGCGCCGAGGATCTGCTCGACAGCGCCGATGATGCCCCGACCATCAGGCTGATCAACGGGATCATTGCCGAGGCGGCGCGGCAGGGCGCTTCGGATATTCATATCGAGCCTTACGAGACCGGGCTGGTCGTGCGGATGCGGGTCGACGGCGTGCTGACTGAAAAACTTCGTATGCCGCCGCATGTTGCGGGCGTGATCGTCAACCGGATCAAGGTGATGGCGCGGCTCGATATAGCCGAGCGCCGGATTCCGCAGGACGGCCGGATCAGCCTGACATTGGGCGGGAAATTGCTCGACGTGCGCGTTTCGACCTTGCCGAACCGGGCGAGCGAGCGGGTGGTGATGCGGATTCTCGACAAGGAAAGCGCCGGTATTTCGCTCGATCTGCTGGGCATGTCGCCAAGCACTCACGCGATCCTGACCGATGCGCTCTCGGAACCCAATGGTATCATCCTTGTCACCGGACCCACGGGCTCGGGCAAGACCACCACGCTTTACGCCGGTCTCAAGCAGCTCAACGATGGTAGCCGCAATATCCTGACGGTCGAGGATCCGGTGGAATATGCGATCGAGGGGATTGGCCAGACGCAGGTCAATGCGAAAGTGGGCCTGACCTTTGCCGCCGGACTGCGCGCGATCCTGCGGCAAGACCCCGACGTCGTGATGATCGGCGAAATACGCGACCGGGAGACGGCAGAAATTGCGGTGCAGGCTAGCCTGACCGGCCACCTCGTTCTGTCTACGGTGCACACCAATGATGCGGTCGGCGCGATTACCAGAATGCGGGATATGAAGGTGGAGCCGTTTTTGCTCGCATCGACCCTGCGCGCGGTGATTGCCCAGCGGTTGGTGCGCAAGCTGTGCGAACATTGCCGCACGCCGATAGAGGTTGATGGCTCGCTGGCCTCGCTACTGGGATTCGACAATGGCACGGTGGTCTATCGCGAAACTGGCTGCGACCATTGCAACCAGACCGGCTTTCAGGGACGTATCGGCGTGTTCGAGGCGATCCGTATTGATGACACGTTGCGCAAACTGATCAATGATGGTGGCGATGAGGCCGCTATCTCCGCCCATGCGTTCCGCAACCAGCCCCATCTCGGCGTCGCCGCGAGAGCGCTTGTCCGCGAAGGCTTGACCACGCCCGAGGAAGCGATCCGCATCTCCCGGCGCGAAAGCGAAGCGGCAGATGCCTGAATATGCCTATAGCGCCATTGACCCCAAGGGGCGGGAGAAGACCGGGCGGCTGACTGCGGCCAGCGATGACGCGGCGCGGGCGAAGCTGACCGAGCGCAATTTCTATGTCGTCAAAATGGAAGCGGCACAGGGCAGCAAGGGCAAGCAGGTAAAGGCGTCCGCCGGTCTGTTCGGACCGAAAAAACTGTCGTCCAAGGAACTCACCCTGTTCACCCGCCAATTATCGTCGCTGGCGCAGGTCAGCCCGCTCGAGGAAGCGCTGCGGCTGATCGGCAACCAGAATGAAAAACCGCATGTGCAGCAAAGGATTGCGACCGTGCATGGCGGGGTGATCGAGGGGCAGCGGCTGTCGGAGGCGATGCGCCGCGAACCGAAAAGCTTTCCGCCGCTCTACCGGGCGATGATTGCCGCCGGGGAAAGTTCCGGCACGCTTCCCGATATCACCGAACGGCTCGCCGATTTGCTCGAGCGACAGGCGGAATTGCGTGGGAAGTTGATCGGCACATTGGCCTATCCGGCGGTGCTGGCGCTGGTTTCCATCATCGTCGTTGCTCTGCTGATGATCGCGGTTGTGCCCAAGGTTGTCGAACAGTTTGACGATGTGAACCAGCAACTGCCGATGGTCACGCGCATAGTCATCGGCATTTCCAGCTTTCTCGCCGACTGGTGGTGGGCGATTGCGATTTTTATCGGACTGGCGGTTCTGATCGGCTGGCGCGCGCTCAAGGAGCCGCAACTCAAATATCGCTTTGACGGTTTCCTGCTGCGCCTGCCATTTGTCGGCCGCTTGCTGCGCGATTTGCACGCGGCGCGTCTGGCGCGGACCCTGTCGACGATGGTGGCCAGCCGCCTGCCGATAATCGAGGGATTGCGGTTAACCACCGAAACGATCCACAACAGCGTATTGCGCAAGGCTTCGGAAGATATGGTGGAGGCGATCAGAGGCGGCGGACGCCTGTCCACGGCGCTCAAGAATACCGGGGTTTTCCCACCGATGCTGGTCTATATGACATCCAGCGGCGAAGCATCGGGGCAGCTGGACGACATGCTGGCCCGGGCGGCTGGCTATCTGGAACGGGAATTTGACAATTTCAGCTCAACCGCCTTGTCCTTGCTCGAACCGATCATCATTGTGGCGCTTGGCGGGCTGGTCGCGGTGGTGATATTGGCGATATTATTGCCGATCCTGCAGCTTCAGAATCTTGCCGGACTATAGGGCCGGAAAAAGGAATGATCATGACGACAGAAATTGAAAATCCAGATGCGGCTCCGGCTCCTGAAGCCAAGAAGCAGCAAAAGCGCAACGGCTTCACTCTGGTCGAGTTGATGGTGGTTATCTTCATCCTCGGCTTGCTGACCACCATTGTGGTGATCAATGTGCTGCCCAGTCAGGACCGCGCAATGGTCCAGAAGGCGCGGGCGGATATTGCGACGCTTGGTCAGGCGCTCGAAATGTACCGGCTCGATAATCTCAGCTATCCCGGTTCGTCGGATGGGCTGCAGGCGCTGGTTACGGCGCCTCCGTCTCTGGCCACTACAGCACGCTACCGCCAGGGCGGCTATATCAAGAAACTGCCCGACGATCCGTGGGGACGGCCCTATCAATATGATAATCCCGGCCGTCAGGGTCCCGGCTTTGATCTCTATTCGCTGGGTGCCGATGGCGCGCCGGGTGGTGAAGATGACAATGCCGATATTTACGCCGAATAAGACCAGCAGCGCGTGAACCCGAATCTTCTCCTGATTGCCTTTCCCGTTGCGGATAACGAGGCGCTGCATTGGTGGCACGTCTCTGATGGCGCGGTGCAGGCATGGGGTTGTGACCCGGACCCGCTCATGGCGTCGCAAGCTTATGGGCCGGATGCGACGCAGGTGAATGTGAGCGTGATTGCGCTGGTGCCGTCTCATCTGACCAGTATCATGGCACACGAGGCGATCAGCGGCGCAAATGAAAGCCAGACGCTCGCCGCTGCGGTCATGGCCGCAAAAGCCCAAAGTCTGGAAAGCGAGAAGGTTCATATCGTCGCCGCTAACGATAACGCGGGCGGGGTGGCCACGGCATCGGTCGGACGGGATATATTGTCATCCGGTCTGGTTCACTTGCAGGCGCTGAATATCGATCCCGACGCGATCATCCCATCGGGCTGGTTGCTGCCGGTTGCCGGTGGCGGCGCACTGTCAGCAGATTTCGGATTTGACCAAGTCGCCAGAGCGGACAATATTATTGCCGTCGATGATCCGGCGCTGCGCGAGTTTCTATTTGCCGATCGTGTCGTCAAGCCGATTACCGGCGATGCCTTTGACGCCATGCTGGTCGGTGCCTCCGAAAAAGGCGATCTCAATTTTCGCAGCGGCCCGTTCGCGAAAAAGACCCAACGCACGATGGACGCGAAGCAAAAGCGTCGGCTCGGCTGGATGGCGGCGGCGCTGGTCGTCGTCTCGCTTGCGATCCCGCTGGTGCAGCTGGCCCAATATCATTGGGCGGCCAGTGCAGCGGATGAGGCTGCTCTGGTCAGAGCTGCTGCCGTCGTCGGCGAGCAGGAAAACCCGGACAGTGCCGAGCGTGCGCTGGACCAGCGGCTGATTGCCGAAAATCGCGGCAATATCATGTTCCCGGTTCCGGCGTCGGCCCTCTATTCTGCGCTGCAACAGGTGCCGGGCGTGTCGATCACCCGAATGGCTTATGGCGAGAACGGGATCGTATCGGCGACATTGTCGGCGGTCCGCAACGAGGACATCAATCCCGCTCTGCTGGCCATGCAGGAGGCGGGCTTTCTCATCACCGCGACGCCGCGCACGGATGCCACAGGTTCGGCGCAGGCGGATATTACCGTGAGGGCACCATGATCGAAAATGCAAGAAACTGGTTTGCCGGGCTCAGTCAGCGGGAAAGAATATTGGTCGGGATTGCCGGTCTGTTGCTGGCGGGACTGGTCGGTTATTATGGCGTCGCACGGCCAATGTTAGGCGCGATGACATATGCAGAAGAACGCTATGTTGATGCGATTGAGCAGCAAGCGCGGATCGAGGCCAAGGTTGCGGCGCTCCAGCAACCGGTCGACGGGCAAGTGGCCAAGTTCAGCGGCGCTATCGACGCCTTTGTCAGCCAAAGTGCGGGCGAGACGGGTATTGCGGTGGCTTCTGTCACGCCGCAATCGGATAACCGGGTGAACATGGTGGTCGAATCGGCCAAGCCGACGGCTTTATTCGGCTGGCTGGCGCGGATTGAACGGGAAGGCATCGCGGTCGAATCCCTCAGCGTCAATCCTGCTGGCAACGGAGCGATCTCGGCAACGCTGACCTTGCGATCACATTAGCCTAACGGTTTTAGACGAACTGTTTTTCGTCCGCTACTCAGCCGGCTCGATATAGTGCTGTTTGCCTTTGGCCGGAAACATTATGCCACCATCGTCGGCTGACATGACTTCTGGTTCGGCCAGGCCGGCTTTTGCGACCTTGGTCTTTTTCTGGACCCATTCGCCCTGTTCATTGCGAATATAGGCAGGCGCCCGCTGGACATTCCAGACCAGACCCATTTTCTCCCACGCATAGATGATCTGGCCGTTGAGATCGAATTCCCACCATGCGATTTTCGACGAAGCCGCGCGGGGGTGCTGGTGATGGTTGTTGTGCCAGCCGTCGCCAAAGGTCATCCATGCCATGAACCAGTTGTTGCGCGACCCGTCCTTGGTCTTGAACCGTTGCGAGCCGAAGACATGGCCGATGCTGTTCACGCCCATGACGAAATTCAGGAAGAAGAAGTTCCGGAAGAAGCCGCCGATCAGGATGGTGCCGATGATATATTCCGGCCCGCCGAATGCCAGCGCCCAGAGAGCCGGCAGGATGATGCTCGAGAAGATGGCGATCGACCAGCGATGCTTGTGGCACCACAAGACCTGCGGATCGTCGATCAGGCCCTTGCCGTAGATATTCATGTCGGACGTCGTATTGTCGAACAGCCAGCCGAAATGGGCGATGCCCAAACCTTTCAGCTTGCCCATTTTCTTGCCGTGGCCGTCGACATAGGGGCTGTGGACGTCACCGACATCATCGGAAAAAGCATGGTGGCGGCGATGGTCTGCTGCCCATTTCAATACCGAAGCCTGGCAGGCCATTTGTGCCATGATACCGATGGCGAGGCGCATTTTCGGTCCCGCTTCGAAGGCGCGGTGGGTGAAATAGCGATGATAGCCAATGCCGACGCCCATGTTTATCAGGGCAAAGCCGAACAGAAAGGCCGACCATTCGACCCAGCCGGTGGAATGTGTGAGGGTCCAGTACAAAGCACCGAGAGAGCCCAGCACCATCGAGGAAAGCAATATTCCATATTCGATTCGCTTTGCGCGCGCAGCCGGTCCGCCAATGATGACGCCATGCTGTGGATGCTGTTCCGACGGTGTATATTCGTCGGGTTGAATGTCGCTAAATGCAGTTGCCATCGACCAAAATCCTCGAAATTATATCGAGACCCTAGGTTATAGGCTATTTACGATGATTACAATTCTATTAACTATTAGGCGGCGCGCGTGGCGACCCGCCTTGCAACACTAGTCATCTTTGAGGCGCTCGCGACCGCTCCGGCTGGTTTCTCTTGAAGTGCGGGCGGGTTCCGCGCGCGGCGGTCTGGATGGCTTGCCGGTCCGCGCAGCCGGTTGTGGCCGGGCTTGCGGCTGTTCGGCCGCTCTGCTCGGGCGCCGGTCCGGCCGGCCTGCTCGGTCTCCGCGACTGCGGGTTGGTGTCGCCCGGTCCGGCCGTGGTGCCCGTGCCTCAGGTCGATCGCCGCGTTCGCCGCGCGCGCCTCTATTGTCGCGATCATCGCTGCGTCGCTGGCCGCGGCTGTTGTTACGACTCGGATCTCGCGATCCATCCCGGCGGTCATATCTCTGGTCGCGCCGGTCTCCGCGCCGGTCGGAATTTACATTGCGGTCTCTGCGATCTCTGGCGTGATGCCCGCCATATTCGGCACGTTGCCGAGCCCAGTGACGGCGGTGATTGTCGCGCATCGCGTGGCGCTTGCCGCCCCGGTCGAAGATATAGATGCCATAGCCGGGATAATAATATTGATCATACCAGCCGCCGCCATATCCGATATTGGCAAAGCCATAGCCATAGTCGCAGGCATAATAATCGTCGAACGGCGCATAGGGGTCGCAGTCATATCCGCGATTGTTGACATAGCCGTCGCCATAAGCGCCGCCGCCATACATGCAGCCGCCGAGACTCAACAGCGCGCCTGCTGCTACCGCAGACTTCAGGAGCCGGGGCATTATGAAATTGGTCATGATCGTTCCTTTGAAACCGGTCCCGCGGCACCAGCCATACAGGGTTGCGATTATTCATTCATTGTCGCCACCAGTAAGCTGCTGTCATTGAATAGCTTATGAATGGAGTGGCTTGCTGACATTGATGAAAGTAGCTATCATGGCATTCAAACATCAGTTCAGGAGCGCTCCCGTGGCTACAATAGCAGCAAAACCGCATGGATATCCCTTTCAGGAATCGGCCAACCCGCATTGGGTGAGGCGACCGAGCGAGGAAGAGCTGGCGCATATTCCCGGCGAGAAAGGGCTGCCCGTTCTGGGGTGCACGCTGGATCTGCTCAAGGACCCGGGCGGCTTCGGCCGCCGGATGTTCGAGCAATATGGCTCGGTCTACCGTGCCTTCAGTTTCGGGGGATGGTCGGTCAATATGCTGGGCGCCGATGCCACGGAATTGATCCTGTTCAACAAGGACAAGATATTCTCGAGCGAACAGGGCTGGGGACCGATCCTCAACAATCTGTTCCCGCGCGGATTGATGCTGATGGACTTCGATCGCCACCGGGCGGATCGGAAGGCGCTTTCGGTCGCTTTCAAACCCGGCCCAATGAAGCATCACTGTCAGGTGCTCGGCGAGGGCATATTGCAGCGCGTAGCCGATTGGGGCGGAACCGAATTCGATTTTTACCCGGCGATCAAATCGCTGTCGCTGGATACCGCAGCCAGCGCTATTCTCGGCATCCCCTGGGGGCCGGAAGCGGACAAGATCAACAAGGCCTTTGTCGACGAGGTTCAGGCATCTGTCGGTGTGGCGCGCAAGCCGATTCCCTTTACCAAAATGTGGAAGGGCGTGAAGGCGCGCGAATATCTGCTCGAATATTTCACCCCGCAGGTGAAAGAGCGTCGCGCCAAGGGTGGCGAGGACATCTTCACCCAGATCTGTCTGGCGACCCATGAAAATGGTGAGCTGCTGACCGAAGGCGAAGTTGTCGATCATATGAATTTTCTGATGATGGCGGCGCATGATACGATCACCTCGTCGGCGACTAGCCTGATCTATCTGCTCGCCAAACATCCCGAATGGCAGGACAAGATTCGCGAAGAATGTCTGGCGGTAGCACCTGCCGGAACAGCGCTTTCGATGGAGCAACTGGGCAAACTTGAACTGACCGAAATGGCCTTCAAGGAAGCGCTGCGGCTGATCCCGCCGGTGCCTTCGATGCCGCGCCGGGCGGTCAAGGAATTCACCTTCCGCAATTACACGATACCAGCCGGCACATCGGTCGGGGTCAGCCCCAGCTTTGTCCACAAGATGGAAAAGCACTGGCCCAATCCGGAGAAGTTTGATCCGCTGCGCTTCACGCCGGAAAATTCGGTCGGGCGGCATAAATATGCCTGGGTGCCCTTCGGCGGCGGCGCGCATATGTGCCTCGGGCTGCATTTCGCCTATATGCAGATCAAGATATTGATGCACGCGATGCTGACCCAGAACCGCGTCGTCCTGCAGGGCGGACCGGATTACGAACCGAAATGGCAAGTCTTTCCGATTCCGCAGCCCAAGGACGGACTGCCGGTCCGTCTCGAGCGGCTCTAGCCCCCATCTTCGCGCCGTCGGCCGGTCAGGATATTCCGGTCGACGCAGAAATTGACAGCCTCATACTTGCATGGCACTCTTTAGACTTAATCGGGGGATGAGCGTGGGGCGGATTGAATTAAAAGGTGATTTATCCACCCGGCTGCTGCGCGCTGCATCGGTATTTTCGTCGGCGCGACCGGCTATGCAAGCGTGTAGCGGGAGCGGCGCACCAACAAAGCACCGCGCTGCGGCCCATAAGGAATATCTCCAAAACGAGCATCGTCTGCCTCGATTTCAGGCGGGCTTATCGGGATAGTGACTGACTAGATAATATTAGCGTTAGACTTTGAGCCTGTCGAAACACGCCGTTCGACAGGCTCGACACGAAAAAATATAGGAGAATATATATGGCCGCATTCCGCATCCTTTCCTTCCTGATTGGATTTATCCCGCTCTGGTTCGGGGTTAACGGCCTGCTCTTTGGTGCGGCGGAACATATGGGCGGCGACGCATTCAGCGCCGCGATGGATAACCAGTATCGCTATCTCTCCGGCGTCTACGTCGGCGTCGCTCTGATGATATTCTACAGCGCTGGCGAGATCCGGAAACGGGCAAAACTGTTTCGCTTCGCGATCCTCTTCTTTTTCATCGGCGGTTGCGCCCGCGCCGTGTCCTATCTGACCGTGGGGCCGCCGCCGACCGAGCAATTCGCCGCAATGATCGTGGAAATATTATCCCCACTGTTGCTGCTCTGGCAGGCGAAGGTGCTGCGCTATTAAGAAAAATATTCGGGAAACTTGATTTTTACTCTGGCAACAAGTTCCGCGTCCATGAACCGATAATTATCCGGGATGGCGAGATTGCGGACCGGCTTGTTCTTCAGCAATGGACCAAATTGCCGAGTGATCTTTTTCTTATGACTATTCTCCATCGTATAAATCCGATCCGCCCACTCGATCAGATCACCGGACAGCGGTGTTTCCGCGTCATGATTGATGCCAGCAGAAATTGCCGAGACGCCATCGACCTCGTTGAGAACCGCCTCTGCGGTCGGGCTGCGCAAACGGTTGCGGGCACAGACAAACAGCAGCTTCGCCGGTTTGCCGCTCACTTCGCCAGCATATCCTTCAGATAGCCGCCGGTGAAACTGCCCTTGACCTTGGCTACCTCTTCCGGCGTGCCTTGGGCGACGATCTCGCCGCCGCGGACACCGCCTTCGGGGCCGAGATCGATGATATGGTCGGCGGTCTTGATGACGTCGAGATTATGCTCGATCACGATCACGCTATTGCCCTGTTCGACCAGCTGGTGGAGCACCTCCAGCAGCTTTCGGACATCCTCGAAATGAAGACCGGTGGTGGGCTCGTCGAGAATATAGAGTGTCTGTCCGGTTGACCGTTTCGACAGTTCCTTGGCCAGCTTGACGCGCTGCGCCTCGCCGCCGGACAGGGTTGTCGCCTGTTGGCCGACCTTCACATAGCCGAGACCCACTTCATACAGCATCGCCATCTTGTCGCGGATCGGCGGCACTGCCTTGAAGAAGCTGACCGCATCCTCGACCGTCATGTCGAGAATATCGGCGATCGACTTGCCCTTGAATTTCACCTCGAGCGTTTCGCGATTATAGCGTTTACCGTGGCATTCCTCGCAAGTGACATAGACGTCGGGCAGGAAGTGCATCTCGATCTTGATCAGCCCGTCGCCGCGGCACACCTCGCAGCGGCCGCCCTTGACGTTGAAGCTGAACCGGCCGGGCTTGTAACCGCGCACCTGCGCTTCGGGCAGACCGGCGAACCAGTCGCGGATATTGGTGAAGGCACCGGTATAGGTCGCGGGGTTCGAACGCGGGGTGCGGCCAATCGGTGACTGGTCGATATCGATGACCTTGTCGCAATATTGCAGGCCGGTAATCTTGTCGTGCGCACCGGCAATAACCCGGGCGCCGTTGAGTGTCCGCGCCGCCGATGCGTAGAGCGTGTCGATGGTCAGCGAGCTTTTGCCGGAGCCGCTCAGGCCGGTCACGCAGGTGAAGGTGCCGAGCGGGAAGGATACGGTGACATCCTGCAGATTATTGGCTGTAGCGCCGTGCACGGTCAGTTTCTTGCCATTGCCCTTGCGTCTTTTCTTCGGAACCTCGATTTCGCGGGTCCCGTTGAGATAGGCGGCGGTCAGCGACTTCTTGGACTTCAAGATCTGCTTGAGCGTGCCTTCGGCGACGACTTCGCCGCCATGGACGCCAGCGCCGGGGCCCATGTCGACGACCCAGTCCGCAGTACGGATCGCATCTTCGTCATGTTCAACCACAATCACCGTGTTGCCGAGATCGCGCAGGCGTTTGAGTGTGGTCAGCAAGCGGTCATTGTCGCGCTGGTGCAGGCCGATGCTCGGCTCGTCGAGGACATAGAGCACGCCGCTCAGGCCCGAGCCGATCTGGCTTGCCAGACGAATGCGCTGGCTCTCGCCGCCGGACAATGTGCCGCTGGTCCGGTCGAGATTGAGATAGTCGAGGCCGACATTGTTGAGAAAGCCCAGCCGCTCGATGATTTCCTTGAGGATCGGTTCGGCAATCTGGCTCTGCGTCTTGTTTAGCTTGGCACCAAGGGCTTCGAAAAACTCCAGGGCATCGCCGACGCTGCGTCGGGTCGATATCGAGATATCCTCGCCCGCAATCTTGACCGCCAGCGCTTCCGGCTTGAGCCGCGCGCCGTGGCAGGTTTCGCAAGGGGCCGCAGCCTGGAACTTGGCCAGTTCTTCCTGCATCCAGGCGCTCTCGGTCTGCAGCATCCGTCGCTTGAGATTGCCGACGACGCCCTCGAACGGCTTCTTCACCTCATAGGATTTGCGACCGTCCTGAAAGCGGAGGGTGACGGGCAAACCCTGCGTGCCGTTGAGGATGACATCCTGATGATGTTCGCTGAGCTCGTTCCACGGCGTGTCGAGATCAAATTCGAAATGCCGCGCGAGGCTGCCCAGCACCTGCATATAATAGGGCGAGGGCGGATTGGACTTCGCCCAGGGCACGACTGCGCCTTTCTTGATGCTGAGCGCCGGATTGGGCACGATCAGCTGGGTATCGAAATGGAGCTTCTCGCCGAGACCGTCGCAGGACGGGCAGGCGCCTTGCGGGGCGTTGAAAGAAAATAGCCGCGGCGCGATTTCCTCGATGGTGAAGCCGCTGACCGGGCAGGCGAAGCGTTCGGAAAAGACGATCCGGTTCGGGGGGAGGCCGGTGCCTTTCATCTTCTTGCTTGCTGGTTCCGGTTTGAAATTCGCGCTGGCTTCTGCGACGCCGGGTCCTTCGACAGGCTCAGGACGAACGGGTTTCGTTGACGCGCTATCGTCTTCACCCACCGTTCGTGCTGAGCTTGTCGAAGTACGATTGGCGAGCGCCAAAGCCTCCTCAACAGTACCATCAGCCAAATCCACAAAAGCCAGCCCGTCGGCCAGCCGCAAAGCGGTCTCGAAACTGTCGGCCAGCCGCTGTTCCATGCCATCGCGCACCACAAGACGGTCAACGACCACCTCGATGTCATGCTTGTATTTCTTGTCGAGCTTCGGCGTTTCCTCGATGTCGTAAAATTCGCCATCGACCCGGACCCGGGTGAAACCGGCTTTCTGCCACTCGAGCAATTCCTTGCGATATTCGCCCTTGCGGCCACGGACCACGGGCGCGAGCAGGAAGAAGCGGGTTTTTTCGGGCAGGGTCATCACCCGGTCGACCATCTGCGAAACCGTCTGCGCGGTGATCGGCAGACCGGTCGCCGGCGAATAAGGCACACCAGCCCGCGCCCAGAGCAGGCGCATATAGTCGTAAATCTCGGTGACCGTCGCGACGGTCGAGCGCGGATTGCGGCTGGTGGTTTTCTGCTCGATCGAGATCGCGGGCGAGAGGCCCTCAATATGCTCGACATCGGGCTTCTGCATCATCTCGAGAAACTGCCGCGCATAGGCGCTGAGGCTCTCGACATAGCGCCGCTGCCCCTCGGCGTAGATGGTATCGAACGCAAGGCTCGATTTGCCGGAGCCGGACAGGCCGGTGATCACGATCAGCTTCTCGCGCGGAAGCTCGATATCCACGCCCTTGAGATTATGCTCGCGGGCGCCTTTTACTTTGATGTGGGTCAGACTCATGAGCGTGCTTTGCAGAAGATGCCGGACAGAGTCCAGCGGGCCAAAAGAACAGGGTGGTCCGCGCTATATGTTCAATGTTTGTTCTGTTTTCAAGGGGGAGTTTTTGGGGGAGCGTGATGGGGGTCACGGGTGCTGGCGAGATGTGTCGATATTTTACAAGACTATGAAATTCGCATATCATCAAAAGAAAACGAGTCGCATTGCTGATCATTTAGCGTGGGGCACGATGACTCGTTTTATGAATTTCCCGATTCTACTGATGTTTTCATCCGGCGCGCTGGCTGGCTGCACAACGATCAATATGGTGCCGCAGGATGGCGTCGTCACCACCCCTTATAAGCAGAGCACACATATCGGCGTAACGCGCCTGCGATTGCCAGCGAGCCAAGGTAATGTGCAGGCCGCAGATATCAAAACACTGGGAGTAGGCTGGCAATCTGGCCCATTTATTGGTTGGAATGCCAGCAATCTAATCACTGCAGATCCCTCAGAATGTCAATTACTGATCGTCGTCCGATCAGCTGCACAAGCGGAAAACGCGGCGAAAATTTTATCATCATTAAAGGGGCAGGATCCATGCATAGTCGATTATACTCAGGAATAACATTGTTGGGTGCATTGGTGGTTGCCAGTGGATGTGTTCAGTCAACTCGACACAGCAATACTATGATATTTGGTACTAACACGACGGTCGGCTTGAAAGTCGGCCAAAACGTCAATCAGGTGCCGGAAATAATGTTAGCTTACGATAGACAAGAAGCTGTGATTATGCCGCTGGTTGCAAATACTCGAGAAAAAGCTGGTGCATCGAATAAGCTGACGCCTTGCGACTTTACCCAAACTTTCACAGCTGGATCAAATCTAACCGTGCACCCGTGCTCGCTTGTGGCAACAAATGGATCCGCCCAAGATAGTTATTCAGTTTTGGCGAGCTTTGGGGCAAGTTTTGATGGATCCTCACAATCTGGAGGAACTGTAGGGGCAAAAGGTGGTCTCGCACAGTATTTTGCAACTGGACTCGCTGCCCAAATACTTGCGTTGAACGGCGGAGCGTCTGTTGTTGCGGTAGGTGAAGCCGCAGCTAAATCTGCTGAACATCCGCCATCCGCGGCTGCGATTGCTTCTTTAACTGCTTCCCCTGCTCAGCGAGCGCTAATATCGCTTAGGATAAGTGAATATCAAAAGTTTGTCTTCGGCTTGCATGAAAAAATCGATGGAACCTTGGCCGCAAATCTAATGGCTAGGATAACTACTTTCGAAAGCAACGTCGGCGCATCTTTTCCGGTAGCATCTAAATGCACCTCGAAAGATAAATGTAAGGAGGCAGTCACACGGGCATATGAGGATGAGTATTACAGCCAAAAGACACTTTTTGATACAGAACTAAACAACTGGGTCAATCCGTAGTATCTAACATAAGCGAGGAAAAACTATGACTTATGCAACAATAAAAGCCTACGATAAAGAAGGTGATGCAATCGTCCAGCTCGGAGTAGATATTGAGCGAAAGCCGGAATATAATCACTATTTACTAAAAGCGGAAGCTGCGCTTATTTTGCTTCACGAAGCTGGTACAGTTACCAAAAGCCACATCGGAGAAATGTCTGATAATAAAGATGTGTTTGTAATAGTTTCAGCAAAAAATCCAGTTGAGAAAAAGACCTCTGTTTGATCTTCTCGTAGTGATATCACGTTTCGCTTTTTGCTCGGAGATTCCGTGGGCAAAAAATTCAAAAGATTCACCAGAAAGAATGTATCATTCGTTATCGGCGGTCTTAAAGGCGAAGCTTAGGTAGCGGTTAAGCTTGAGACATAACCTGGTGATCGCCGAGCTCGGTGCTCGGAAAGCTCAGGTGACAACGCTTCAATAAATTCACACTCGGTTATCAATTGCCAATGAACTGTCCTTAACCCGCCCAAAAGCCTGCCTATACCGTTCAAAAAACCCGACCATCTCGGGCGACCGCTTACTCTTCATGTCGCAGAAGAACTTCCGGTTCCATCCCTTGGCGGTACCCAGATGGATCATCGCGTAGACATAGGCGAGCAAGCCGGCGGATAACGCAAAAGCCGCTCCCATGCCCGCCGCTGTCCACACGACTGCCGCCACCAACGGATAAGCCAGTACCGGAAAACTGATCGTCTTGCGGTAATTGAATATCGCCTTGCTCTCTCTGGTCGGTAATCCGAATTTCCCGACCAGTGTCGACGTGAACGGCAGGCGGTTGTGGATGATGGCTGCCGGGATCTTGACCCACCACGGCACGGGCGCCAGCAGGATTGTGCTGAGCGCCAGCAGTTCGAAGAACGGGTAGCGGATGACCAGCAGCGCCAGCACTTTATAGTCATGATATTGTTTCGCGGTGTGCTCGATCAGTTCGCCAACCCCTTGGACCGCATAACGGCCCTTTTCGCGGAAACGGAACACATTGTTCGGGAACATATAATATTTCATCAGGCCCTTGGCACCTGGTGTATCGCTCCGCTTCGGCCGGATATCCAGTATCTTCGCGACCTCGTCGGTATAGGTGCCGTACCAGACCAGATGGTCGGTCTTTTTCGCCGGGCGGTTGGCATAGTAAGTCGCATTATAGTCGCTGATCCGCTGGTCGATATTGGCGTTGATGCTGTCGCGAAACTCCGGTTCGGCGATCATCCGGTGGACCAGCAGGCACTGCATCTCGCTGATATTGTTGAGCCCGCCGGTGAACGGGCGGGTGAAACCGATGGTGTAGATATTGTCGAGCCTGGGTGAAACCACGCCTAGAAATTGCTCGCGGGTTTTATAGCTGAACGCTGCGGGTTCGCCATCACCATGCACCCGGATATCGGGGATCGCCGGTTCTTCCTGATCGCCGTCGATGATCATATCGAAGGCCGCGCTCTCGCCGCCTTCGCTGATCCGCTTGGCGTCATGATCGATCGTGGCGACCGACTTGTCCCACAGCTTCACATGGCCGTGCTCCAGGAAGAAGGGTAAGTCGTTGATCAGATAGCCGGCACTGATTTTTTGCTCCAGCGTCTCCTCGCAATAGAGCTTGTAGACATCGATCGGCCAATATTTGATCGCGATATGGCCGTTCTCGACCGGTGCCTTTGCCTTGAAAAAGCTGCGGATATCCTTGTGCGGCCGGATGCTCTTGGGGTGGCGCACGCCGAGGCTGTTGCGGTCGAACAGCTTGGCAAAACGATGGTGAATCAGGCCGTGGATATAGCCGCCGTCGATGAAGGCGCGGTAGCTCCATTTGCTGACCTCGGCAAAATTGTGGCATTCGAGCTGGTCGAGCGGCACAAAGCGCGGACCGTCGTCGAACGGCGAGAAGGTCGCGAACATCTTGTCGAGCATGATGAAGCCATTGGTGACCAGATGCACTTTCGCGCCATAAGCAACCAGCTTGGCGATCAGCAGATTCGAACTGTCCCCGGTAGAGGTGATCGCCACGCTTTTGCCGGCAAAGCTTTCGTCGATGCTGATCTGCTTCAAATTGGCATTCATCTTCCGCCGGAAAGCGGTCGCGATGACGACATGTTTGGCGCGGAACTGCTCGCCGCTCTCGAGATGGACGATGCTGTGATCGGTGTGATTATCGATACTGTCCACACGACCATTGTGGATGCGGTCGGCGTAGCGCGCGGCATATTTCTTGTGGATCGCGTAAAATTCCCGGGCCGTCGGGAAGCCGTCGGTGAAGTCGTCGCCCTGTTCTTTCAGCATGTCGACCAGCTCGAAGGAATAGACGCTGCTCTGCAGCGAACTCACCAGATCGAAATCCAGCGCATCGGCGGTTTCCAGCTGCTGCCAGATCGGAGTCATTGGCGAAACCATCAGCCAGCCGATACCACTGGCGTTCAGTTCGCGGATCAACGGCATGGTCGAAAAGCCGCCGCCGACGATCAGGACGTCAATTTCCCGTGTTTCTGTCATATTGCCCCTTGCTGTGATCCGCCGTTGCTGCCTTTGGTAACCGGTCGGGCCTGCAAAACCAACGCTCTTTTGCCGGAGATGGTCGGGAGTGAACGAGCAGGTCCTTCGGGCAGGTGCACAGAACGCAACGAACTCGCCTTTTCATCGACGGCCAATCGCCGTTGGTCGAACGGAAAACGCCGCACCGCGCGGATATGCTATCTGGTTGCCAGCTAGGTGATGATCCTGAATAGCAGTATAAGCTATCGGGTCGCATCAGAGCTCAATCGGGGGGGGATGGTGTCAGGATGCGGATCAGCAAATGCTCGTCCGGGATATATTGCCTACCGCATGGGCAAGCTCCTATTCCTGGAAAAGCAGGCCTCGCGCCCGCCCCCTATTGGGCGCGGCCAATGCAATGCTTCTGATGCCATCCCTTTTTATTGCGCCGGCTCATGTGTTGCAGGCTACCAACCCTTGTTGGTTAGCTCTCTAGGCCGGAACGGGTTTTGATTCCGTCCGATATCCCACAATTTTCCGGTCAGCGACCGCTGCCATTCGACTGTGTCACGGCAAAAGCTCTGTTTTTATACCGGCTGCCAAACCCTGAGACAGAAAATCATCGCCGGTCACGAAATAGGCAAGTCCGAATTCCGCTGCCTGTGGACCGAAGAAAGCACCTGAAAAAGTGCCACCCGTTGCTATGCCACCATTGAATGTACCCGAAAAGCCGCGGCCGCCAGCTGTAATCATTCCGGTGCCGTTTGCAGTGCCGAAATTGGTGCCACTGTTCGGGCTGAAGGCCCGAGCGCCTATGAAAGTGAGCACGGTGCTTATGCCACCTGACGCAAAGTCGACATCAAAATCCATGCTGGAATCCAGAAAAGACAGGCTAGATGCTGTATCTCCCACCATTACGTAGCCATATATCCGTGCGTTGTAATTTGCGGTTCCCGTTGTCGGGACATCGCTGGTCACGGTCGGTACGCCTGTGATAAAATATTCGACCTGTTGCACGCGGCTATTTGTATCGATCTGTTTCCAGGTACCCAATCGGGTATAGGATAATTCGATGCCGGTCGTGCTCACCGGTCTGGTCAGTGTCGCGTTATGGCTAGAGCCGTTGACGGACTTGTCCCAATGCATGGTGCTGCTATCGGAATTGACCTGATCAGAATCGCTGGGGAAGAAGGTCTGTGACGTTCCCCCGGTGCTGGTGAAGGTATAGCTATCGTTCGTCGCGTTATAGGTGATTACAGAACCGGAGCCAAAATTATTGGTAGTGTGGTTAGCCAGTTTCAAGTCTTCGCTAACGGTAAATGTCAGCGTTGCAGTTTGAAACGTCTGGTTTCCGGCAAGGTCATCAATTCTGGTATAGGTTGGTGCTGGTGTCGGGCCGGGAGTCGAGACAGGAGGGGCGGGTGTCGATGCAACAGTCCCGCCGCCACAAGCCGAAAATGCAAGCATCGCGCCGATCGCAGCGCTGCCAAGTAACAATCTCTTCATATCATGCCCCAATATATTCTAGCGCAAAAAGTTCTTTAGCTTTACGCGGCTGATCACTCGGCCATCAGATCCCGGACAAACCCGATCAGACCGGTTTGCCGCGCACGGCGCATGCGCTCGGTAGCGAGAATCTGCTTCACCTTGGCAAAGCAGGCTTCGAGATCGTCATTGATCAGGACATAGTCATAGCCGTCCCAATGGCTGATCTCGCTGGCCGCGCGCTGCATCCGGCTTTCTATGATCTCCGGCGCATCGGTGTTGCGGCTTTCCAGACGGTTGCGCAACTCGCCAAGCGAAGGGGGCAGGATGAAGACCCGCACCACATCCTGGCCGGCGCGCTGGTATAATTGCTGCGTGCCCTGCCAGTCGATGTCGAACAGGACATCCTGTCCTTCCTCGAGACTCTGGTTCACCGGCACCGATGGCGTGCCATAGCGGTTGCCGAATACGGTGGCATATTCAAGAAAGCTCTGGTCTGCGACCATTTCTTCAAACTGGTCGCCGCTGACGAAATAATAGTCCCTGCCATGTTCCTCGCCGGGCCGCTTCGGGCGGGTCGTGACGGAGACCGACATGGCGATCTCGTCATCGGCTTCCAGCAACATTTTTGCCAATGTCGATTTGCCGGCTCCCGACGGAGAGGAAAGTACGAACAGCAGGCCCCTGCGGTTCAGTTCGCGGTGATCATTGTCGATATTCTGGGAAGCTATATTGTCGGCCATAGCGGCTATTGGCCGAGAAGGGCGCATCGCGTCAAGATGCTTGTCCCGATGTTTTGTCATATGGGTTGTCCGGTGAAATCATCCTGATGACAGTCCGCTATATTCCGGCTATCCGGAAATCATGATTCAGGGACGCGTCAGCACCATATTTTATGCGATCGGCATTACGATCATGGTCGGCTGGCTGTTTTACGTCGGCAAGGACATCATATTGCCGATCGTGACCGCTATCATATTGCTGCAGATTCTCTACGCTGCCAGCGCCACGGTTGCCCGCATTCCGGGACTGGGCCAAACGCCGTTGTGGCTGCGCGCGACGCTCGCCCTGATCGGGGTATTGGCGCTGCTTTTTGCGATGACCCGGATGCTGGTGGCCAGCTTGCAGAATCTGGTGCCCTCGCTGCCGGTCTATCAGCGCAATCTGGAAAATCTGTTCGCCGCATGGTTCCCGATGCCCGGAAATGACACCGTCGGCCGGCCGGAGATTTCGGAGCTTATGGCTTCTCCGGCGGCGATATTTGACCGGGGCACGGAAGCTGTGGCCAAGGCGGTCAGCGAATTTGCGACGCGATTCTTCACCGAGATCGATATTGCGGCGCTGGCCCAGTCGGTTCTGTCCTCGCTGACCAGCTTCGGCGGATTTGTCTTCATCACAATATTATATGCTTCGTTCCTGCTCAGCGAGATCACCGGCTTTCCGGAGAAGGTGCGCCGGGCTTTTGGGTCGGATAGCGATTCCACCGACACGCTCAACATGATCACCCGGATCAACCATGATATCGGGAGCTATCTGGCGACCAAGACGCTGATCAACATCATCCTCGGTATCATCTGCTGGGTGATCTTGCTGATATTGGGCGTGGAATATGCCGCCCTCTGGGCGATCATCATCGGGCTGCTCAACTATATCCCCTATATCGGCTCTTTCGTCGGCGTGGCCTTTCCGGCGCTGTTTGCCGTAGCCCAGTTCGGGACGCTGACCATACCGTTGATCGCCACCGGCCTGATGACCACCGCCCAGGTGATTATCGGCAATGTCGTGGAGCCGAAAATGCTCAGCAAATCGGTCAACCTCAGCCCGATGGTGGTGCTGGTTTCGCTAGCGATCTGGAGCAGTCTATGGGGCATTCCCGGCGCCATCCTGGCGGTGCCGTTCACGACCATATTGATGATCGTGCTGGCGCGCCGGCCGGGAACCAGACCGATTGCCGCGCTGCTCTCGAGCGACGGCAATATCTAGGCGGGCGTTGCCGGTGGCTTGAGACAAAAGGCGGCGAGCATTCCGGCGGACAGCAGGATGATCGCTCCGGCAAAGGCGAAGTCGTAGCTGCCGGTCGCCTCGAAGACAAAGCCGGCTCCGGCGGGAGCGGCGGCTGCGAAGGGCAGAACCACAGGAGCAAACAGGGAATTGATGATGGGAAAGGCGCGCTCGCCGAAATAATTGCCGATCGCTGCAGGGAGCAACACCAGCAGACTGCCATAGCCGGCGCCGAACAGCATACCCATAAGCGACAACAGCCATATCTCCTGGCCCTGCCAGAATCCGGCCAATGCTAATGCCATCAGGCCGATGGATCCGAATATCGTCCAGCGCAGTTCGAACTGGTCGCCAAGCCAGCCGGCCGGAATCCGTGCCAGCCCGCTGCCCAGAATCAGAAGTCCGAATATACCGGCCGCTTCGAGCCCCTTCAGTCCATTGTCTGTCAGATGCAGAACGCCATGGTTGAGCAAGGCGAAGAAAGTGCCCAGATAGCCGACCGAAATCACCATCATCAGATAGAGAGTCGGTTTGCGGATGATCTCCCGCATCGTCCAGGCATGGTCGGTGCGATAGGTTTTCGGGCGCGTGTGATGAGCCTGTTCCTCGCTGACCGCGCGTGCGGGATCGATATTGTCGGGGAATTGACCGATATCGCTAGGGCGATTGATGATGAACCGCGTCGCGACCAGCGAAATGACGACCATCGCGGCGGCAATGGTCCAGGCGGCCCGCCAGCTGTCGAGCCGATCCATGATGTCGGCCAGCGCCGGCTGCGCCATCGCGCCGCCGAGTGCGCCACCGGTCATGACTATGCCGATTGTCGTCGATCGCTTGATGCTGAACCAGCTGATCATGGCGGTCTGCGCGCAGATCGGGCCGGTCAGACTGAAAGACAGCCCCATGACCACGCCCCAGATCAGGATCCAGTGCCATAATTCGGTGACGCCGAAGACCAGCAGCAGAAGGCCGGCCAGCATCACCAGCAGTCCGATGGTGACGGTCCTGCGGACACCCGACCGGCTCAGCAAATAGCCGGTCAGCGGATAAGACAAGCCGAGCGTTATCAGCGCGACCGACTGGGCAATGGAGGCGGAGCCGCGGTTCCAGTTCATGGTCTCGACCATCACCGGAAAGACCACCGAATAGGCGAAATAGACGAAGCCGGAGGCGGCGAACTGGATGAAGAAGAACAGCCCGACATTGTTCCAGCCATAGAATTTGCGGGGCGTTTGCCCCGTTTGTGCGGTCGTTGCCAATATGCTCTCCTGTGCCGCTTCATATTGGCGGTTCTCACGCAGCTTACAGCAATGTCAGTTGCAATCAATATTGCAGTTGAGCCGATAGGTTCTGCTCACCGAAATTCGGGTTGTGAGCAATTGCGGGTGGATTGCGGAGAGGCTGGAAACCATGCCTTCAACGCAGAATCTGCTCCAAAGTTTGTCAAAGTTCGGGCCAAGGAGGCGTTATTTTGCGTGATGTTGGATAGATTGTTGCCGATGTAGGAAATTTTGTTTCGGGCGGCTTGGTTGCGGGGGGGGGGGTGTACGGATCAGCGCGATCTACATTTATTGCATCTTGTAAACGGTTACGGTAAATTCAAGTCATTTAGGTGATCTAATGCGCTTTCGATTGTATACTTTATATATTCCAAAAACCACCAGAGAACATACTAAGCAAAAAGCATCTATGCCAACCGAATTTTCGATAAATCGGTCGATTAGATTGTATGCAATGTGAATAAGCACTACGCCACTAAATGCTCCATAAAATAATATAATATTAGGTCGATTATAAAATATTTGATTATACAGTAAGGCGGTCGAAAAATGGAAGATAAAGCCTAGAATCGAGAATACCACGCCATAAGCGATGCATTCGAAATCTATCCAACAAAAAACCGGAATTTTTACTAATAAGATTTCCAGAACCGCAAAAAAGATGATTGCAAAAAACGCTCTTTTTCTAAAAATGGCAAACAAACCAATCTTAACAAGTTCCTCAATGCCAGTCCCGACTATCATCCCTATCTCGATTCCGAACATCATTTCGCTGATCGTAAAAAAGATGCTTGTCAAAAGTATAGCACAAGAGGCCAGCCCCAATGTTGACCAAAAATCCTTTTTGGAAAAATGGAGTTTCATGGATATGTAAAGTCCCGAATTACGGCGACAACCTAGCAAATAGGCCCGACAATCCGAATTCAGTCCGCTTGTTCTGCAGGAACCGGTTTGCCTTCAATATCAATCACCGCCTCGGATGCGGGCAGGGCTTCTGCCTCTTTCTTGTCATCATAGATTTTCTTCGCGATCAACGCTCCGCCGACCAGTAGCGCGCCGGGGATCGAGCGGGTGGCTATGCGAGCGGCGAGCATGCCGAGGCCGAAATTCCGCAAGCCATGGCCTTTGGTGTGCTTGCGGGCTTCGTATCCCACCGCGGTGGTGAATATATTTCTGATTAGCGACATGTTCTTGTTCCCGGATCAGGAATGATTTCCGACCATATTCTCTGGTCTTACATGGGTATCGTAGGTTTCTGCGTCAACCAGACCAAGCTCCAAAGCAGATGCGCGCAGGGTCTGGCCAGTCTTGTGGGCATATTTGGCAATGGCCGCGGCTTTGTCATAGCCGATCACCGGGGCAAGGGCGGTGACCAGCATGAGCGAGTTATCGACCAGCTCCCTGATCCGCGCTTCATTAGCCTCCAAGCCTTCCACGCAACGTTCGGAAAAGCTCGACATGCCGATCGAGATTATCTCGATCGAGCGCAGGACATTGGCGGCTATCAAGGGCTTGAATACGTTGAGTTCCAGATGCCCTTGCAGCCCGCCGACGGTCACCGCCTGATTATTGCCGATGACTTGTGCGGCGACCATGGTCAGCATCTCGCACTGGGTCGGATTGACCTTGCCCGGCATGATCGAGCTGCCCGGTTCATTGGCCGGCAGGTCGAGTTCACCGAGGCCGGAACGCGGGCCGGAGCCGAGCAGGCGGATATCATTGGCGATCTTGGTCAGCGACACGGCCAAGGTGTTGAGCGCGCCGGACAGTTCGACCATCGTGTCATGCGCCGCCAGTTCGGCGAACTTGTTCGGGGCGGAGGTGAATTTCAGGCCGGTAATCTTGGAGATTTCCTTGGCGATATTCTCGCCGAAATTTTCCGGTGCATTGAGACCGGTGCCGACCGCCGTGCCGCCTTGCGCCAGTTGCAGCAATCGGGGCAATACGCTTTCGATCCGGTCGCGGGCGGCGACCAGTTGCGCCGCATAGCCGGAAAATTCCTGTCCGAGAGTGAGCGGTGTGGCATCCTGCAAATGGGTACGGCCGATCTTGACGATCCGTTTCCACTTCTGCGCCTTTTCCGCCAGCGCATCGTGCAATTGCTCCAATGCCGGGAACAGCTCGACTTCCAGCGCCCGTGCCGCTGCCACATGCATGGCGGTGGGAAAACTGTCATTGGACGATTGCCCGCGATTGACATGGTCATTGGGATGGACCGGATATTTGCCGCCGCGAGTACCATATATCGCTTCATTGGCGACGCCGGCGATCACTTCGTTGACGTTCATGTTCGACTGGGTGCCGGACCCGGTCTGCCAGATGGTGAGCGGAAACTGGTTGTCATATTCGCCGGTGCGTACGGCATTGGCCGCTTTTTCAATCGCCGCAGAAATTTCCGGTTCTAGGCCATGGATGCCATTGACCCGCGCGGCTGCCTGTTTGACCGCGGCCAGCGCATGGATCAGCCGGATCGGCATGCGTTCCTGTCGGGGGAAAGGGAAATTCTCGATGCTGCGCTGGGTCTGGGCGCCCCAATAGGCATCGGATGGCACTTCTATTTCGCCAAGGGAGTCGGTTTCGGTGCGGGTGCCGCTCACTTTTTCTTGCCGAAGTCCACCGTTACCACGTTGGAGCCATCATCGACCGTCTCGACCGCTTCTGTCTCGCCGTCATTTTCTGCCGGGTCGTGGCCATTTATATCGCCTTCGACCTCGTCAACATGGAACTGCAGGGCAAAATCCACCGCCGGATCGACAAAGGAGGTGATCGCCGCAAAGGGGATATGGAGCATCGAACTGATCTGGTTGAAGCTCAGGCCGACTTCGAAACGGTCCTCGTCAACCTTCAGATCCCAATAACGGTTCTGGATCACAATCGTCATCTCGTCCGGGAATCGCGCGATCAGATGATCTGGAATATCAACGCCGGGCGCACGGGTCTTGAAAGTGATGTAAAAATGATGCTCGCCGGGCAGGCCATCTCTTACGACTTCGCCCAGCACCCGGCCAACCACCGCGCGCAGGGCTTCCTGTACGATTTCATCATATGGAATCAGGCTATCGGGTGCATCATCGCTCATTTGCACTAGGTGGCGCGTAGCGGGCATCGGGTCAAGAGCGTAAAATGAATTTCGCATTGACCAAAGGCCGCGAAATTCTTGCCTGATTTGTCCAAGCCATTATAGGCCTGTTGCATGAGAACAGCGACAATCGAACGAAATACCAAGGAAACCGAGATTTTTGTCGAGTTGAACCTCGATGGGACCGGTCAATATGACGTGTCTACCGGCATCGGTTTTCTCGATCATATGATCGAACAATTTTCGCGTCATTCGCTGATTGACCTGAAATTGCGGATCAAGGGCGATCTCCACGTCGATCAGCACCATACGACCGAAGACAGTGCGATCGCGCTGGGCCAGGCGATCCATCAGGCGCTCGGCGACAAGGCCGGCATTGTTCGCTACGGCAGTGCCTATTCGCCGATGGACGAGACTTTGAGCCGGGTCGCGCTGGATATCTCCGGCCGCCCCTATTTCGTCTGGAACGCCGGTTTCACGCAAGAACGGCTCGGCGAGATGGACACCGAATTGTTCAAACACTGGTTCCACAGCGTCGCCGATGCTGCCGGAATCACGCTGCATATCGAGCTGCTCTATGGCGAGAATAATCACCAT
>JBALUX010000010.1:0-46810 GCA_036963725.1 Parasphingorhabdus sp. | reverse complement strand
CATTGGATTTGACATGTTTGGCAACCGTCCAGGCGAACAGGCAATCGGCCATTTCCTGCTCGCTCGGCTGGCGCTTGGTGACGCATTTCAGGTCAGCTTGATCAATCTGACCATTGTCGCGGGACTGGAGCAGGAAACCGCCGGCGATAGATTTGAAACCCATGCCGGTGCGCTTCGGATCGGGAAGCTCGCCGGTTAGCAACAGCCGAAGGTTCTTCTTCTTGGCGAAGATTTCCTTGGCCTCGTCATTCGCGCTAGGCGCACAGACGACTTCGGTAAAGATACCGGTCATCGCTTCAGCAGCCGGGCCATCGAGTGGCCGGTTGACCGCGATAATACCGCCGAATGCCGAGACGCTGTCGCAGGCAAGCGCCGCTTTGTAGGCGTCGAGAATATTATCGGCGCTCGCCACACCGCAAGGGTTGGCGTGCTTGACAATGACCACGGTCGGCGGGCCGTCGCGGAATTCGCTGACCAGTTCGAGCGCGGCATCGGCGTCATTATAATTATTATAGCTCAGCGCCTTGCCCTGGAGTTGTTCGGCCTGCGCGATGCCGCTCGCGGACGGACCGTCGGGCAGATAGAGCGCAGCGCTCTGATGGGGATTTTCGCCATAGCGGAGCTCGACCGGGCGGCTCATGGTAATCGGCAGCGTGTCGGGGAACATCTTGCCCTGATCGGCAAAGCCGAACCATTGCGCGATCATGCTGTCATAGCTGGCGGTCGCAGCAAAGGCCTTGGCGGCCATATTCTTGCGGAAAACTATCGATGTCCCGCCGTCATTCTGCTGCAGCTCGGCCAGCAGTGTCGCATAGTCCGAAGGGTCAGTGACGATGGTGACGAAGTCGTGGTTTTTGGCCGCGCTGCGCACCATGGATGGGCCGCCGATATCGATATTCTCGATAATCTCGTCGCGTTCCGCGCCTTTGGCAACGGTCTGGGCGAAGGGGTAGAGATTGACGATCACCAGATCGATCCCGGCAATATCATGTTCTTCCATCGAAGCGACATGGCCGGCATCATCGCGCCGCGCCAGCAGGCCGCCGTGGACTTTCGGATGAAGGGTCTTGACCCGGCCATCCATCATTTCTGGAAAATTGGTAACGTCGGAAATATCTGCGACCTCGAGGCCCGCTTCGCGCAGCGCCTTGGCGGTGCCGCCGGTGGAGATCAGCGCAACGCCCATCGCGGCCAGATGCTTGCCGAGATCGGCCAGGCCGCTCTTGTCCGAAACCGACAAAAGCGCGCGTTTGATTTTGATATTTTCCGTCATTATTACCCCATATGTTTGAGCAGCCAGCCGGTAGCGCCACCGCCCCTGCCCACTGCACCGCTGATCACCATCTGCCGGACTTCATGGCCTATGCCCATGCCGTCAACCCAGAGGCTTTCTTCCAATTGAATTTCGCCGCTCGTCGAGCGGAATTGCCACAAATTTCCGTCTTTCAGGCGCAGTAACACGCCTTTGCCTTCGGAGATAAGATCGCTTTCAATATCCGGTCCGAGATGGAAGCGCAACGCATAGGCGATATCGTCCTTGCGCCGCCGGCGCTTTTTGCCATCGGGGATCAGCATATCCTCGCCGCGCAATTCCAGACCGTCCGAGCGTGACAGCAACAGCCGCTTGTGGATCAGACCAAAGCGGCGTGCATAGCCGTCATGGCTCGCCTCGAGCCGGGTCGCGTTTTCGACATCACGGCGGAACAGTTCGACTTCGCTGACCCCGCGCCCGAGCTTGCCATCGGCGAGGATCGAGGTGCTGTTGCTATCGGCGATGCAGAGCGTGCTATGGGCAGCAGTGGTCCGAAGACCCCGCGCAAGCGCCGCCGGGATGGTAGCGCCAACCAGCCCTGCCCCGCCGCAATTGCCGATGATCCGGCAATCGCCGTGGGAAAATTCAAAAGCCAGTGTCGACGCGCAACCGGCCACCGCCATGCGCGCGATCGGTGGCGGTGCGGCGTCGAGGATCAGCACCGAACGCCCGGAAGACACTCGCTGGTAACCCCATTCGCGCGCCTGCCGCAGCGGTCGCGCACGAACGCCGCTGGCCTCGACGACCTGCGCTATCTGTTCGGCCGACGTCGCGCCGCTGCCCTGCCAATTGCCCAATGACCCGTCAAAATGGGTGAGCGCGGTCAGCGGCGGAACCGCCTTGTTCAACGCTTCCTGGAGAAATACCGGCGGATCTTCCTTGCGCGCGATATAGACCTGCTTGAGCATCGACAGCAGGACCACCGATTCCATCTGGTTGAGCGGCGAGCGCGATACGGTGCCGCCATCGGCAAAGAAAAACTCGCCCATCGCCTTTTCCAGACCCGCTTCGCCAACGATCTGGCGCACCCGGCCTTCGGGCAGTAGCAAGGAGGCGGCAACAACGCCGCTCCACGCCACCAGCCGACCCAGGCTGCTATGGGCCTTGTCCGCAGTCCGGTCGAGGTGACGGGCGGTGCGGGCGATATTGTTGAGCAATTTCGACCGGTAGATCAGGTCCTTGGAGGACAGGATCAACGGGGCATGGCTGGCCCAGATCAGCAACCGCCAGGCGCAATTGTCGGGCCGCCACGCGGGCTGACGGATGACCCCGCCATTGGCGTCGAGCCACTGGTTCATCAGTTTTTCCGCGACCGGCACCGCCTGATCGCGCGACGCCGCCGTGTCGAGATCGCGCAGCCACTGGAAGCGATGGACATAATCTTCAAATTGCGGTGGCAGCTTGAGCTCGGCAAAGTCGATATTCTCGTGTTTCTTCTTGAGCCCGCGGAACAGGAAATATCCGGCCCGGACTGCCATGCCCTGGACCCGGTCGCCGTCGACCGGATCGACCGGTACGGCTAGCAGACGCAAAGGTAATTTTCCGGACAAGCGCAACCGGTGCATCGGCATCCGCCAGGTCATCCGGTAGTAGAGCATTGTCGCCTGTTCGGCGAGCGACTGGCCGCGATCACGGTCGTGGCGCAGAGTCAGACTGCGGCCTTCGCCGGCAGCAGCATTTTCGTCGTGGGTCGCTGGCTCGTCCGGGTGGCCGTCGCCCAGATCAAGCCGGTCAGACCCGCCGGTGGTCATTCACCCCTCAGGCCGCTGATATTGGCTGCATATTGATCCGGGCCACCCCGGAAAGTGGCGGTCCCGGCAACCAATGTATCGGCGCCAGCGGCAATCGCCTTGGGCGCGGTATTGAGATCGATACCGCCGTCGACTTCCAGCCTTATATCCTTGCCGGTGTCGGTGATCCGCTTGCGGATCGCCTCGATCTTGCGCAGCTGGCTGTCGATGAAGCTCTGCCCGCCAAAACCCGGATTGACGCTCATCACCAGGATCAGGTCGAGATCCTCGATCAGATAATCGAGTATGTCGAGCGGAGTCGCCGGATTGAGCACTAGCCCGGCTTGCTTGCCGAGCGAATGGATGGTCTGCACCGTGCGATGCGGGTGGGCGCCGGCTTCCGGGTGGAAGGAGATGATATCCGCGCCTGCTTCGGCAAAGGCTTCAAGATATTGATCGACCGGCGAAATCATCAGATGCACGTCGAATGGCTTGGCGCTGTGCGGACGCAGCGCTTTGACCACGGCTGGCCCGATGGTGATATTGGGGACGAAATGGCCGTCCATCACGTCGACATGGATCCAGTCACATCCGGCTTTGTCGATGGCCTGGACCTCTTCACCCAGGCGGGCAAAATCGGCAGACAGGATGGATGGGGCAATACGGATGTCGGACATGGCTCTTCCTTAAACTGCGCCCGCCTCTATAATTTTTGGCCGTGGCAAGCAAGGCGCGTTTCAGCCCATGCCACAGTCCCTTGTGGACAGATTGGGGACAGGTTCACAATATATAGAAAATCAGGCTTTCCGGCGCAGGCGAGCGATGAAGAATCCGTCGACATGGCCCTGTTCCCCAAGTGTGGTCGGCAGCGTGCGAACGCAACCGGATTCGCTGGGCAAAATATCCTTCGGAAGTTCGTCTACGGTAACCGGAACAATCTCGAACTGGTCGTGCCGTTCGAGAAACGCCTCGATCTGCTCTTCGCCTTCTTCTGGCTCGAGCGAACAGACGGCATAGACCAATATCCCGCCGGGTTTGACCCAGGGAGCGGTGCGGTCGAGCAAGGCGCGCTGGGTTTCGACGCGGTCGGCAATCTGCCGCGCACCGATACAATGGAGGACGTCAGGATGACGGCGGAAAATGCCGGTGGCGCTGCACGGCGCGTCGAGCAGGACCGCATCGGCGGGTTCAGACGGTTCCCATTGCATCAGGTCGGCGATCACTTCGTCGGCCTGCAATTTGGTGCGCCCCAGATTGTCCTGAAAACGCTCCATTCTTTTGGCATTATTATCGACAGAGACCACTTTCCAGCCGGCGCTGGCCAGTTGCATGGTCTTGCCGCCCGGCGCTGCGCAGAGGTCGAATATCGTCCGGCCCTCGCCTTCGCCGAACAGGCGCGCGGGGATAGAGGCGGCCAGATCCTGAACCCAGAAAGCGCCGTCATCAAATCCGGCTAACTCGGTAACGGGAAGACTTGGAAGCATCCTGAGATGTTTCGGAGCCAGCTTCGTGCCTTCCAATGTGCCCGCATCGTCGGTCTGGAAGCTGAGGTCGAGCGGTGCCGGCTTGGCCCAGGCATGGCTCGCGGCATTGGCGACATCCTCGCCCCAGTTATTGGTCCAGCGATCGAGCGTTTCGCCGGGAATTTCGGGAAATTCGGGGAGTTTGAGCTCGCCCGATTCGACACCGCGCATGACGGTCGAGAATACACCATGAACCAGCCGACGCGGGCCACCGTGGACCAGCGGAAGCGCGGTGGAAATTGCGGCATGCTGCGGCGTGTCCAGGATCAGAACCTGCGCCAGCGCAATGCGCAGCGCCATCCGCGGCTTGGCATCATCGGCGAGCCGGTTACGGGTCGCGCTGTCGATCATCGCATCGAGAGCGCTCATCCAGCGCAGCACATTGGCGGCGATATTGTGCGCCAGCGCCTTGTCCGACGGATTGGACAGCTTTCCCGTAGCCGCAGGCATCGCCTGATCCAGCGTCTCGCCGCGCCGGCAGACGGCGTCGAGCAGGCGAATGGCGGACTGGCGCGTAGCGAGGCCGGGAATCTTGTTATTGGGTTCGTTCATTGTTCTATTCCGCACTGGCTTGCCCCGCAAAGCCGGGACGAGCGCAAACCGGATCGCTTGCGCTGCCGCACCGCATAGACCTTCCCGCGTTTCGATCAAGCTTTTGGATGGAGCGGGGACTGGGGCGCAGGAGCCAGAATTGCGGATGGGCAGGCCATCGGCAGACTGGATCGACAGGTCATCAAAGCAGATCAGCCACCTTGCCCGCCTGGTTGTGACTTACATCACTCCTGCGCTCCGAGGGTAGGTTAGGTCCGTGTCTGGATTTATCCAGAGCCTTTCGACGACATTTAAAAAACAGGAAAAAACTATGAAAAATTCGATTGCAACCTTGGCAGTTTTTGCGAGCGCCCTCGCGCTCAGCGCATGCGGTAGCAGCAACGAGACACCGGAAACGGCCGCAACGGAAGAAACCGCTGAAGTGGCAACCACCGAAGCGTGCACGCAGGAAGTGATGATGGCCAAGGCCCAGGAACTTGGCAAGAAGATGCAGGCTCTGGCGAGCAATCCGGAAGCGATGCAGGAAATGGCCAGCAAGATGCAGGAAGTTCAAGAGAAAATGCAGCAAGGTGCTGCTGACGGAAGCTTTGGCGCTGCCGAAGCTTGCGCAGCCTATGATGAAATGCTCGCTGCCGCCGAATAATCTGGATCAAGCATAATATCCGGCACGGCAGGGATCAGTCTCTGCCGTGCCGACATTAGTGAATGACGCGGGCTGGATTTGATCCAGCTTTTTTTATGCTCGCTCGGCTGGGATTTCCGGCGGCTAAATTGAAGCTGCACATTGCCCGGACTCGCAAAAAAATCACGATTGACATTAAGTCGATATATATAGATATAGTGACAATGCGGAAACCGAGAGCACCATCGAAAGCAACCAGACAGGCACTGATCGCCCTGCTCAATGCGCCGGAGAGCCTGCATGGTTATGACATCATGCAGATCACCGGTATCAAGCCGGGCACGCTATATCCGATGCTGGCAAGACTGGAGGACCAGGCGATGCTGTCCTCGCAATGGCAGGAGCCAGAAGTGGCAGGTCGCCCTCCCCGCCATATTTACAGCCTGACGGAAGCCGGACGCGTTCTGGCGAAGAGCCTGCTCGTTGAAGAGCATTACGTCTCCGATCAACAGTTGCGGGCGAAGCCGGTATGATGCGGCGCGCGCTCGAACAGATGATCCTCTGGCTAGCGCCTGATCATCGCAAAGATTGGGCGCAGGCGATGGCGGCGGAAATGTCGGTGATCGAAAATAGTGGAGACAGGGTGGCTTTTGCATTCGGCTGTTTGATTGCCTGCTGCCGCTTTCGTCTCGAATACAACGTCTCACAAACAGGGAGCAGCATCGTGAAGGACAGGTTCGTGGTTTTGACATTCATCTCGGGTGCGGCGGCGGGTTTGATCGGCCTGGCCTATCTGCTTGTTTCCGGTGCCCCGCAGACCAAGATACTGGTCAACGGCGCGGCTATTGTCATCGGCATTTTGCTGGCTCTGTCCCTGAGGCTCTCGCTGCGAGCCACAGATAGGGTGGTGACCGCGACCGCTATGATCGGGGCATTCATTCTGTTGGGCACCGCGATCTTTGGCTATGCCATCGAGGATGCCAGGCGATGGCTTTTGATCGGGCCGTTTTTCATCCAGACCAGCCTGATCCTGTTGCCGCTGATTGCGGTCTGTTTTGCCAGAGTCCAGAATGTCCGGACCACAGTGGCGGTCCTCGTCGCAGCCTTTGCGATGGCAGCCCAGCCCGACCGGGCGATGGCGGCGATGCTGTTTGTGGCGGTTGCCGTTGTCAGCATGATGCGGCCAAACAGGCTGACTGCGAGCGCGGCGATTTTCTGCGCGATGACCTTCGCGACCACTTTGTTGTTGCCGGACCGCTTGCCGGCGGTGCCGTTCGTCGATCATATATTGTGGACCGCCTTTGATATAGGCCTGTGGGCGGGGTTGGCACTCTGGGCCGGGTGTTTGTTGCTGGTTTGCCCGATAATATTTGTTCCGAAAACTGAGCGAACCGTCGTGCATTATACCTTGGCATCCTGCTGGCTGGCCTTGATCACTGCCGCAGCCGTCGGAGCCTATCCCACGCCGATTGTCGGTTATGGAGCCAGCGCGATTATCGGCTATTTCCTGAGCCTGATATTCCTGCAACCCAAGCCACGGGTGCGCTTGGCGGGGGGCGAGGTCCAATCTGGTATGACCGATACGGATGAGGCAATGCCACCACTTCGAAACAGCGCGCAATCTTTCGCAATTTAAGCCAAGCGGAGGGTGTTGCCCGGAAGAAAGTGGAATAGCCCCAGTTATAATTACAGGACGCTACCCCCGTCGGATCCAGCGCGCTGGACTTTAAGACCAGGATACGCGCAAACTGGATGGTTTGCCCCGACCCACCGCGATCCCGCTCCCGCGTTTTGATCACGCTTCTGGAAAGAGGCGGCTCGGGATGACAGGTCGAAACCGCGGATAGAGTAACGGCCCTTCGGCCAACGGCCCAATAGCAGCCGTTCCCCCGCTGTTTGCAAATGAGCGGAAGCGACCGTTTGCGACCTCCGTAGCCGTTACCCTTCCCTACAAAAATTGACATTTATTTTCAAAAGCTTAGGGCGGGAGACAGTTCGCGCACATATCGGGCTAGCCAGCATAGTGTTCCAACCGCCGCAGATAACCCAGAAGGGGTCGCGAAATGAAAATCACAAAACTGAAAACGCAAATGCCGGTCAACAAATTACCATATGAGAAGCCCGTATTGGTCATTTTGGGAGGCACTTTACACACAGAAGCAAAGTCTAATTCCCTCAACGAATACACCGCATCCGGCGGTTACCCTGTTGGCCCCAGTTAGTTCGCCAGCTAGACCTGCCATCTATGCGCATTCGGCCGATTAGCAAAATCGCCGAGCTAAGTTAGAGGACGGTAGCGATAGTCCTAGCGCGTCGGATCAAGCGCGCTCGGTTTGCGCCGACATAGCATGTCGCCGGGTTCATCGGGCTGGCTGGACCAGCCGCCTGAGCCGCTTCCATGAGCCATTGCCTGCAGAGCTGCGATGCGGTCTTCGGTGGCAGGATGGGTGGAGAACATCTGGCGGACGCCTCCCGGTACGATATAGAGTTGCGACGCAGCGGGATTGCGCTCGGCAACCGGATTGGGGATACGGGCGGCCTCGCCGGAAATCTTGGCGAGCGCGGAGGCCAGCGACAGGGGTTTGCCGCTGATTTGCGCGGCGGCGGCATCGGCGCCAAATTCGCGGGTGCGGCTGATCGCCATTTGCACGATCATCGCCGCGAAGGGTGCGATCAGCACCGCCATCAGGCCAGCAAACCCGGCGTTGCGATCGCGGAAAAACATGCCGAAATTGGCCAGCATCGACACGGCACCGGCGATCGTCGCGACCATCGTCATGATCAAAGTATCGCGGTTCTTCACATGGCCGAGTTCATGGGCCATCACGCCTTCAATCTCGTCATGGCTCAGCATCTTGAGCAAACCGGTGGTTGCCGCAACGGCCGAATGTTCGGGGTCCCGGCCTGTAGCAAAAGCATTGGGCTGGGCCTGGTCGACAATATAGACTTTCGGCATCGGCAAACCTGCCCGTTTCGACAAATTCTGCACCATATTGTAGAATTCGGGGTGACTTTTGGCATCAATCTCTACCGCATTGTGCATTTTCAGCACGATTTTGTCCGCGTTCCAGTAGGTAAACAGGTTCATGCCCGCCGCAACCAAGAGCGCGATGATAGCGCCGCCGCTGCCGCCCAGCGAATAGCCCAATACCATGAACAGCGCGGTCAGCGCTGCCAGCAACATGGTTGTCTTCATGAAATTCATCGTCTCTACTCGCTTGAATATATTCGCTCTGACCTCAATATAGGGTTTGAAGCGGCACTATTCAATTTGGCGGACAGGCGAAAATATGACCGATAGCGATAGAAAACCCGGCGAGCGACCCCCTCATGTGAAGGCGCCTGCGCATCTTTCCCCGAACAAGCCCGTGCCCGAACCCGACCCGCTCGAGAAGGCCGGGGAAATTGCCGCTGACAAAGGTCCGACTCGCTATGGCGACTGGGAGCATAAGGGCATAGCGGTCGATTTCTGACGGCCCGCGAGGCTGATCTCCGCGCGGCGCATCCGGCGGGCATCCATATTTAAGCCTTTGCGCCACCGCGCTTTTATGGAAAGATCGCTGATCGAAGCCGATAGCGGCGCGGGAGCGATATTGTGAGCAAGGACAAGCCGGGCGAGGATGGCGCCGAGACCATTGCGCCAGAGAACAGAAATGTCCCGACCGAAGTCGCGCCGACCGCTGCTACCGAGGCAGGCAGCATCGATATCAGCTTCTCGCCGGGGCTGTCGTCCTTCCTGAAGACCAATGATATTTCCATCGGCTTTACATCCTACCAGACCGGGCGGCTCTATCTGATCGGCCATGGTCCGGACGGGAAGCTGGCGCTGCACGAAGCGGTCTATCCGCAGGCAATGGGCGTGACCGGCGATGCCAGCCGCATCTATCTCGGCACGCTGACCCAGATTGTCCGGATGGAAAATGTTCTCGGTCCCGGCCAGACCGCCAACCAGGTGCATGACAAGGTCTATGTACCACGAAATCTGCAGACCACCGGCAATGTCGACATCCACGAAATCGGCATTCAGGACAATGGCAAGATCGTCTTCGTCAACACCCGCTTCAACTGCTTGTGCGAACCCAGTCTGACGCACAGTTTCAAGCCGGTCTGGAAACCCGAATTTATCAGCGAGATTGTCGCCGAAGACCGCTGTCATCTCAACGGTCTGGCAATGGTCAACGGAAAGCCGAAATATGTCAGCGCCGCCGCTCGCTCGGACGTCGCCAACGGCTGGCGGGATCACCGGGACGATGGCGGACTAATCATCGATGTAGAGAGCAATGCGATCCTCGCCGACGGTCTGTCGATGCCGCACAGTCCGCGCTTTCATGACGACCGGCTGTGGCTGCTCAATTCGGGGACCGGCGAGCTGGGCTGGCTGGATCCGGCTGATCGCAGCTTTGTGCCGCTGGCGTTCTTTCCCGGATTTTTGCGCGGCCTGGCCTTTCACAATGATCATGCCTTTGTCACCCTGTCCAAACCCCGAAAGGGCCATTTCGAGGGGCTGGCGCTGGATGGCCTGCTGAAGGAAAAAGACAATGCTGCCTGGTGCGGTATCCAGATCGTGTCGCAGTCGACCGGCAAGCTCGCGCAATGGCTGCGCTTCGAGGGCGCGATTACCGAATTGTTCGATATCTGTGTCCTGCCCGGCGTGCAGAATCCGATCACTCTGGGGCCGAATTCGGTTGAGATCAGGGATTTTCTGACTATCGAACCGTCCGCTCTTTAAGAGTCCGGTTCGCCGCGTTAAGGCAGGGCGAGAAATTCGGCTATCGCCAATGCGGCGCGCTGCGATGGCGATTCCCGGCTATCCATATCGAAAGAATAAGCGAAGGCACGCGTCTGCGCGGCTCGAAACGGGTCCGAAAGCGGCGAGACTGCCTGCAACGTCGGACCCAGATCGGCTATATCATCCAGCACCGGTCCGAAATTCCAATGTTCGTAATTGGCATTGCCCTGCCACCCGGCCTCATGGGAATTCAGAAATATCGCCGGGCGAGGTTTTTGAATAAATTCGTAAATCTGGCTGCTGACATCACCGAGATAGATATCGGCGGCACTGGTATAGGTCATGTCGACGCTGCGCGTGCTACCGGTGTCGATATGGATATGATCGAGCGCGGCGTAGCGCGGATCGATGCGCTGGCGGAACTTCAGCAAGCGATGCTCGACCGAGGCCAGCAGCTTGCGCTGGAACAGCATGACATGCGGCGCAAAGATCAGATTATAGTCAGTCTGATCGGCGAAAAAGTCGAGAATCTGCTCGCCAAAGCGGAACCAGGACGACAGCAACGGATCGAAATGTGGGTTGTAGAGAACAGTGGGTTTGTCATTGTCGAACAGCTGCACCGGTGGACGGCTGACATAAGCTTCGAATTTCGGATAGCCGACGATGCGATGATTGTCCGGGCGGATCACGCCGGCGGCCAGCATCCGGTCGCGGGTTTTCTCGCCGGGCAAGAGCACATAGTCGAACAGGCTTATTTCCGGCGAAAAGCCGATCGACCGGTCGCCGGCACCATGGGGAAAGAAGATCAGCTTTGGCCGGTCTGATGGATTATTTTTCTTGAGAAAGGTGGTCGTGGTTTCCGGCACCACCAGCGCATCGAAATGGCGGAACAGGTCGCTGCTCCGCTTGAGACTGCTGAGCCGGTTGAGCGGGACCATCTTGCCCAGCATATTCTCGGCCAGCCGGCTCCAGCGATTCGGGCGGATCGACCAGAAAGCGGGGGTCGGCAACGCGGGATCGAGAAACTGCCGCACCGCCTCGGCCTGCCGTTCGCTGGAGGTGATGACTTCAACGCGCGCGGTTGGCGCCTGTCGCTGCAGCGCGGAGATGATCGGCGCGATATGGGCGACCTGGTGCAATTCATCGTGATTGAACAGAAAGCCGATGCGCTGGGGATCGATAGACGATGCGGAACTCATATCTCTTCCATCGGATGTCCGACCTCATCTGCTTCCAAGACGCAGGCGGACCAAATCCGCCGCTGCCCGTCCTTGAACAGATTTTGTGCGAAAGTCTACCGGGTCCCGGTCCGCTCCGCCGGTAAAGGTCTCGCCCCAAGGCCTGCTTTGCAAATTCCCTTGCTACGTATACATATCGCCAGCGCAACCGGTTTGGCCGGAAGCGATTGCAAACCATAAGGATGCCCGTGACCTCCGTTAGTGATTCCAATCTGTCCACTGATGATTTGCCTTCCGACGCAAAGCCGTTGTGGACGGCGCTCATCATGGCCGGCCAGCGGCCGGAGGGCGACCCGATGGCCGCTTATTGTAATGTACAATATAAGGCGCTGATCCCGATAAATGGCCTGACCATGCTCGAACGGGTAGCGCGCGCGCTGATGGCATCGCCCTATATTGGCCGGATTGTCGTGATGGCCCAGTCACCCGAAGGCCTGAAGGCGGGCCTCAGCCCTGATCTGGCGGAGCATAACGGGATCGCCTTCATCGAATCCAACGACGGCATCGCCACCAGCATCCACGGCGTCATCGGCAGCGATGTCGCGCCATGGCCGGTGCTGGTGACGACGGCAGACAATGCGCTGCTGACCGGAGAGATACTCGACAGTTTCTTTCAGGCGCACAGCGGCCAGGATGTCGCGGTCGGCGTGGTCGAGCGCCGGACCATGCTCGCCGCTTACCCCGACGCCCGGCGCACCTGGCTGAAATTTCGCGGCGGCGCCTATAGCGGCGCCAATCTCTTCGCCCTGCACAATGTGGCGGCAAAGCCGGCGGTGGCCTTCTGGTCGGCGGTCGAGAAGGATCGCAAGAAGGGCTGGAGAATCTTCGCCCATTTCGGTCCCTGGCTATTGCTGCGCGCGCTCAGCCGGACGATTGGTTTCAAGGACGCGATGGCGCAGGCAGGCCAGCGCATGAGTTTGCGGGCTGAGCCGATTATCTTGCCAATCGCGGAAGCGGCGATTGATGTGGACAAGCCGGGTGATCTGGAACTGGTGACGGGGATTTTGGAGCGGCGGGAGGGTTAGGCCTCATGACTTCTGAATTTCCAAATCTAGACGCACTTTCTGATTAGCTCGATAGCCTGGCCGTCTTTAACAGATTGGAATCTGACGATTATTGAAATTTTCTCTGCTCTCAATATTCCACTATTTATATTGATAAAGATACTCTGATCCTGTGATCGAAGAGCGACATCACCCTTTGGGAGGCCTTGATAGGCTGAACGCCACATATAAAGCATCGATTTTTCAGGACGCCCTTCGTGCTGCTGAACCACGCATTCAGCAAAATCGTAAGCCCTTCGGCCCGAAGTTAATTTCACGACATGATCATATCCCGCGTCGGGAGATTCCAAATAATCGGAATAGCTAAACGCCACAGCCGCAAATGCGATGGCGAACGCGATAATTATGGGAGGTCGTTTCAGGATTTTAGCTATCTCCGTATATCCTATGGTCCGCACAGATCAGGGTGAAGTCGCCCGGCTTCATCAAGTAGATAAAGACGAAACATCCTTTGGCTGGAACAACGCGACATTAATCTCTCCCGCACGTTTCCGGGTCTGAGCAATGTCATAGCTACTCTGCATCCGCATCAGGGTGTCCATCGACACACCGAACGCCTTTTCAACCCGCAACGCCATTTCGGGCGACAGGCTGGCGCGCTCGTTCAGAAGCGCGGATAGCGCAGCGCGGGTCACGCCAAGCGCCTTTGCCGCTGCCGTCACGGTAAGGTCCAGCGGCTTGATAATCTCATGCTTGATGAATCCGCCGGGGTGAGCGGGGTTCTTCATCCTGATTCCAGCTATTGGGTTCATTGCGGCCTCCTAATGATAATCCTCATAGTCCAGATCGATAATCTCTATTTCGTCTGCGTCGATCCGAAACGTCAGCCGCCAGTTCTTGGTGACGAACAGACTCCAACTTCCCTTGCGATCACCGGTCAGGCGATGCGCCTTCCAGCTTGGCACTGTTCGAAGTTCATCCTCGTGCGCCATGTCTTGCAGGAACGAAATCATACGCCTTATCTTGTCTACAACGGCTGGTTGCAAACCGCGCGCATCACCGCGTTCGATAAATCGCCGCAGTCCTTTGTGGAGCACGTTCCTGATCCGCATGACTGATTGTAAACCAATCATTCGTATAGTGTCAAGTTACACTATACGAATGATTATATTGTTGATGAGCCGGGCTAGCGCGCACGGTGGCTAAGGCAGAGTGCACCAATGGCAATTTGGGCAAGCCACCCTCGCTCGCGCTTCGGGAGTTTTCCGGAATGACAAGCCGCTGGATTGTAATTTTTTAAGAGGAAACTCGCAGGGTGATAGTGCTACGGGATATCTGGGCAAGCCACCCTCCCTTGCGGTCGGGAGTTTTTCGGGCAAACATGCGCCGCATGTTTGCTTTTAACCGAAAAACTGGAGCGGGCGAAGAGATTCGAACTCTCGACCCCAACCTTGGCAAGGTTGTGCTCTACCCCTGAGCTACGCCCGCTCGGCGTTGCTGCGACACTCGGGTAATCACTTGGTCAGCAGCAGTTGAGGCGCGCGGTTAGCATGGGTTTTTATACCCCGCAAGCCCCAATCACACCCTAGTTCACTACAAATGCAAAAATATCCTTGGCATTGGCGCGCTGCTCCCCACATAAAGCGCACAAGTTAAACGATTTGAGCGCGAGTCCGGGCATTGGGCCCGCGCCATAACAGGAGCATGATGTGGCAACAGCAGGACTGACAGTCGAAGAACAGAAAGCAGTAGAAGTCTTCCAGCGCGAGGTCGTGACACCGAGCATGGACAAGCTGGTGATTCTCGATTTCTGGGCAGAATGGTGCGGGCCGTGCAAGGCGCTGACGCCAATGCTGGAGAAAGTCGCCGCCGCTTATGCCGACAAGGGCGTGGTGCTGGCCAAGATCAACGTCGACGAGAATAAATTTATCGCCGCGCAATTCCAGGTGCAGTCGATCCCGACCGTCTATGCGATTTTTCAGGGCAAGCCGGTGGCCGACCTGACCAGCGCGCGCTCGGAAAGCCAGCTTACCGGCGCGCTAGACCAGTTGCTCGAGCAACTGCCGGTTGGCGGCGGAGCCGAACCCGAGCAGGATATCGCACCCTTGCTCGCCATGGGCGAAGAAGTGCTGGGTGAAGGCGATGCCGAGCGTGCCGCCGGGATTTTCGCGCAAATCGCCGACATGGCACCCGACAATGTCGCGGCAGTCGGCGGACTGATTCGCGCACTGGTTGCGGCTGACCATATAGAGCAGGCGGAAGCCGCGCTCGCCGGGCTGCCGGAAGAGTTGCGCAGCGACCCTGCGATCGAACGCGCAGAGACAACCCTGCAACTGGCCAAGGACAAGCCCGATCCAGGCGCACTGGAGGCGCTTGAGGCCGCCGTTGCAGCCAATGGCAAGGACCATCAGGCCCGATTCGATCTCGCCGGCGCGCTGATCGCCATGGGCGACCATGACGCTGCGGCCGAGCATCTGTTAACAATTATCGCCGCCGACAAGGACTGGAACGACGGCGCGGCGCGACAGAAATTGCTGTCGCTGTTCGAAATGGTCGGCCTCGAGGACAAGTGGGTCGCCGCGACCCGCCGCAAGCTCAGCGCCGTGCTGTTCGGATGAGCGAAACCAAAAGGCTATCTATTTTCCCGCTGGCCGGAGCGTTGCTGTTTCCCGGCATGCATCTGCCCTTGCACATATTCGAGGAGCGCTACCGCGCGCTGATCAACGACGCCATGGCGCGCGACCGGCAGATCGGCATGATCCAGCCCAAGGAAGCGGGCAAGCACCCGGCCCTTTTCGATATCGGCTGTCTCGGCAAGATCATCGATATCGAGGCGCTCGACGACGGCCGCTTCAACGTGGTGCTGGAAGGCGTGGCCCGGTTCCGGATTGTCGAGGAAATCGATGCGTCGACGGCATTCCGGCAAGTCCGGGCCGAGATCGAAGCCGATCAGGAACTGGACGAAGTCCTGGCCAGCGCCGAACGCGCCGCGCTGGAAATCGAATCGCGCAAATTTGCCGAGTTGCAGGGCTATCAGGTTGACTGGGACAGTATCGGACGGCTCGACGACATGGCCTTCGTCAACGGCATTGCGCAGATTGCGCCTTTTGATGCTGCGTCAAAACAGGCATTGCTGGAGGTTGATGGCCTGGCCAATCGTGCAGAACTGATCATCCAGCTGTTGCAATTTTTCGGGCGTCAGGATGGCGACGATGACCGGGTTACGTTGCAATGAGCGACCGGCCCGCAACAGACGAGACGGCGAACGACGGAAATCGGTGCTTTGATCCCGAGTTGCTGGAAATACTGGTATGTCCGGTGACCCGGGCTGCGCTTGTTCATGATGTGGAAGCCGGGGAGCTGATTAGCGAGGCCTCTGGTCTGGCCTATCCGATTCGGGATGGGATCCCTGTTATGCTGGTCGAAGAAGCGCGCCGATTATAGAATCGGTTATAATGATCCTGCTTTGGCCGCAGCTTCTTTAAATTATTGATGCCGGGCGGACCCGCCGGCTGGCGAAGTCACGGTTCGAATCATGATGAACTTGGATGAACCTGGTGATTTTCAGCCCTGATTGCTTTGCATATCCAGTGGCGCGGCTACTGCATTATAGGTGGACGCGCCACGATCGCTCTCCGCTGCATTGAGCGGTGCGAAAGCAATTGCCAGAATCACGGCAGAGACAAGGGAACCCCATGTCACGAGATTGCCAAGAAACAGTTCTTTCTCTCTCTGGCTCAGGGCCTTTTTCTGGATTTTAATCATAACGTTTACAATCTTTACACAACACTAAACTACTAAACGCCGAGCACCCCTGTCCGTTCCATCCGGGCCGAAAAATCATCTCCGGGTTGATCCGATCATGGGAGGCGATGGATCAACCCGGATCTGAATGTCCGAAAGAAATCTAGCGGGTGCAATAACTTCTTCCAAACTGGCCAGAAAGCCCATTGCAGCGAGGAAATATTGACCAGAATATTCCGTTCGCTCCAAACGACAGTCATCTGGTGAGCCGCAGACCGGGATTCCGGAGACCGAAATCTTGCTGCCACCGTTCCGGACGAACAATCGCGAAGGGCTTCTTGCCGAACAACTCCGGATATGGACCGATCCTCGGATATTCATGAGTTTCAACCCGTGTCACTGGCCTTACGGGTGTAACAGGTTAATGTTACCCGTGCCGAACCGACGGAAAACCGGCGAAGTTAATGCTAAATTATCCAATTTCATTTACGCTTTGTAGCGGTAACATGGAATTTTACCCCATCTTAACCAAATGGAATATATTTGTTACCCAATGAGATCGGATAGTTAGCTATCAAGTTGACCATTCTCTTTTGCCAAACGACCGCCCCTGACATAAGATTGAAAAATGACCCCAGACCTTTGCGATAATCTGAACGAGAAAGAGAAAGAGGCCCTCCACCTTCTTTTGCTCGGTCATGATGCGAAAACCGCGGCCCAAGAGATCGACGTAACCCCCAATGTGATCAACGAAAGGCTACGGTCGGCGCGGCAGAAACTGCAAGTGACAAGCAGCAAGGCGGCAGCCCGCATGTTGGCGGATCACGAAGGTTTTGCACCCAAATTTTTTGTGCCCAAGAATATTGGGATTGCGGAAAAGCCGCAATCCGGCGCAATTTATCCCCTGCCTGGACAACAGGCAGCGTCACCGGACAGAGTCAGGGAAGTGCAATCGGCTTATCAGTCATATTCCACTTTCTCCAGCTCGCTACTTTCGGTGCCGTTCCGCAAGCAGGGAGAAACGGGTAACGATCTAAGCAAGGAAGCGCGAATCTGGGCCATTGCCGACTTGTCGGTCAAACTTGCCTTTGCATTTGCCTTCGTCTGTCTCGCCGCAATGGTTGTGAGCAGGTTGCTAGGCCCGAATTAATCTCTGCATGTTTTGTCACCAGTAAGCGCCGGCCTCCCCCGGCGTCCGGAGAGTCACATGTTGAATCAACGTATTGAAGCCGCCCGCCCCATCGCCACGAAAATTCATGAAGTCGAAAAATCCCTCAATTTGACCATGGTTCAGATGGGCGAACTGATGAGCAGCATGGCCGCTGCCCGCCTCGCACCGGGAACACGTTTTTCCCTGACCGCAGGCATTGATGCTTCCGAGAAGCTGATTGCCGCTGCCGCCCAGACCGCACGCTCTTATCGCGAAGTCGTGGAAGCGCATGCACATCTGGCCGAAGACCAGCAAGATGCCGGCCTGCGCACCGTTAGCTGGGGCGATGGCCTGGAATGCCCTCCCCCACCATCCGGACAGGCGGATCAGGATGTTGCTGCCTACCCTCGCGCTGTCCCAAGCACTTAAGCCAAGCGGAGCTTGACCGTACCAACATTCTTTGGTCGAGTAGGACATGGTCAGAATTCAATTGTTTCAAATGCTGCTGATATTGTGTTGCAGCTACGGATTGATATGGGGCGGTCGGCCCGAGCGATTTGCTGTCATCATCGTGATGGTGGGTTTCTTTTTAACGATCGCGGTCGCCGCCCCTGTTTCTGAACGGTTTTCTCATGTCGAAGTGAGTATCTTTCTCGTCGACACGGCAATGTTGGCCAGCTTTTTCTATCTTGCCTTAAATGCTGAGAGGTTTTGGACAATATGGTTATGCGCTATGCAATCGATACAGGTACTCACGCACCTTCCGATAATGGTCATTCCGGAACTGCTGCCACAGGCTTATGGAGCAGTGGCGGCAATCTGGGCCTATCCGATGCTGATTGTTTTGACAGCCGGCACATATCGTCATCAACAACGTCTTCGGCGGTTCGGGGTCGACAAATCCTGGAGCGACTTTTCACCGTTGCCAAGATAGACAATGCCTCCGCTGTCGCCTCAGCCCTGATAGCCGAATTCGGCTCTATCGGGGCCGTATTATATTCTGATTCCCGGCCGACCAAAAGCAACCCCGCCCAGGCCATCCTGTCGCTGGTGCGCGAGGCGATGCTGGTGTCTTCCAAAGACAAGATGCTGGACCGCATTTGCCTGTCCAAGGCCGACGACGTGATTGAATATCTGATCGTTGCGATGGCGCGCCTGCCGGTCGAGGAAGTGCGGGTCTTGTTTCTGGATAGCAAAAACCGGCTTATCTGCGACGAGGTCGTCAGCCGAGGTACGATTTCCGAAGCTCCGATCTATCCCCGCGAAATATTGAAACGTGCGCTCGCCGTCGACGCAACGGCCCTGATCCTTGCCCATAATCACCCGTCGGGCGATCCGGACCCAAGCCAGGGCGATATCGAAGCGACCCGCAGGCTGCTTAAAGCGGCGAAAGAACTCGGGCTGACGGTTCACGATCATATCATTGTCGGCAGCGAAGGCTGGATCAGCCTTCGTGACTGGGTGTCGTTCCAGTGAATAATATAACCGTGCAGCACTCGCCTCCTTCTGCTAAAGTCGCGATTAAAGGGAGACCGGAATAATGGCCTCACCAATTTCGGACGAACGACGGGCGAAGCTGCTCCGCGCGGAAACGCACACTTTGTTGCAATCACCGGATTTCATTCGCTCGCCAGTCATGTCGCAACTGTTGAGCTATCTGGTTGAAGAGGCAATTTCCAATCCGGGCAATCCACCCAAGGCTTATCAGGTTGCCGTCGACGGGCTCGGACGCACCGAGGATTTCGACGTTCAGGCCGATAGCTATCCCCGCGTACAAGTGGGCCGGCTGCGCAAGATGCTGGGCACTTATTATAATGCTCATCACAGCGCGACCCGCTTGCATATCCCGATCGGCCATTATGCTGTCGAGATTGTGACGGATGATGTTGATCCGGGAGACGGACAGCCCGTTGCCGGACCGGATGACATTGATCCTGATACCGCATCACCTGCCGAGCCTGTTCGCGACCGGTGGTTTAACAACCGCCTGACCATGCTGGCGCTGTCCGCCTTCCTGCTGATCACCGCGATAGGCTTGATCTGGTTCGTGCCCTCTTCCACCCCGGTTGATTCCGAAACCGCAATGACTTCCGGTCACGAGACCCTGCCCCCGAAAATCTATATTGCCGCCTCTCGGCCGGAATCCGGAGCAACAGGCAGCGACATGTCCGCCGAGATACAGCAGTTTTTTGAAGACGCCTTTGCCCGTTCGTCGCAAGTACGGCTAGCGGCGGCGGGCGAACCGGACATCGCATCGCTAACAGGACAAAATGCCTATCTGTTTGAAAGCAAGATAGTCGCAGGTCCGAACGGTCCGGAAATCAAATTTCTGCTGACGTCGCTGATCCAGAATGAAACAATCTGGTCAGCAACAATTGCGATGCCGGATTCACCGGCCGACTATCCCGAAAAACTCGGCCCGATATCCAGCCGGGTCACCAGTATTTACGGACTGGTCGCTACCGACCAGCGCAAACGACTGCCGGACAATGCAATGATCGGCTACCCCTGTATCCTGCGGTTCGAGAGCTACCGTGCCAATCGCGATCCCGACCTTTTGCCGGTCGTCGAGTCTTGCATCGAAAAATCACTGGTTGCCGACCCTTTTGACAGCCAGATACTCGCGGCCGCCTCGTTCATTTCCTTTTTGCGGAGAGAGGCAACCGGCAGAGAACCCAATCCCGAGGAGGGGCTGGAATATGCGCGCCGTGCGATGGTTCGTGGCAGAGAAAATGCATCGGCGAATTTCGCGCTCGCCAGATCCAGTTTTTTCAACGGCAATTGTAGTCGGGGCAAGGAATTCGCCGAGAAAGCCGCCGCACTGGACCCTTATGAAGCAACCATTCAGGCACAGGCCGGCGCTTTTCTATTCGGCTGTGGCGATCCGGCCGGAACCCAATATCTGAGACGTGCGATCGCGCTGGACCCTCGCGGTTCGCTGGTCGCGGAGACCGCGCTGGTGCTGACTCTGCTGGCGGAAGGCAAGGACAAGCAGGCACTGGAATTTGCAGAAAAAATCGTTCCGTCCAGCACCGGTGTCGGGCCCTATTATGATATCACCATGGCCATGGTCTATGCCAAAAATGGCCGGATCGAGGACTCGCGAAAATCATGGGACCAGCTTGTTGCGACCTATGGCAGCGACAAAGATGAAAGCCAGGAGCAATTGCTGAGGCGTCTGATTACCAACCCGGTGCTGGCCGAGCGCGCCTTTCAGCTGCTGGTACGAACCGGAGTGATCAGCGGCGGATGACCGGAAAGTCTTAGGTGGTCCATTCAAGATGATGCTGGCAGAATAATGCCGCACTGCCCGCTTGCCAGCATTGGCGCCTAGAAAGCTGAAGGATTTGTGGCTGGTCACGCGACGCGCGACGCAATCGTCAGAAACTCGCGTTTAGCCCGTCGACGACAAATTGTACCGCCAGCGCGCCGAGCAGCACACCCAGTACCCGGGTAATGACCGCCTCGACCTTGTTGCCCAATATCCGCATCAGCGGACCAGCCGCGAGCAGTCCGAACAAGGTGAGCAGCAGTACCGATCCCAGCGCACCGAGAATCACCAGCGCATTGTCGATTCCATCATGTTGCGATGTCAGCAGCATGACCGCGGCAATCGAACCCGGTCCGGCAATCATCGGCATCGCCATCGGAAAGATTGAAACATCCTCGATCTCGGGCTGTTCGATAATCTCCTGCGCCCGGTCCTCACGCCGTTCGGTCCGTTTCTCAAACACCATTTCCAGCGCGATCAGAAACAGCATGATTCCGCCGGCAATGCGGAAACTGTCAAGGCTGATGCCGAGCGCGCTCAGCATCTGTTCGCCGAACAGGGCGAACACCAGCAAAATGATTGCGGCGACGAATATGGCGCGAATGGCCATGATCCGGCGATCGCGCTCGGGCGCGCTGCTGGTCAGGCTGGCATAGATCGGCGCGCAACCCGGCGGGTCGATCACCACGAAAAAGGTGATAAAGGCAGAGATGAAAAGTTCAATCATGATGTCGGTGCGTCGACTTTATATTCATGCACCCGTTTGAAGCTGCCGTCCTCTTGCGCCAGATCGACAGACACGACGCGCGAGCCGTCTGCTACAAAGCTAGCATTCCAGATCAGGCTGCCATCAGCGGAGGTCCCTGCCTTGCCCTTGGCCGTCAGTCCCGCTGGCGGGAGAGCGGCAGCGGTCTTGCCTTTACAAGAAGCCACTTCGGTCTCGACATAATCGGGCTCCGCCAGCGGTGTCGCGAGCGGTACGCCATCATCGAATATCCATTTCCACTGCACATCCTTGCTCGGCTTGCGATTGCCGAAATCATCCTGATGCCAGATGGTGGTGAAATGGCCGTTGGTCCCGTCTGCTTGTTGCCAGGCGCCGGTGGAAACACCGATGCTGCCGTCGCAGGACATGTAGATTTTATGCGGCTGCCAGGTAACGGCCTGGGCCGGATCGGCCTTGCCTTTCAGCCATTGCTGCGCGTTGACCAGATCGGGCGTGAACATGATCGCCTCATCGGCTGCGGTTTCACGGAATGCAGACCATTGTCCCTCTTCCTGAGCCAGCCGGGCAAAGGACAGTTCCGCTTTGACGATGGCACTGGGATTGGCAACCGGTTTCCCGATGACCCGGTTGTAGCGTTCACGGTCATTAAGACGCCCGCCGCTGGCACAGCTCGAAAGCATCAGTGCGATTCCGATTGCGGCAAACAGGCGCATTACAATCCCTCCGGTTTCTCCAGCCCGGCGCGCGCAGATGCGGCAACCAGCGTATTGCGCAATAGCACCGCAATGGTCATCGGGCCAACCCCTCCCGGTACCGGGGTAATCGCCCGGACATGATCGAGCGCCTCAGCAGTGGCGACATCGCCGACCAGACGGCCCTTTTCCTTGCCCGGTTCGGGGTCGAGCCGGTTGATACCGACATCAATCACAACAGCGCCGTCTTTCAGCCAGTCACCTTTTACCATTTCGGCACGGCCAACGGCTGCGACAACAATATCGGCGCGGCGGACGACATCGGGCAGGTTGCGCGTGCGGCTATGCGCCATGGTAACGGTGCAATTTTCACCGAGCAGCAGCTGCGCCATCGGCTTGCCGACCAATATCGAACGGCCGACCACGACGGCGTCGAGGCCGGTCAGATCGCCCAAAGTATCTTTCAGCAGCATCAGGCTGCCCAGCGGCGTGCAGGGAGTCAGCGCTTCTTCGCCATTGGCCAGCCGGCCGGCGTTGATCACGTGGAGGCCGTCGACATCCTTGTCCGGGTCGATCGCCATGACCACGGCTTTTTCGTCGAGACCTTCGGGTAGAGGCAATTGCACCAATATTCCGTCCACGGTCTCATCGGCGTTCAACTGCTCGACCAACGCGATCAGGTCTTCCTGCGCGACATCGGCGGGCAGCCGGTGCTCGAAACTTTCCATGCCCGCAGCCAGCGTCGCTTTATGCTTGGAGGCAACATAGACCTGGCTGGCAGGATCTTCGCCGACCAGAACCACAGCCAGACCGGGCGCGCGGCCCGCTTGTTTCACAAAGGCTGGAACGGCGTCCCTGATCCGTTCGCGAAGGCCGGCGGCAAAAGCCTTGCCGTCAATGATATGCGCTGCGGTCAACCGAGAAGGGCCTGGGCCAGCGGTGGCAGAATCGCATCCTGCAGAATGATGATGCCGATAATGACAACCATCGGAGTCAGGTCAATCGCGCCGAAATCCGGCATGATCCTGCGGATCGGGCGGTAGATCGGCGCGGTCAGCGCGTCGAGTGTGGTCCAGATCGCCCGGGCAATGTCATTTTGCAGATTGATGACGTTGAACGCGAGCAGCCAGCTCATGATCGCTTGCACGATGATGACGGTTATTGCCACGTTGAGCAGAATGGAGATGATTTGAAGAATTGCGAATGCCATGGCGGACCCTTTATCGATAATCTGGCAGAGCGGCCAGTGATTTGTCACGGTTTCCGCCAGAAATTTGCTGTATCAACTATATAAGACAGTTGCCGGTTTAATCAACCGAAGCGAAATCATCCCGTACCAGGGTGCCCGCGCCCTTGCTGGTGAAGATTTCGAGCAGCATCGCATGCGGTATCCGGCCATCCAGTATGACCGCCGCATCGACGCCTTCCTGAACCGCTTTCACGCAGGTCTCGAGCTTTGGAATCATGCCGCCGGAGATCGTGCCTTCGTCAACCAGCGCCTGAATCTTCGTCGGATCAAGATCGGTTAGCAGATCGCCCTGCTTGTCGAGCACGCCGGGGACATCGGTCAGCAGAAACAGCCGCGCAGCGCGCAAGGCCGAGGCCACAGCGCCTGCCATCGTGTCGGCGTTGATATTATAGGTTGCGCCATCGTCGCCCACACCGATCGGCGCGATGACCGGTATCATCCCGGCAGCGGAAATCTTGTCAACGACGCTGCGATCCACTCTCTTGGGCTCGCCGACATAGCCGAGATCGATAATCCGTTCGATATTGCTGTCCGGGTCGCGATTGGTGCGCCGCAGTTTCGTTGCCTTGACGAAACCGCCGTCCTTGCCGGAAATACCGATGGCGCTGCCACCCGCCTGGCCGATCCAGCTGACCAGTTCCTTGTTGATCGCTCCGGAGAGCACCATTTCGGCGATTTCCGCGGTTTCCTTTGTGGTGACCCGCAGGCCATCGACAAATTCGCTTTCCACGCCGACCCGTGCCAGCATCGCACCGATCTGTGGTCCGCCGCCATGCACAACCACCGGATTGATCCCGACCGCTTTGAGCAGCACGATATCCTGGGCAAAATTTCGGGCGAGCGTGGCGTCGCCCATCGCATGGCCGCCATATTTTACGACAAAGGTCTTGCCGGCATAGCGTTGCAGATAAGGCAAAGCATCGGTGAGCGTTTCCGCTTTTGCGAGCATGGCGGGATCGGGTGCGTGATCGGTCATGGGCGTCTTTCTGTCTAGCCGTGCGGCAAATGCAAGTGTTTAATCAGGTTTGGACAGCGCTTTCACTTTTTCCAGCGTGCCGGTAACATGGCCCTGCGGTTTCGTCGCGCTGTGGACAAAGATGATTTTGCCTTGCTGGTCGATGACATAGCTGGTCCGGTTGGTCATCGCGAGGCCCGGTGCCATACGGACCTGATAGCCGTTGATGATTTTCTCATCCGCCCGGGCGACCGCGAACTTGTCGCGGCATTCAGACACGGAAAACTTCTTCAATCCCTCGATATCATCGCCTGACATGCCGATCACTGTGGCACCGGCCGCGTTGAACTCGGCCGTGGCGTCCGCGAACATATTCGCCTCGATCGTGCAGCCCTCGGTAAACGCCTTGGGGAAGAAATAGAGCACGACAGGGCCGTCTTTCAGCTTGTCGGCCAGCGAGAACTGGAATTCCTTGCCCGCCAGCGCGCCGGTGGTGGTGAAATCTGGAGCGGTTGCGCCGATTTCCAGCGGTTCGGCATTGGCGCTGCGGGCATAATAGACGAAGGCCGCACCGCCGACGATTGCCACGGTCAGCAATATCACGATCCACTTTTTCATAATATCATTCCTGTTCGAGTTGCGCTTTCAGCGCATAAAGCTGGTCCAGTGCTTCGCGCGGCGACAAAGCATCAACGTCTATCGCGCCCAGCGCCTTGCGCAGGTCATCGGATTTCTCCTCAACGTCTGCAAGGCTGGCGGCAAATAGCGGCAGATCGCCGAGCCCGGCGGCCAAACCACCGGTTTCCGCCTTGCCGGCCTCCAATTTGTCGAGCACCGTCTTGGCTCGATTGAGGACCGGCTTGGGGATACCCGCCAGCTTTGCCACGGCCAGACCATAGCTGCGGTCGGCAGGGCCTTTGGCCAGTTCGTGGAGCAAGACGAGATCGCCCTTCCACTCCCGCGCACGCACATGGTGCAGCGACAGCGCATCGAGCCGGTCGGCCAGCCGAGTCAGCTCGTGATAATGGGTTGCGAACAGGCAGCGGCAGCGATTGGTCTCGTGCACCGCCTCCACCACGGCCCACGCGAGCGCCAGACCATCATAGGTCGAGGTGCCCCTGCCCACTTCATCGAGAATGACGAAGCTTTTCGCGGTCGCCTGCGACAGGATCGCTGCGGTTTCGACCATTTCGACCATGAAGGTCGACCGGCCTTGTGCGAGATTGTCCGAAGCACCGACGCGGCTGAACAGCCGGTCGACAAGGCTGAGCTTCGCGGACGCTGCCGGAACGAAACCGCCAGCTTGCGCCAATATGACGATCAGCGCATTTTGCCGGAGGAAGGTTGATTTACCGCCCATATTGGGGCCGGACACCAGCCACAGACGCTCGTCATTGGCTAGCGCGCAATCATTGGCGACAAAGGCCTCGCCCTTGGCCGATAGTGCCGCTTCGACCACTGGATGACGACCGGCCTGGATATCCAGTATATTTCCGTCGACAAATTCGGGGCGGCTCCACTGCCCTTCGGCGGCGCGTTCGGCGAGCGCGGCAGAGACATCGATCCGGGCCAGTGCGTCAGCGCTTTCGCCAATGGCATGTTTGCGGGCGAGCACCTTGTCGACCAGTTCCTCGAAATGCGCGGCTTCAGAGGCGAGAGCATGGGCTCCGGCTTGCGACACGCGCACCGCCTCTTCGTGCAGATCGGTCGAGTTGAACCGCACCACCCCGGCAAGCGTCTGGCGATGGGTAAAGCCCGAATTTTCAGCCATCAGGCTATCACCATGGCGGGCGGGCACCTCGATAAAATAACCGAGGACGGCATTATGCTTGATCTTGAGCGTGTTGATACCGGTCGCCTCGCGATAGCGCGCTTCCAATATGGCGATTGCCTTGCGGCCATCGGAACCGGCGCTGCGCAATTCGTCGAGCGCCGCGTCATAGCCCGCCGCGATATAACCGCCGTTGGTCATTTCTGTGGGCGGCGTCTCGACGAGTGCCCGCTCCAGCAAGTCTACCAGAGCGGCGTGGCCGTCGAGCGCAGGCAGGATATTGTCGAGCAATTCCGGCAAACCGGCCACCAGCGCCAGCCGCTCGCGCAATATCCGGGCTCCGGCCAGGCCATCGCGGATCTGCCCGAGATCGCGCGGACTGCCACGTCCGGCAGAAACACGGCCAAGCGCCCGGCCAATATCGGGCAGCGCCTTCAACTCGGTGCGGACATCGTCACGGATCGCCGACCCGTCATGAAACCATTGTACCAGCCCGAGCCGCCGGTTGATCGGCTGCTCCGCGAATAGCGGCGCGGACAGATCGCGCGCCAGCAAGCGGGCGCCAGCAGGTGTCACCGTGCGGTCGATAGAGTGGAGCAGACTACCCTCGCGTCCGCCGGCCAATGTCCGGTCGATCTCCAGACTCGCCCTGGTCGGCCCGTCAATCGACAGGAACTCCCGCGTTTCGCGTCTTTTCGGAGGATGAAGATAGGGGGCATGGCCTTGCGAAACATGATTGACATAGGCAAGCAGTCCGCCGGCTGTGGCCAGTTCGGCGCGCGAAAATTCGCCCATGCCATCGAGCGTCGCCACTCCGAAATGCTCGCGCAGCCGTTTCTCCGCCCGGCCGCTATCAAAATTATCCTTGGCCCATCCGGTTGCCTTGCGCAGCCGGGGTAGCAAGGATGGCGGACAGATGATTTCCGATGGCGCGATCCGGGCCAGTTCCGCATCGAGCGCATCGTCGGAAATCGTCGTCAGTTCAAAATTGCCGGTCGAAATATCCGCTGCCGCCAGTCCGATCTCGCCTTGCACCTCGGCCAGCGCGACCAGCATATTGTCGCTGCGCGCGTCAAGCAGATTATCTTCGGTCAGCGTTCCGGCCGTCACATAGCGGATGATGTCCCGCGCGACCAAAGCCTTGTAGCCGCCGCGCGCCTTGGCCTCGGCCGGGGTTTCTATCTGTTCTGCAATCGCCACCTTGAAGCCGGAGCGGATCAGCTTTGCCAGATAGCCTTCCGCCGCATGTACCGGTACGCCGCACATCGGAATCGAATCTCCGGCATTTTTGCCACGCGAGGTCAGCGCGATATCAAGCGCCGCCGCAGCGAGCTTGGCATCTTCGTAAAACAGCTCGAAAAAGTCGCCCATCCGGTAGAATAGCAGGCAATCGCCGGCCTTTTCCTTCAGCCCGAAATATTGCTCCATCATCGGCGTGACCTTGGCCCCTTTCGGCGCGGTGTCTTTTGCCCTATTTTCTGCTTTGTCCCGAGTCTGGATTGCCATGGGCCTGCGATAGCGGACTGCGGCTGGACATAAAAGAGCAGCGATCGCATCCTATTGATTTTTACTTGATATTGCGGCTCAGAGACAAAAAGAGTAGGTCCCGAGCGGGACGTGAACTTCCGATCGGTTCAACCGAGCCGACCACAGCATATGCGGAGACAAAATTTGGCCGACCAGAACGACAATGATCTAGAATTTTCCGAACGGGAAGCTCTGCTTTTTCACTCCCACGGTCGCCCTGGAAAAATCGAGATTATTGCCTCCAAGCCGATGGCGACTCAGCGCGATCTGAGCCTTGCCTATTCGCCGGGCGTCGCCGTTCCGGTCCGCGCGATCGCCGAAGATCCTTCGAAAGCCTATGATTATACCGCCAAGGGCAACCTCGTCGCGGTTATCTCCAACGGCACCGCGATCCTTGGGCTCGGCAATCTGGGGGCGCTTGCCTCGAAGCCGGTCATGGAAGGCAAAGCGGTATTGTTCAAGCGCTTCGCCGATGTCGATGCGATCGACCTGGAACTCGACACCGAAGACGCGGAAACCTTCATCAATGCTGTCCAGATCATGGAACCCAGCTTTGGCGGTATCAATCTGGAAGATATTGCCGCGCCGGATTGTTTCATCATCGAGCAGACCTTGCGCGACCGGATGAATATTCCGGTGTTTCACGATGACCAGCACGGGACTGCGATCATTGCTGCCGCTGGCATCATCAACGCCTGCCTGCTGACCGACCGCAAGATCGAAGACATCAAGGTCGTGGTCAACGGCGCCGGTGCTGCTGCCATTGCCTGCGCCTCGCTGATCAAGAGCCTCGGTGTGCCGCATGACAATCTGACCATGTGTGACCGCACAGGCGTCATCTATCGCGGCCGCGACGATGTCGACCAGTGGAAATCCGCCCATGCGATCGACACCGATGCCCGTACGCTGACTGACGCGCTGTCCGGCGCCGACGTTTTCCTCGGCCTGTCCGCTGCCGGTGCCCTGAAACCGGAAATGGTCAAGGATATGGCGCCGCAGCCGATTATCTTTGCGATGGCCAATCCCGATCCGGAAATCACCCCGCCCGATGCGAAGGCAGCGCGTCCCGACGCGATTGTTGCCACCGGGCGCTCCGATTATCCCAACCAGGTCAATAATGTCATCGGCTTCCCCTTCATCTTCCGCGGCGCGCTCGACGTGAGGGCGACCCGGATCAACGAGGAAATGAAAGTCGCGGCAGCACAGGCCATCGCCGAACTGGCGCGTGAGCAGGTTCCGGAAGAAGTGGCCGCTGCCTATGGCGGAAAAGCGCCAAGCTTCGGCGTGGAATATATCATTCCCGCACCTTTTGATCCGCGTCTGATGGACGTGGTATCTGCCGCCGTTGCCAAGGCGGCAATGGATAGCGGTGTGGCACAGAAACCGATCGAGGATCTCGACGCCTACCGCCAGAGTCTGAAGGCGCGGCTCAACCCGACAACATCGGTTCTCACCCAGGCCTATGAAGCCTGCCGCCTGTCGCCAAAACGCGTTATATTTGCCGAGGCCGAAGAGGCCGTCGTGCTGCGGGCAGCGATCCAGTTCCGCGATGGCGGATATGGTACGCCGGTTCTGGTCGGACGCGACGACCGCGTTCGCCAGCAGCTGATCGAACTGGGCGTGAGCGACCCGGACAGCTTTGAAGTACACAACAGCCGCAACAGTCCGCTGGTCCCTGATATGGTGAACATGCTGTATGAGCGTCTGCATCGCCGCGGCTATATGGAACGCGACATCAAGCGCATGGTCAATCAGGACCGCAATATCTTCGGTTCGGCATTGCTCGCGATGGATCAGGGCGAGGCAATGATCACCGGCGTAACCCGCCCCTATTCGCAATCTTTCCGCGATGTCGCCAAGGTGATTGATGTCGAGAAAGGCCGCACGGCCCTCGGCATCCATGTCATGGTCGGTCAGCATCATACCGTGTTCATGGCCGATACCACGGTCAACGAACGGCCTACCGCTCACGAACTGGCCGATATTGCCGAGCAGACCGCTGCGGTGGCCCGGCAGATGGGCCACGAACCACGCGTTGCCTTCCTCAGCTACTCGACCTTTGGCAATCCTGAAGGCCGCTGGCTGGAGAATCTGCGCGAAGCCGTGGCGTTGCTCGACCAACGGCGGGTCACATTCGAATATGAAGGTGAAATGGCACCGGACGTCGCGCTCAATCCGAAGCTGATGGCCAATTATCCGTTCAGCCGTCTGTCACAACCGGCCAATGTGCTGGTCATGCCGGGCCTGCAATCGGCCAATCTTTCGGCAAAATTGCTGCGCGAACTGGGCGGCGATTCGGTCATCGGACCAATGCTGGTCGGCCTTGAGAAATCGGTCCAGATCGCAACCATGGCGTCCTCAGCGTCGGAACTGGTGACACTCGCGGTTCTGGCCGCCAGCGGGATCGCCAAATAGCGGCGACTGCCGGGGCCTTCACCAACGGAGTGATCAGGGCATCGTAGGATCGTTGCTGGCGCCTTGCGCGCCGGGTGCGCCCACCGCGCCGATATTGCCGAACAATTCTTCGAAGAAGGAGCGTTCACGGCCCAGAGTCGGCGTTTTGTCGCCATCCGGGCTGATGCTCGCGACCAGTTCAATACCGGTGCGATCAACCGAGGTCACATTGCCGTCGGTATCGAATATCACGCGCATCACCTGCTGATCGCGGGGACGCGGGTTGTTGAAACCATATTGGCGGGTGTCGCGGGACAGATAATACCAGGTATTTTCGTCAAACTGGCCGGTGAAGGTCGGCCGGCCGAGCGAAGCTTCCACTGACTGGCGATTGTCGACACCAGCCTGAATCGCGGACATCAGCACCTGATCGGCGATATAGCCCTGATGGCCACGCACCTGGGTGCAGCCGGCCATCGTCATCGTGCCAGCCATTAGCCCGAGCCACAGACTGTATTTTTTGATATTGCCGACCATCGAACTCATTCTCCACTATCCAGCCAGCACCGTATCGGTGCGTGACTCGTCATCGCCCATTGCATCTCGCGCCATAAATATCAATATGCCCTGTATCCAGACTTAACAACCGACCCGATCGTCCATAAACTTGCGATCCAACCAGCGGAACCAGCAATGTCCTTTTTCAGCAAGATATTTTCCCGAGACAATCCCAATGTAAAAATGCAGCCATTGTATAATGCGATTGTCAGCGAAGGGCGGCAATTGGCCTGGTATGAAGAGGCGCAGGTGCCCGACACTATCGACGGCAGGTTCGATATGATTGCGGCGATATTCTCGCTCATGCTTATCCGGCTGGAGAAAGACGAGGAACGGGGTCAGGATATCGCCTGGCTGACCGAGATTTTCATCAGCGACATGGACGGGCAATTGCGTCAGATCGGCATAGGCGACATGGTCGTGAGCAAACATGTCGGCCGCATGATGGGCGCACTTGGCGGCCGGGTCGGTGCCTATCGCGAAGCGCTGGAAAACGGTGCGGACCTCAAAGACGCGGTGGTACGCAATATATTTCGCGGTGAAAAACCCGATGACGCGGCGCTGGACATTCTCGCCAGCCGCCTGGCGGCCTATCATGCTTCGCTGCAGGACTGCAGCACCGACGCTATCATTGCCGGTCAATTGCCAGCCAGCGGAACTGCGGCATGATGGACAAGCCTGAATTCTCCCATATCGTCAAACTATCGGAAATCGGCTCCGCGCCGCGCACCGGCAAACTGTCCGCAAGCGAGGAAGAACGCTGCAAACTAGCACAAAGATTTGATCTGCCCAAAATTTCCTCGCTGGATGCCAGCTATACATTGCTGGCCGGCGAGAATCGCATTGCTTTTACCGGCCGGCTCGAATCCGACCTGCAGCAGCGCTGTTCCATCACCGGAGAAAGCTTTCAGGTCCGGCTGCGCGAAGATTTCGATATCGCCTTTGTGCCACAACTTGAGATCGAAGGCGCCGACGAAGAAATCGAGCTGACCGAAGAAGATTGCGACATCATCGAATATGAGAATGCCCAACTCGATCTCGGCGAAGCCATTGCCCAAACGCTCTATCTGGCACTCGCTCCCTTTCCGCGCGGTCCCAACGCCGATGCTGTTGCGCGGGAAAGCCTGAAATCGGAAGAGGAAGCCGGGCCCTTTGGTGTCCTGGCCGCCCTGAAGGACAAGCTGCCCTAAGCCGTTTCCTTCTCGGCCTTGCTTGCCGCCGCATTGGTCAGGCGCTTTTGCAATCCGTTGAGCCGCTGCTTGCTGGTGATCTTGCTGCCGAGCAGGTCGGTGATGTAGAATGTATCCACCGCGCGCTCGCCATAGGTCGCGATATGCGCGCTGTGCACCGTTACTTTGGATTCGAACAGCGCATAGGCGAGCTCGTTGAGCAAGGCCGGACGGTCCTGCGCGTTGACCTCGATCACGGTAAACCGGTTCGACGCGTCATTGTCGACCAGAGCAAAAGGCGTGATGATGAACGCGCCGGCTCGCGAATGCGCCAGTGGCCGGGCGTCGAGCTTGGTGGAAAGCTTGGCCCGGTTGGCGAGCGCATCCTCGACCGCCTGTTTGAGCCGGAGCAACTGCCCTTCTTCGGAGAAAGGCTTACCGTGTGGATCCTGGACCAGAAAATTGTCCAGTGCCATGCCATCGCGGGTGGTGTGGATGCGCGCATCGATGATATTGCCGCCCGAGGCATGGATTCCTCCGGCGATCCGGTAGAATAATCCGGGATGGTCAGCCGCATAAACGGTTATCAATGTCGCGCCGCGTTCGGGATAAACATCTGCAAAAATTGCGAGGTCCGTGTCCCCGGCATCGAGCACAAGCTGCGCATTCTGGGCGATGATATCGTCCGGCTCGGCGATCCAGTAAGCATCGGTGAACCGTTTCGCCAGCTTCTTGAACTCGGCTTCAGGCAGGGTCAGCGCCTCGGACAGAACTGCCTTTTTCTCGTCGATCCGTTCCTTGCGGCCGCGCTGTTTATGACCGAGCAGCAGCATCTCCTGCGCCGATTCAAACAGATCGGTCAGCAATTGTCGCTTCCAGCTGTTCCAGACGCCCGGCCCGACCGCGCGAATGTCGACGACGGTCAGGACCAGAAGCTGGCGGAGCCGCTCGACGCTTTTCACTTGGCTGGCAAAATCCTGGATGGTTTTGAAATCCGACAGATCGCGCTTGAAGGCTACCGCCGACATCAGCAGATGATTGCGGACCAGCCACGCGACCAGTTCTGTTTCATGAGGCCTAAGACCGAGACGCGGACAAAGCTTCATCGCCACTTCCGCCCCCAGGACGCTGTGGTCACCACCACGACCCTTGGCGATGTCATGCAGCAAAGTGGCGACAAAAATCACCCGGCGGTTCTGCAATTTTTCCATGGTCGCCGTGCTGTTCGGATGGTCGTCGGCGAGATCTCCCCTGCCGATTCTTGCGAGCAGTCCAATCGCGCGGATCGTATGTTCATCGACCGTATAATGATGATACATATCGAACTGCATTTGCGCGACGACGCGGCCAAAATCGGGAATGAACCGGCCGAAAATCGCCGCCTCGTTCATCCAGCGCAGCACCAGTTCCGGATCACGTGGAGAACAAAGCACATCGAGAAACAATTTATTGGCGCGCGCGTCCTTGCGGACCTTGTTGTCGATCAGCTTGGCATCTCGCCGAGCCGCGCGCATCGCCATCGGATGGACTTCCAGCTCGTGCTTGTCAGCGAGCCAGAAAATTTCCAGCAGCCGGACCGGGTCTTCCTCGAAGAAACCTTCATCCGGCAAGGCGAGCCGTCCGCGATCCAGCACGAAGCCCTTGAGCTTCTTCGGCTTGCGGGTCAGGGACGGTAGAAAGCGCCGGACCCCGGCATTGTGGGTTTCATCCAGATGGGCGAGAAAAACGCCGGTCAGGTTGCCGACCACTTTCGCGTTCAGGAAATAATATTGCATGAACCGCTCGACCGAGGATTTTCCGGGCCGGTCGGCAAAACGCATCCGCCTTGCCACTTCCGGTTGCAGGTCAAAGGTTAGCCGGTCTTCCGCTCTTCCGGTAATGTCATGCATATGACAGCGGACCGCCCACAGAAAATTGGCCGCTTTGCGAAACCGCTTGAATTCGTCGGCGGTGAGCAGCCCGACATCGACCAGATCCTCGGCTGAAGCCACCCGATGGATATATTTACCGATCCAGTAGAGGGTTTGCAGATCGCGCATACCCCCCTTGCCTTCCTTGACATTGGGTTCGACAACATAGCGGCTGTCGCCCATCTTCTTGTGCCGGGCATCGCGCTCGGCCAGTTTTTCTGCGACAAATGTGCTGTCGGTTCCGGCTACGACATCATCGAAAAACCGTTGCTTGGCTGTCTCGTATACCGCAGTATCGCCCCAGATATAGCGGCCTTCCAGCAGCGCCGTACGGATCGAAAGATCGTCTTTGGCCATGCGCACCATCTCGTCGATCGAGCGGCTGCTTTGCCCGACTTTCAATCCGAGATCCCAAAGCCAGTAGAGCATCGCCTCGACCGCCTGCTCGGTCCAGCTTGTGGCCTTGTGGGGTGTCAGAAAAGCAATATCGACATCGCTATGCGGTGCCATTTCGCCGCGTCCGTAGCCGCCCACCGCCATCACCGCGATGCGCTCGCCGGATGAGGGATTGCTTACCGGATATTGATGATTCACCGCAATATCATGGATCAGCCGCACCAGTTGATCGACCAGAAAAGACTGGGCCGCAGCCATTTCGTGGCCGGCCGACGGCTTTTTCTGCAATCGTTTGCTGATCTCGGCGCGGCCATCCGCCAGCGCGTCCTGCAGGAGCGGCAGGATATGCTCCCGCGCCTTCGGCATGCCATATTCGGCGATGAGCGCCTCGACTTGCTCCGCCAAGACGCGCCGGTTGATTATATCCCGCTGCCGGACGATCCGTTTGCCCGGATCTGCCGGCGCTGCCGGAATATCAGCGCGTATATTCATCCTGTCGCGGCCAGTTCGTCACGATGCTTTTTCGCCAGTACGATTTTCGCGATTTTCGCCGTGCCGAGTTTCGGCAATGGTTCTTCATATTGCCAGATATGCACCGGCATCTTGAACGGAGCGAGCTGATGCTTGAGCGTTTCAAGCAGCTCCTCGTCGGTCAGGCTGTGACCGTCCTTGGTGTGATACACTAACGCCGGCACTTCGCCGAACCGCTCGTCGGGCACCCCGAAAATACAGGCTTCGGCAACAGCCGGATTGGCATAGACGGCAGCTTCGACTTCCTGACAGCTGATATTCTCGCCGCCGCGGATGATGATTTCTTTCTTGCGGTCGACGATGAACAAATAGTCCTCGGGGTCGAGATAGCCGATATCTCCGGTGCGGAAATAACCGTCGTCGGTGAAAGCGTCCTTCGTGGCTTCTTCGTTATTCCAGTAGCCGGTGAAATTGGCAGCGGTGCGGATACAGACTTCGCCACGCTCGCCTTGCGGCATCTTGTTGCCGTCGTCATCGAGTATCGCGACATCGACAATCGGCGGCGTTGCCCGGCCGGTGCTGTCCGGCTTGGCGAGATAATTTTCATTCTGGTTGGAACAGCCGACGCCGTTGGTTTCGGTCAGGCCGTAGCCGATCACCGGATAGCCATCGCCCATCTTCTCCTTGATCCGCCGGACATGCTCGACCGGACGCGGGGCACCGCCAGCGGCCATGGTGACACAGCTGCTGAGATCATATTTGTCGAAATGCGGGTGCGAATAGATTTCCATGCTCATCAGCGGCACGCCGACGAAATAGGTCACGCGCTCCTTCTCGATCAGACGCATCGCCTCTTCTGCATCCCATTTGTTCAGGAACACCAGCTTGCGGCCGATTGCGTAGCTGACCAGCACCAGCGGTACCGACGCGGTGACATGGAACAACGGCACGCAGACCATCGCGGTCGGCTGCCCCTCGGGCATCTTGCCCTGTTTTTCCATGATATGGACCAGCACCATGACGGTTCCGACGAAGCTCATTGCGCCCTGAACCACCGAGAGATGATCGGCATAGGCACCTTTCGACCGGCCGGTAGAGCCGGAGGTGAACAGGATCGTCGCATTGTCTTCGGGCGCCATCTGCGGCAGCGGCGTCTCGGCGCCACCGCCTTTTTCCAGCATGACTTTCAACCCTTCCATGGGCAATTTGTCATGTTCGAAGATCAACAGTTCGGCGCCGTGCTTGCGTTTCGATTCAACCAGCCGCTGGGCCCGCTGATAATCGGCAAAAACGAAAGAACAGCCGACATCCTCGATGCCATCAGCCAGTTCGTCGCCACGCCACCAGCCGTTCAGCTTCGTCGAAACGCCGCCCGCCATGGTAATCGCCATGTCGAGAATGACCCAATTGGCCGAATTGCGCGCGGCGATACCGACGCGGTCACCCTTCTGAACGCCATAGCCTTCGACCAGTCCGCCGGCCAAGGTGCGCGCCGCTGCATATGCGTCTGCGAAGGTCAGGCGGATATCGCCATCAACCAGAAATTCCTTGTCGGCATGCTGATTACAGAAATAGGCAAAATAGTCCGAGACATTCTGCGGCGCATTTTTGAAGATCGGCATGTCGACGCCGTATTTGTTGATCGTATCCAGTTCCAGCAATTGACCTGGCTGGGTCAGTGCTTCCAGCGTTTTGTCGATTACCAGATCCAGTTCAGAGGTCGCCATTATTCAAGTCTCCCGTTGTTCCCTCTTGGTAAAGGGGAATTTCCCTTTATATGGACAGGAAACCACGCGGGGAAAAGAGTTGATTGATATTATATTGGCCAATGCGGCACAGTTTACGCAGTTTACAGAGCTTGGCCTCTCTCCCAATGCGCTCGACCTCGGTTTTTTCCAGCTCAAATGGTATTCACTGGCCTATCTCGCGGGGATTTTGATCGGTTACTGGTATCTGACCAAATTGGTTGACCAGCCGGGTTCGCCTATGGCGCGACGCCATGCCGATGACATGATCTTCTGGGCGACGCTCGGGATCATCGTCGGCGGCCGGCTCGGCTATGTATTCTTCTACGCTCCCGAGATTTTGCAGGAACCGATCCGGATATTGCAGGTCTGGAACGGCGGCATGTCTCTGCATGGCGGCACGATCGGCGTTGTGCTCGCTCTGTGGTGGACCGCGCGGCGGGAGAAGCTCGATTTCCTGCGGATGTGCGACTATATCGCCTGCGTCATTCCGTTCGGATTGTTCTTCGGGCGGCTCGCCAATTTCGTCAACGGCGAGCTGTGGGGCCGGGCGACCGATGTTCCGTGGGCGATCGTTTTCCCGATGGGCGGCGATGTCGCCCGCCATCCCAGCCAGCTTTATGAGGCAGGGCTGGAAGGCATTCTCTATTTCATCATTCTCTCGCTGCTCTTCTGGAAGACAGATGCCCGCTATCAGCCGGGCAAACTGGTCGGTACCGGGTTGCTGGTCTACGGCTTCAGCCGCTTCTTCGTCGAATTCTTCCGCCAGCCGGATGCCCAGCTTACGTGGCTGGTCGAGCAATCGGGGTTCAGCATGGGCCAGTGGCTGACGGTACCGATGATATTGCTCGGTGCGTGGCTGGTTTTCACCGCGAAAGGCAGGCGTGCCCGCGTCGAACCGGTAGCCGGAGACAAGAGCGTTGCCTGACGGCACCAAGGCGGACCTTCCCAGCGCAGCGCACATGATTGCCGACAGGATCGAGCGCGAAGGCCCGATCCCGCTCGGCGACTATATGGCGATCGCCAATGATTATTATTATGCCAGCAAGGATCCGCTCGGCGAAGAGGGTGATTTTGTCACAGCCCCGGAAATCAGCCAGATGTTTGGCGAAATCGTCGGTATCTGGCTGGCCGATCTGTGGCTTCGCAAAGGCTTACCGGATCATTGCCATTATGTCGAACTGGGTCCCGGACGTGGGACTCTGGCGCATGATGCGCTGCGATCCATGCGCAAATTCGGTTGCCGTCCGACGGTCCATTTTGTCGAGACCAGCCCGCTGCTGAAAGCCAAACAGGCGCAATTGCACCCGAATGCGATTTGGCATGACGATATTTCCAGCCTGCCGGAAGACGGGCCGCTACTCATCGTCGCCAACGAATTTTTCGATGCCCTGCCGGTCGAGCAATATGTCGCGACATCCGGCGGCTGGCGACGGCAAATGGTTACGCGGGATCGCAGCAAATTTCTGGCGATACCGAGCGTCGGGATAGCGGAAGACCAGATCAGCGGCAGCGCCAGCGGTTTTCCGGACGGCACCATTATTGAGCGCTCACCGGTCAGTGTGGGATTGGCAGGCCATATCGCCAGCCAGCTGGCCAAACAGGGCGGAACGCTGCTGATCATCGACTATGGCTATATCAGGCCCGGCACCGGCAGCACTTTGCAGGCTGTAAAGGATCACATGCCGATCAGCCCGTTTGACAGCCCCGGAACCTCTGACCTCACCGCCCATGTCGATTTTCACACATTGGCGAATATTGCGCGGACGCGCTTGCTGGCGGTTCATGGACCGACCGAACAGGGCCAGTGGCTGAAGTCGCTCGGTATCGATCAACGCGCAGAAGCGCTGATGAAGGCCAGTCCGAAACAGGCTGATGATATCTGGGCCGCGCACCAGCGGCTGACCCATGCAGAAGAGATGGGCTGTCTGTTCCGGGTGATGGCGGCAACCGCGATCGGCTGGCCGGAACCCGAGGGGTTCAGCTACGGCGAGGAATAAGCTGCTTTACTAGACTGTCAGCCAACCCATGCGGCGACATCGGCAGCGACTGTATTTGCCGCCTTGTTCAGACCTTCACCAACAGGGCCCGGTTCAGCGGCAGAGACTCTTTCGCTGGCCTCAAAGCGCTTCTTCTCGACCGGCTTGTCCTTGGACATTTTTACCGCATCATAGGTGACGGTGACCGTCAGGCTGGGGCCGTCGAGATCGAAATTCACCAGTTCTCCGGTGATATAGGTCTGCGCATTGCCGCCGGCCTGGGTTGCGGTCAGCACCAGCCGGCTGTTTTTCACGGCGATGGTCTCGCTGAGCAAATCCTGGAACAGCCGCGCCGGCTTGTCGACCCATACGGCATCTTTCAGATAGGCAATGCCCGTGCCGCTGGTCTGAACCGGCACACGAATGGTGTTGAGTTTTTGCGGAGAGGCAGGCAGCGCAACCACGAGTGAGCCGGTTTGCGATCCGCTCTGCATCGCACCGGCTGATAATTTCTGGTCCGGCGAGATCGACAGCAGCGAAGGCGGCGGCTCGGCACCGCCAAAACTGACGCAGGCACCAAGCGAAGCGGTTGCGGCCAGCAGACCGACGGCTTTCAAAGGTCGAAAATTACTCATCAAATCTGCCCCTTCATTGGCCTGGCTCATAGTCCGGCAGCGCTGGCGCCGACAATAAGGACCCCGCCCCGCCCTGATCAAGCCGGTCGGTCACATTGGTAAGAGACTTGGTTAGCGCCTGCATATCCTCGACCAGCTGGTCGACCTCCGGCAGGGTCTTGTTGGAGAAACGCTCTGCACCAGGCTGGGCGTTTTTCAATACGCCTTCCAGCGCCAGCAGGCTCTTGGAGGCGGAATCCAGTGTGGTTGCGAGATTTTTCGCCACCGGTTCGCCGTTGTTGGTCAGGAAAGCATTGGTGTTGTCCGCCACCAGGCCCAGCTTCTCGGCGGTCTGGCCGGCGTTGCGAATGGCGATCCGCGATTCTTCCATCAAGGCTTCCAGTCCTGGTGCCTGTTTCGCCAGACTGCCGGTCAGCTTGTCGGTATTGGCCAATATGCCGCTGATGGATTTCTGGTTTTCATCCGACAGCAGCAAGGTCAGCCGGTCGGTCAAAGTCGCTAAACGTTCCACAACCAGCGGAGCGCTGTTGAGCAATTCCCCGAGCGCGCCCGGCTTGGTCGGGATCACCGGCACCCCTTCGGGCCCAAGATCGGTGATCGGTGGCGCTCCTTTTTTGGCACCATCGAGCTGAATATTGGGCGGCGCGGTAAAGCTGACGCTCTGGATCGTGGCAGTGGTGCCTTCGAGTATCGGCGTATCTTCGCTGACGGCGATACGGACACGAACGAAATTCGGGTCCTTCTTCCATAGCTCGACCTTGATCACCTGACCCGAGGGCACGCCGGCAAAGGTCACGCCGGTTCCCGACGCCAGTCCGCCTACCGACTGGGAAAAGAAAATATCATATTGCTTGGTCGTGCCGTCGCCAAAGCGAACGATCCATACCAGAAAGGCGGCCACAAGGGCCAGCATCGCCAAAGTGACAACACCGACAAGTATATGGTTGGAGCGCGTTTCCATCTATTTCACCTCTATGACGAGCCGTGCCGTCACCTGCAACAATTCTCTGATCCGCTTCATCATTCTCATCCCAGCATCTTTTTGCCGGCAGATGCCATCCGCCCGCGCGGTCCATTGAAATATTCCTGTATCCAGGGATGGTCGAGCGCGAGCAATTCGTCGATCGTGCCTACGGCGATGACGCGCTGGTCAGCGAGCACCGCGACCCGGTCGCAAATGGCGTGCAGCGTATCGAGGTCATGGGTGATCAGGAAAACGGTCAACCCTAGAGTTTGCTGCAATTCCTTGGTCAGCGTGTCAAACGCAGCCGCGCCGATCGGATCCAGACCGGCGGTCGGTTCATCCAGAAACAGCAGTTCCGGATCGAGCGCGAGAGCCCGCGCGATGCCGGCCCGCTTGCGCATCCCACCGGACAGTTCGGAAGGATATTTCGGTGCGGCGTCGGGCGACAATCCGGACAGGCAGACCTTGTATTTGGCCACTTCGCGCCGGAAATCGCGATCCATGTCCGGGTAGAATTCCCGGATCGGTACCATCACATTTTCGGCCACGGTCAGCGTCGAGAATAATGCACCGCCCTGGAACAAGACGCCCCAGCGCTTGCGAATTTCGATCGTCTCGGCCTCGGATTTACCCAATATTTGTTCGCCAAAGACCTTGACTTCGCCCTCTTTCGGCGTCTGCAACCCGATGATCGAGCGCATCAATACCGATTTTCCGGTGCCCGATCCGCCGACTACGCCGATGATTTCGCCGCGTTGCACGTCGAGATCGAGATTATCGTGAACCACCTGCTCGCCAAAGGCGTTGCGCAACCCGTGCACACTGACGATCGGACCTTCATAATCCGGGTCATAGGTAATGGCTTGCGAATCGAGCATCAATCCCATCCGATCCAGGTAAAGAATACCGCGAAAAACGCGTCGAGCACGATGACGAGGAAAATCGCCTGAACAACGGCTGCGGTGGTCCGCTTGCCGACATCCTCGGCATTGCCCTTGACCTGCATGCCCTGATAGCAGCCGGTAACCGCGATAATCGCGCCGAAGACCGGCGCCTTAACGAGCCCGACATAGACATCGGTCAGCGGCACGACCTCGCGAATGCGGGCGAAGAAGGTTGCCGGCGGGATATCGAGTTCGACCCAGCTGAGCAATCCGCCGCCGATGATCGCGACGATCGAGGCGTAGAAGCCGAGCAGGGGCAGCATGAACACGGCGGCGATAAAGCGCGGGAGCACCAGCGCCTCGACCGGAGACACGCCAATGGTGCGCATCGCGTCGATTTCTTCGGTCAGCTTCATCGTGCCGATTTGCGCGGCAAAGGCCGAGCCGGACCGCCCTGCGACCATGATCGCGGTCATCAGCACGCCCAGTTCGCGAAGCGTCAGACGACCGACGAGATTGACGGTGAACACTTCCGCTCCGAATTGCCGCAACTGCACCGCGCCTTGTTGCGCGATCACCAGACCGATCAGAAAGCTCATCAGACCGATGATACCAAGCGAGCGGACGCCAACGACATCGAAACGCTGGATCACGGCGTTCCATCTGATTTTACCGGGGTGCCGGACCAACCGGAAGAAACCAACCATGATTGCACCGAAGAAACCGATCAATCCGGTCATGGTGCTAAAGGCGATGGTCGTAGCCTCGCCCACTTCGCTCAGCACACGGATAACGGGGTTGGCGGGTTCCGGCCGGATTTCGGTCGGCTGATCGGCTCCGGCGACCGCAGCTATCAGCCGCTGGGCATGATCACCCGCACCGACAATTTCCGCTTCCATATCACGCGCTGTCCGGTGAATCAGCCAGGCGCCGACGGTGTCGGTATAGCCAGTATCGGAAATATCGAGCCGCTGCGCTTGGCCTTCATATTCTCTCAAACGCTCTGGTAAATCGCCAACACTGGCAATCGAAAGGTCGCCGGAAAAATGCAGCGTAACCGCTCCATCTTCGGCTGTCTCTTCGACAAAATCGCTGGGTATCGACATCGCGTCTATAGGTGACCGAAATTGCGCCAAAGCTCAAGAGATTAAACTGCTCAAATATTTGGTGCATTTGCCGGCGGGCTGCTATGGCCGGCGCGAACGGCAATTCGGGATAGCATGCAGAAAATATCGCTTTACGACATGGACCGCACGATCACCGTGCGCGGGACCTATACGCCGTTCCTGTTTCACATAGTTTTTGCCAGAGCGCCGTGGCGGCTGATCTTTCTGCCGCTCCTGCCATTCGGTTTCATTGCCTATGGCCTCAAGCTGATCAGCCGCGGGCAATTGAAGACTTTCAACCAGCGGATGTTGCTCGGCAGCGCTCCGAAGCTTTCGGCATTGCAACCACATATCGAGAGCTTTGCCGACAGGGTACTGCGCTCCAACCGCCACCAGAAAGCGCTCGACCAGATTGAGGTGGATCGCGCTGACGGGCGCAAACTGGTGCTGGTCACCGCATCCTATGAACTTTACGCCGAAGCGATCGCCCGCCGTCTTGGCTTTGACCATCTGATTGGCACGCAGCTGGAAGTCGATAAAGAAGGGCATGTGCTTCCCGACATCATCGGCGAGAATTGCTATGATGATGCCAAGATCGGCCGGATTGAGGCGCTGTTTGCCAAACAGGGCTGGCAGCGGGCAGATTGCCATGTCCGCGCCTATTCCGACCATGTCAGCGATCAGGCGATGCTGGAATTTGCCGACGAGGCAATAGCGACAACACCGACCCCCAAATTGCGGCGTATGGCGGAGCAGCGCGGCTGGAAAATCGTCGACTGGCGCTGAACCGGCACAGGTCCCCTGCACCATCAGAATCCAACTACCGATCACACATGGTTGACAGTCCGGCCCATCCATCGCAAGCGGCGCGGCATGGCAATTATCGCAACTATCATGAACAGCAGCACCGGTCAGCCAATCCAGAAGATGACCTTTGGCCGCATGCCCAAACCCTGGGCCTCCTTCAGCCTCGAGAGTGGCGAGCTGGTCACTGCCGAGCGCATTGATGTCGGCACGCCGGCGCATGGCAAATTTGTCGCGCCGGTATCCATCTGGGTAACGCCCAAGACCAAAGCCTGACCGATGAGCGTTGCTTTCCGCAGAGAAGGTGATGACGAGCATCTCGAGCCCAAGTTCGAGCATCCGATCCCCGTCGGACCCAATCTGGTCACGGCGCGCGGGCTGCAGCTGATCAAGGACCGCGTGGCCGAGTTGCAGTCAAAGGTCGCAGAGCTGACCGACGACGAGGTCGCGCTCAAGATCGCGAAGCGCGACTTGCGCTACTGGAACACAAGACAATCGACGGCGGAGCAACCGCCGGTGCCGAGCGGTACCAAGGTGGAATTTGGCACCAGAGTGACCTTCCTGCTTAACGGCAAAGAGAAAACACTCTCTCTTGTCGGAGACGACGAAGCCGATCCGGCGAGCGCGCTGGTATCCTTCTCCGCGCCGATCAGCCGGGCATTGATGGGACTGGAGCCGGGCGACCTTGGCGATTTTGCCGGGCGGGAGGATGCGATTGAAATTCTGTCGATCGAGGTGGTCCCGCCGACATAAGGCGGTTGGTTGTTCAGAAGAAACTTTACACAAAGACCCGGTTTTATTTTCTGTCACCTTTGCCTGAAACGCAAAGAATTCTGGGATATTCCCTTCACCAACCTGATACCTAGTGTAATCTTCCAGAAGGATGGATATCCGGTCGGCGCGCGGCAGGTCGCGGAGAATGACTTCGTTTTCCGCAGGGATGTCAAAGAGCCGGTTCCGAGGATAAGCGATCCGTACTGCTGTAGGAAAGCCCCATCCTAGCCGACGAGAATCACCCGCAAATCATTGACGTTGGTGCCGGATGGTCCGGTCATCAGCAGAGCGCCTGCCCTGTCGAAAGCGAGATAGCTATTGTCCTGTTCGAGCAGCTGACATGCCTGATCGGCTCCGTCCATCAGGTCTAATATGCCGGGCCATAAAAATGCGCCGGCATTGTCTTCCGAGCCGTCTATGCCGTCGCTGTCGGCGGCAAAGCCGTAAATATCCGGCTCGCCGTTCAGGGCCAGAGCACAGGCCAGCAGATAGGCGGTGCAGCGGCCACCGCGACCATTGCGGTTGCGCAAGGTCACGGTCGCCTCTCCCCCCGATATCAGCGCCGCCTTGCGGCCACTCGCCTTGAGAGCAAGCGCTTGCGCGGCATGGTCCTTCCCGAGTTCCAGTGCATCACCCTCGAGCGCGTCGCCGAGCATGATTGGCTCATAGCCCATGGCAATGACGGCTTCGACCGCCGCCGAGCACATGTCGGCAGGTCTTGCGCAGAGTTCCGCGGTCGAACGCTGCATCTTCGGATCGGTGGCTTTCGGGGTTTCAAGCGCGCCTGATAACAATTGCTCCTTGACCGCCGACGGTAGCTTTATGTCATATTTCGCGGCAATCGTCAGAGTCTCGGCGCAGGTGGAGCTATCTGCGACAGTCGGTCCCGATCCAATCATCGCGATATTATCCCCGGGAATATCGGAAATGGCGATCATATGGGTTGTCGCCGGCCAGGCTCTCGCGGCCAGTCGTCCGCCCTTGATCGCCGAAAGATGTTTGCGGACGATATTCATTTCGCCAATCGGTGCGCCGCTGCGCAGCAGGGCACGGGTGACAGACTGTTTTTCAGCCAGCGATATCCCGTCGGCTGGCGCAGGGAGCAATGCGCTTGCCCCGCCGGACATCAGTACCAGCAAGAGATCATCTGCACCGAGCGCATCTGCCGCCTGCAGGGCGCTTTGCGCGGCTTCGGCACCGAGGGAATCAGGGACCGGATGCGACGCCTCGACGATCTGAAAATTATCCGGCGCGAAACCCGGCTCGACATAGCCCTGTCGCGTAACGATCAGGCCTTCGACATTCTCCGGCAGACGATCCAGAATAGCGGCAGCCATCTGCGTGGCGGCCTTGCCGGTGGAAAGCAGATAGGTCCGGCCGGTCACCCGGGGCCATTGGACATCGCGCATGGCGTTGGCGGGCAGCGCGGGTTGCAGCGCCTGCAGATAGAGATCCCTTAAAAAAGCTTTTATTGAATCAGGATTTGTTGTTTGATGCACTGCACAATAAGGGCCCGATTGTTCCGCCGGGGTCAAGAAGATTTTCGGAGTGACAGAACCATTATGAATGATCGCGCCACTATCGACCATCTTCTGCAACGGCTGACCGCGCATCTGGGCGCGCTCTATCCCGATCAGGATTGCGAAGCGCTGGCGGAGCGCATCGTCGATCTGTTCTGGCCCGACAAGAGCCAGATGATCTCGCGCTCGGAAATCGCCGACAAGCATTTGTGGGACGAGAGCGATGTCGCGATGATCACCTATGGTGGCACCATCCGGTCAGACGGCGAGCGGCCGCTGCGGACGCTGCACCGCTTCCTGAAAGAGCATATCGGCCAGACCATCGGCGCAGTGCATATCCTGCCTTTTTTCCCCTATAGCTGTGACGACGGCTTCGGGGTGATCGACTATCTCGCGGTCGATGAGGATCTGGGCGACTGGTCTGATATCGAGGCCATTGCTGGCGACTATCGTCTGATGGGCGATCTGGTCATCAATCACGGATCGAGCAAATCCGTCTGGTTCCAGCAATTTCTGTCCGGTGAAGCACCGGGCAAGGATTATTATTATACCGCTGATCCGGCAGCCGATCTCGGGCAGGTGGTGCGTCCCCGCGCCCATCCGCTGCTGACGCCGTTTCGGACCGCGTCCGGCGACCGCCATGTCTGGAGCACGTTCAGTAGCGACCAGCTGGATTTCGACTTTACCAATCCCGAGCTGCTGCTGGAATTTGTCAAGATTATTGCGGCCTATATCGAGCATGGCGTGCGGATATTCCGGCTCGACGCGGTCGCCTTCCTGTGGAAGAAAATCGGCACGCCTTCGATCAATCTCGACGAAACCCACGAGATTATCCGCCTGCTCCGTACCTTGATGGACCATCATGCCGAAACGCTGGTCATCATCACCGAAACCAATATCCCCAATCACGAGAATCTGACCTATTTCGGCAACCAGAACGAAGCGCATGTCATCTACAATTTCTCGCTGCCGCCGCTTCTGGTCCACGCGCTATTGACCGGCAACGCGCTCTATCTGAAACGGTTAACCCGCAGCAATCCGCCAGCGCTGACCGGCTGCACCTATCTCAATTTCACCGCCAGTCATGACGGGATCGGCCTGCGCCCGACCGAAGGGGCGCTGCCGCAGGGTGAAGTCGACCAGATGCTGACCACCATCCAGAGCTTTGGCGGACGCGTGTCGATGCGCCGCGGCCCGGGCGGAACCGAGAAGCCCTATGAGATGAACATCTCCTTTTTCGAGGCGATGCAGGGAACGCTGGACGGGCCGGACGAATATCAGATCGAGCGGTTCATGGCGGCGATGGCGATCATGCTGGCGCTGGAGGGCATTCCGGCGATCTATATTCACAGCCTGCTGGCAACCCCCAACGGCTATGAAGAGGTCAACCGGACCGGCCACAACCGGTCGATTAACCGGCGCCAGCTGGATTATGATGAAATTTCCGCGAAACTGGCCGATCCGGAAACCGTCGAGGCGCAGGTATTCAACCGTTTTCTCTCACTGGTCGAAACCCGCAAACAGCAGCAGGCCTTTCACCCCAATGCGGTGCAATTCACGCTGGCGCTGCCCGAAGGCTTGTTCGGCATCTGGCGCCAGAGCCGGGAGCGGAAACAGAGCATCTTCGCCATTACCAATGTGACGAAGGAAGAGAAGATGCTGTCACTGGCGGACATCAATCTGATCGCCGGTGACCAATGGTGGG